>JAWSVD010000242.1:0-6820 GCA_033852095.1 Granulosicoccaceae bacterium | reverse complement strand
CTGCTGGAGCTGTCTCGTTATGTGGTGCTGAACCCGGTGCGGGCGAAGATGGTGAGGCGACCGGAGATGTGGCGCTGGAGCAGTTACCCCGCCCACGCGGGACTGGCGGATTGCCCCGCGTGGCTGGACAGTGATTGGCTGTTGGTGCAGTTTGCCAAGCGGCGCTCTACCGCGATCAAGCGCTATGCAGCCTTTGTAGCTGAGGGGCGGGGCGTTGCCAGCCCACTGGATGATGTGCGGCATCAGCTGGCCTTGGGGGATGATGACTTTGTCGCTCAGGCTGTGCATGACAGTGCGCCGGAGAACTTGCGTGATGTATCGCGAGCGCAGCGGCGGGCGCTGGCCAAGTCCTTGGCTTATTACCGTGAGCATTACGCCGACCCAAAGCAGGGCATGGCGGAGGCCTACCGCAGCGGGGCCTACACCATGCGTGAGATCGGCCAGGTGTTTGCTGTGCACGAGATGACGGTGAGCCGAGCTGTTCGGTCGGTCGCGCCAACTATTTAATATTCCACAATTATTAAGTTGCAGGCTCATCTGGATAACTGTTGCGCGTGTGATACCTGAATTAGCATGGAGTATTAATATTTTACTCTGCACATTTCCATCTCCTAGTTAAGTTGTCAAAAACCCACAATCAACACACATTAGTTGGGGGTTTGCCTAAATCGGGTGTCCATGACAGTATCCCAGCGTGAACTTGTGGAAACTGTAATCAAAAATGAGCAGCGTGGTTGACGATTTAGCTTTGATAGGGCGTATGCGTTTTCGAAAAGCGCGGGCGCTTCTGTTTTATCTTCATCATTTGCCGGGCTTGGATCACCGTGGTGAGAAGATTGCCGATATTTTTTGGCAGGATTTCCCGCACAAAAAGGCAATGGCTTCTCTGCGGCAGGCGATTCGGCAGATTCGAGAGGCCATTGAGCAAACACCGCACACGGTCCTTGAAACCCAGCGCGGGCAGCTGGGTTTGCGCTGCCAAGGAAATCGAACCCTTGATTTGCGAATCCAAGATCTGCTGAGCGCTCCCTTTTGGCAGGAGAGTACGACCGATACCGTCGAACGCTATGTGCAAGAGTTCGATTTGATGTCGGGGTTGAGCGATTCTTACGACAGTTGGCTGGCGATAAAACGGAATCAAGCAGTGCAGGAGATCGCTGAGCTGTTGGAGGCAATTTTCCAGGATAGCCGTGGCACAGAGCGCGCTGTACAAGCGGCGAAATTGGCCCGATCTATAGAGCCGTCAAATGAAAGTGCTGTTCGATTTCTGATGTACAGTGATTGGGCGCAAGGCTCTGGCAGCCGAGCGATTGATACTTATAACAATTTGTACAAGTATCTCGAGCAGGAGCTAGATCAGGAGCCAGAAGCAGAGACTTTGGCGCTTGCGGCGAAGATTAAATCGGGGCCTTACGATGTATCTGTCGCGGACACTGCAACTACCGCCTCTCGGAAAATACGGCCCAGCCTGTCTTTAGAAAAAGTGCAGAGGTCGGCATTGTCCGTTGCTGACGACAGTCTTTTGTCGGTTCTTTACAGTGATCTCAGGATGCGGATGTCACGTTTCCGAGAGTGGAGTGTGGTTGATGACGTGGCACATGCCGCGCCTGACTTGGTGCTTCGGCTGGATATGCACAGCTTTGACGGTGAATGCAATTTGATCGTCGAGCTATCGGCGCCGGCAGCTAATCAGCTGGTCTGGTCCGAGGTCATTCAGTCGCCCGCTAAAAATTGGGATCAGAAGGCGCGTGCTCAGCTGGCCAACATCTCACGCGCCTTGTCTTTTGCTGCGCGATCTGGTGAAGGGATGCCCCATGCGTCGGCGATTTACGATCGTTGGTTGCAGAGCCAAACGCTTATCGATACGTGGTCGCCAAAAACTGAGGCAAGGGCGATTGAAATGCTGAACGAGATCACGGCTGAGGCGCCCCGATTTGGTCCGGCCCATGCGGAACTGGCTGGCGCGCTGAATGTGCGGCATATTCTTTTGCCGGGTACGCAGCACACTGAAGGCCAGAAGCAGCTTGCGCTGCACCACGCTATTGAGGCCGTCAACCTTGATCCTTTGGACACACGGGCCCACCGTGTTTTGGGCTGGTGTTATTGCCACAAAGGGGAATTTGAATTGGCGGATTTCCACTTTGATCAGGCTATCGAGCTGAATAAATCCAATAACCTCACACTCATTTCAGCTGCGCTGGGTTATGCGTTTGCCGGGCGCTTGGATCAATCCGAAAGGGTGGCCACTGATATCGGCCGTACGACGGAGGCATTGGAGCCCTTCCATTTTGTCTATTTGGCGGCTGCGAACTATTTGTGCGGGAATTTTGAAGAGGCCGCTCGGCAGTGTGAACTTGCTGGGGATCTCATGGCAACGGTGGGCGGTTGGCATACGGCATCATTGGTTCAACTGGGCCGCAGGCAAGAGGCGCGGGCCCGCCTTCAGGCCTACCACCATTTCATGAAATCCCAATGGACGCTGAAATCAGAGCCAACGTGTGCGGAAACCGTTGATTGGTTTACGTCCTGTTTTCCGATGCGCGATGAGCAAGCACGAGAGCATTTGAGATTGACAGTTCTCAAAGCGCTCTGATGCTTGTAGGTATGCACTTGGTGCATGTTTCTTTATTCCCTATCTGCACATATTGGTAGCGTAGATACCCACCGCCCGGTGAAACGCGGATTGTTGATCCACGCCATTAGTTTGGGATAGGCGGGCTTCCAAGTGATCGGCGATGTGCTTGGTGATAATTGTCCAGCTCAGTTGCTCGTGGTTGTCTGGTTTGGGGGCGTTGACCGCAGCTGCAATAATGTCATCCAGCAGGAAGTTTAGCATGACGTCCTTGTCCACTGGGTACGTCAGCGGTGGCTCAAAAACTTTGCCAGAACCGGGTATGGGCAGTGTATCCAGGGTCGCTTTGATTGTGCCGTCAGCGGGCACCACCAATATACGTACGTTTTTTTCGGCGGCAGCCTTGGCTTCTTTTTCGCGCGTTTCAAACAACACTTGTATTTCTGTGTTCTGCAATATAGCGTCTTTTTCTTTGTCGCACAGCTGGCCTGGCGGGACTGATTCAACCATCAGGCAATGTTTTATTTGATCCAGCTCGTCTTCGCTTGCCACGCGGTCAGCGCATTCTCTTTCAGACATTTGCGCGATCAGCGTGCCTATGTGGACGACATCCATGGGTTTTCCGCCGGGGTCTTTGCAAGCTTCCACAAATTTTCCGGCCACCAAATGGTGGCGCGCCTGACGCACATCGCGGCCCACTATTATATATTCAGGATTGGACATGAGATTGTCTCTCTCTAAGCATGTTGTTGAACAGTTTGTATAACTTCGTACATCGTCTGTGGAGGTTGCCACCCGTTTATTGTTAGCTCTGGTCGCGAGAACATCAATTGAGCTTTTGTGTGTTCCAGGTAGCGCCGCAACAAAATAGAGCCCAGCGGGCCAAAGCCACCGCTTTCTCCGAAGAATTGCGCTTCTATCATCAGTATGAGAAACAGTGGTGCGCGCTCAAGTTCGTGGGCCATTATTTCGCTCGTGGCGTTAGGGCCTGCTGCAATGTTCATCAGCGCCGCTAGATAGTTAGGGCTGAGATCGAGATGGTAGTTGTCAGGCAGCAGTTTTTTTGCCTCAGCGATCAACGTTTGAATGTCCGTGGTCGCGCCAACTTTAAGGGATGTTGCTAAGTCGGCCAGTGCGATGGTTTTTGTGCTGCCAGTTGAAAATTGGGACGTGTAGCTGGCGCTCATGCGGGTTTTGTTAGTGGCAGTAGGGCCAAAGAATAACTGCCAGTCGAGCCCCCATTTACCCTCTAGGAGTTGGTTGCGGATGTCTTTTAGCAGGGGGCGATCACTGCTGTTGAGCTGGTAGTCTTCGAGCGGGAGCGCATGGAATGAACGCATCAAACCGTGCAGTGCGTCGGTTGTGCTGAGGGGCTTGAGCGTCGACAATTTGTTGAGCGGAATCTCGAACACCTCTGGGTGGCAGAATACGCGCAGTAGATCCTTCATGACCACTCGGTGCCAGGTCTCTAAAACGGTGGCCCGCGTTTGCACATAAATATCGAGCAAGAAGCTTTTACGTAACTTGCCATGTTCATCCTCACGAATACCGGGTACTTGCTGTTGAACGAGTTTTTTTGACACAAGGTTGTGGTATTGCATCCACACAACAGTCAATCGGTGCAGCATGGCCGTATCACGGTTGCGCGGATCAGCCAGTAACCTTGATGGAATTACATTGGGTGCGACTGGTCCGTCGTCCAAGGGAAGTGGGAACAGTTCCGTGAGTTCGCTGCTGGCTTTGATGCGAAACCTGAGCGTATCTTGGAAGTAGAGATGCGGCGTTCCAACTGGCCCCTTGCCGTACACGGTCTCAAGGCTAAAGGGGTTCTCGATGAGGTTGTACAAACCCAAAGCGGGACTTAGCAACCGGTTTTGAGGCTTGCTCGAGGGCACGCTGTTCGCGGGTACACTGTTGCCTAGGTCGTGCCCTAGCAGTTGCGACAAGTAGGTGTAGCCCGCGGGAATCGAGGCGTTTTCCATGCACGCCTGTCGCCAAGCTTTGTTCGCAAGATCGAACCGCGGGGCTGTGGCTCTATCACCGTCTGTGCCTGATTCGGCCCCATGCTGGCCGTGACCAGGTGCGTCCGGCGCCGTTGAAGGCGATCCTTCCAGTTGATGTGCCTGCTGCACAGATTGCTCTGGATCGATCGAAACACTGGATTCATATGTCTTCATAACAATCTCCTTGTGCACATCGTAATGTCACAACTGTGAGACGAGTGTGAATCCGAGGTCGAAGCTCAGTTATTCGAGTGCAGAGGAGGCTAAATTAATGGGCGCTGGCTGTAGGGGCTGGGCTTGCCTAGGGGGTTGTTGTCACTGAGTTTCGCTAGCCAAACGCTCTGAGTGTGCGGGGCGGAAACATCAAAATAGTCAACTTCAATACCTATTGCTGCGACTTTTTCTTCAATCGAGAGGCCGTGCTCTATGTTCTTAACAATGGCGATGTAGTTGGCATCCGTTTGACCGATCAGCTTTTCTGGCCGTGTGTGAAAGCTCTGCGCCAGTTGTGCAAGATGCTCGTTTTGCTTTGAGTCTGCAGTGATGTCGGTTAAGTTCAGCTCCATCATCAACAACTCAAGCATTGCGGATCGCGCGGATTGCTTGATAGAGGGGCCAGCGCCGAATCCAAATATTACCTGATCACTGTCGGGCGAAGTGCTTATCGCTAGCGTGACGGCCAAAGCCGCGAATCCGGAAATCAAATAGAAGCGGGTCGTTCGCTTGTGCAGTGCGATGCCGCGCAGTGATTGCAATTCACCGCTGAGGTCCAGCACCTCCTTGCCGGCTAAGTCAAGATCGACCGCCGGTAATAAGCCTTGCCACCAGAGATCCGTCGCTGCTCGTTCGAGTGCTTCATACAGGGCGCGGCGCTTGGCGTCTAGCGGGTTGTCAGCGGCAGCTAAACCCGTCCAATAAGGGCCCTTCAGGTAAGCCATGCAGGGAAGCGTGGCATTGGCCTCCAATGCGATTATCTCGGCCATTTCGCCCTTACACCGCAACAAGGCATCCGAGCGACGAAACCCTGCGCCACTTGCAGTGCGGCCCGAAGGCGATAGCGCTTGGAAGCACCTTAGTCCAGGCGCAAACGGGGCACGGCGCCATTGCCCATGCAGGCAGGATGAGGTGTCTAGATCTGAAGTTCCGATATATTTTCCCTGCACGTTGCGGGTCAATCGATGTGGTGAAGAAGTGACAAATTCTTAGACTCAAGAATCAAGCGCAACACTGTTGATATGTTCGGCAGTTAGCTTGTCGAAGCACTCTTTAGCTGTTTTGAAGCCAAGCAGTTTTCTAGGCCGCGTGTTTAACAATAAGGCAATGTCGTTTAACCTAGTCTTGCTCAACCCTAACAGGTCGACTCCCTTTGGCAAATACTGCCGCTCAACCAATGGTGTTTTCGTTACTGCCACGCTACCAGGGCGCGTGCGGACCGGAAAAGTAGATATCCATCTTCAGTCGTTTCGACATCAGTGGTTGTTCTGCCATCTCCGACCCCCTGTGGTAGGTCATCGATAATCTCAAGTAATGTTCAATTTTCTTAAGCTGACACTCAAACCCTAGGCGAACATCTTCCGCTCCTTTGCTGTCCATTTTGCACAGCACCAATAACCCGGTGGTGCGCTCTACCACTGTCCCGACGCACGCCGTGGTTCATGGCGCCGACAATGAGGTCTCCTTCCCAGTGAGCCGTTGTAACACGCGTTCCTATCTCTGCAGGCCGGACGTGGATCGTCTGTTCTTCTGGAGCTTTTACTGCTGCGGTTGCTTTGGCTGTTCGGCTCACACCACGCTTGGGCTGGGCTGGGCTGGGCTTGCCGAAGCTGAGAAATAAACAGCTTTTTCAGCTCATTACGCGGGTACGCGTAAATCGTCGAGTAGATGGTCTTGTGGCTTACGCGCCAATCTGGATCATCGGTGCGTTCAAGCTTTAAGCGTTCCGATATTTGTTCTGGGGACCACTGTCTACAATCCTAGAGCGTACTCGCGAGATCAAAAAGGGCCTATCCTTTGCGTCACTTCCACGGCTGGAAACAGTGGGCTCTTCTTTCCCGATACGCTGCGCATTCCTGACGCTGTGTTTCCCGTGAAACGGTGGAGGGAGATCGCTGTATGGTGCGTGCAATCTCACGCGAGCTGCATTGCTCTTCTAGCTTGATCTGGATCATGGCCCTAGCTGCAGGGCTGATGTGGTGATAGATTTTCGAAGATACACCTTAGTTGTTAAGTGTTGCACTTGTTAGTT
>JAWSVD010000241.1:0-16064 GCA_033852095.1 Granulosicoccaceae bacterium | reverse complement strand
GTTCTGAGTACACCAGGGTGTCCAGTTGATCATCAAGCCGCCATCGAGCCCCATCCACCAAAATTTACTGTGTAGATAGGGATCTAGAATACGAGCCTTCACCTGCCGATCGATCAGCGAGAGTGACGTTGGATCGAGCACATCAACCAGCAGCTGTGCCAGAGTAGCCAAAAGAGCCCCCGTCTCCGCGGCAAACAGATCCACCACCGGCCGACTCGGATCGGGCTGCGGCGCGACTTCACCGTCGCGGCTGTAGCTGTTGTGTGCCGGCAGCTGCCAACCGAGCTCGGCGCAGATCAAACCGACGCCCTGCTCTATCTTGCGCAGATAACGGCCTTTGTTTTCAATTGCTTCAGCCAATGCCAGCACCACTAACATGCGTCGGCGTTCGAAATAAGGCGTTTCAAAGCTTACCCTGTCCCCCATTTCGCTGAACAGACCGTAGCTGTCTTGATCCAGTTCGGGCCATGTCTGCGCGAGACAGTGCTGCGCTTTTTGCAGCAGATAGGCGCGGGTATTCGAGTCGAGCTGCCACCCTTTTCTGTCGTCGATTTCAGGCGCGATGCACAAGCCTGAAAGCTGGGCAGGCAATTCGCTCAGGCACGCGCTAAACGGTGCCGACTCATGAAGCTGTTGTGCAGATGCCGAATTCACCACGCAGTCCATCCCAAGCGCTATAGTGATTCCAGACTAGTACTGGCCTGTACCAATTACAAGCAATTTTGCACAACAATGCAAATTTGCATAACCGCCGCAAAAATGAGAAATTGGCATATCACCGCGCTGGCGCTTACTCGCAGCGAAGCGTACACAGTGAAAATATCCCTATGAATGGAGAGCAGAAATCAATGAGCAACCCCGTTTCTCGGCGCGTCACGCTTCGAGACGTCGCTGAAAGCGCCGGCGTCTCTGTTTCAACCGCGTCCAGGGCACTCAGCGGTGCGAGCAGTATTTCAGCGCTTGCCCGCGATCGCATCCGCCAGGCGGCCAATCAACTGGGCTATCAAGGCGGTGTACCCTCTCGCTCTGTCACCGTCGCCATAGATGTTCAGGCCGTTGAAAACGGTACCGGGGAGTTTCTGCAACTGATTTTGGCTGGCATAGAAGAAGAGTCGAAGTTGCTTGGCATGGAGTTGTCAATCAAACACGTGGCGATGAAATCCGCCGCGGCGCAGCTGGGCGCCAGCGGCAGTCAAGGCGTATTGCTGCTGTCGATGCAGGAGGAGCAAACCGTGCTGGCCCTGCAGGCGAGCGGCACGCCCGCGGTGATCGTGAACGGTCGCGAGCCATTGATGCGCCTTGATTCCATCGCCCCGGCCAATCGCACCGGCGGTTACCTCGGCACTCGCCACCTGATCGAGCTCGGCCACCGCAACATCCTGTTTTTAAACCACAGCAACCGCCCCACCATCCGCGACCGCATGCTGGGCAGTCGCAAGGCGCTGGCCGAGGCCGAGATCGACTTCGAGACCATGCCCGCCATCGAGCTGAAGGAAATCCGCCTCGACGTCGCCTACAGAGAAACCAGTCTCTGGCTGGAGCAACAGGGCCGCGGCGATGTGACGGCAATCCAGTGTTATAACGACGCCAGTGCGCTGGGTGCTATTGCAGCGCTGAACGAGCACGGGCTCAATGTACCGGAGGACATCTCGGTGCTGGGCTTTGATGACGTGCCGGCCGCAGCCCTGAATTCGGTGCCGATCAGCACCTTGAGTATCGACATGAAAGACCTGGGTCGGCGCGGCATTCGTCAACTCTTCAACCGCATCGAAAATCCCGGTGAATTGGTCACTTATGTGGAGACAGCGGTCTCGCTGAAACTGCGCAAATCAACGGCTTCGATCATAAAATAGGCGGTGAATAAGCGGCGCTGCCGAGAGACAGATCACTTTGTCGCGCGCGCTCAGATGAGCCATCACGAGATAGGCCATTACACCCTAAGAACCGGTCGGCGCGGCACAATGCGGTGCATTGGAGCTCATTCACTGCCGAGTGCTGCCACACAAACACCCATTTTATAAGAGATCGACGCTAAAACGGGGTTTTAGCTCTTGGTTTAGAGAATATTTACTAAAAATGTCCTGCTCGCATTGCCACTCTCTCTCAGCTGTGACATAAATGTGCGCCATGAAATCAAAACGCCCGCAAACATCGAGCAAACGCACAGGCGTGACACTCAAACAAATCGCCGATGCAACGGGCGTTTCCACCTCGACGATCTCGCGAGTGCTCAATTTCGACGCGACACTCTCGGTCAGCGATCAAACCCGTCAGTCGATCATCGAGACAGCGGCGGCCATGAATTACGAGCCGCCGCGTCGGCGCAAGCTCACCAAACAAAATGGCTACGCGGGCAAAGTCGCGCTGCTGCATTATTTGCGACCCGAGGAGGAGCTCACCGACCCCTACTACGTCTCGCTTCGCATTGGCATTGAGAGCCGATGCGCCGCACTCGGCGTAGGGCAGCTGAAGTTTTATTACGGCGAGCAACGCGCCAACACGGAGCTGCTGAATCAAATTGGCGGCGTGATCTTGATCGGCATCTACAACGACGAAGAAATCAGCTGGGTCACAGAGCACAATAAAAACGTGGTGATCGTCGACTACAGCCCGCCAAGCGATGAAATAGACGCGGTGAATTGCGACCTGGTGGCAGCGACACGAAAACTGCTCAGCGCACTGGAAAAACGAGGTTACCGGCGCATCTCTTTTGTGGGCTGGAACCACCGTGCAGGCCGCAGCCCCACCGGGCCAGAGACCCGCTACCTCGCCTACCGAGATTGGATGCGGGAACGCGGTATGGATGCAGACGAACTGAGCGAGCTGAGCCTACAGGGCGACAGCTCCGAAGAAAGCGGCCACAAGCTGACGCTGTCTCTGTTGTCAGCAGGCAAGCTGCCCGAGATCCTGGTGACGGCAAACGACAACATGGCAGTCGGCGCCTACCGGGCACTTGCCGAGAAAGGCTTGCGCATTCCCGAAGACATAGCGGTGGCGAGTTTTAACGACATCTCTGCGGCGCGCTTTCTCAACCCTCCTCTCACCACGGTGCGACTGCCCGCGGAGCGAATAGGTGAAAACGCCGTGGATCTGCTGCTAGAGCGCCAAGCGGGGCGGCAACTGGCCAAGCGCCTGACACTCGAAACCAAGGTTATTTGGCGCGGCAGCACCAAAGAACTGGCCTAGGAGCTTGGGCGGGAACTAAAATCCCTACTGCGAAAGGCTATTTTTGGCCGTATTTCCGCGTCGATTTCGTTAAATAGCCAGCTATTCGCCTCAATCGCCACGAAAATCCACCTCAAAACTATCTCTTTCTCGCGACGGGTCCAGTCCTCGCCCAAGCTCCTAGTCCCTGCCACACAGCGGCCTCTCACCGAGGGTATTTGTCGGCTTAGTAAATATTTACTAAATTTGTTGCCCGATTATTTACTCTGCGCTACTCTTTGCTCACGCTGGATAAACTGGCGACCTATCAAGGAGGCAATAATGACAATTAAAACTGCGACATCTGCACGCACGCTTCTACTCGGTGCTTGCGCCGGTCTGTTGGCAACTACATCTGCTGTGGCCGAAGAAATAAACGTCTGGGCATGGGATCCAAACTTCAACGGCGCGGCGATTGAGCTGGCGGCAGCGAACTACAAAAAAACACACCCCGATTTCGACCTGGTCTTCAATGGCTTTGCCCGTGAAGAAGTCGAGCAAAAACTGCAAATACAACTCGCCTCCGGCACCACCGATGGCCTGCCGGACATCGTATTGATCGAAGACTACAGCGCGCAGAAATATTTGCTGTCTTTCCCCGGCGCCTTTGAGCAGCTCGAAGACGTGATCGATCACAGCAAGTTCGCAGACTACAAGGTGGCACTCGGCACGGTGGGCGAACACACCTACTCCATGCCTTTTGACACGGGCGTGACAGGCTGGTTTTACCGCTCGGATATCCTCGGTGAAGCCGGCTACGGTGCCGACGACCTGAACGACATCACCTGGGACCGCCTGATCGAAATAGGCAAAGACGTGTTTGCAAAAACAGGCAAACCGCTCTTGTCACTCGACTACAACGACAGCGGCATGTTCATCGTGATTTTGCAGTCCACGGGCGGCTGGTTTTTTGATGAGAACGGCGGGCTGGATATCGTCGGCAATGAAAAATTCCGCGCGGCCCTGGCCGACTACGCCAAGGTATTCCAAGCCAAAGAAATCTACACACTGGTCAGTGGTTGGTCCGAATGGACCGGCGCCTTTACCAGTGGCGATGTCGCCTCTGCAATCACCGGCGTGTGGATCACTGGCACCATCAAAGCCGCGGATCAACCCGGTCAGTGGGCTGTTGCCTCAACGCCGCGTGTCGCTGCCATTGAAGGATCGGCAAATTCCTCCAACCTCGGTGGGTCGAGCTGGTACGTGCTCTCCTCTTCCGAACACATCGCCGAGACCAAGGACTTCCTCAAAGAAGCCTGGTCAGAAGACGTGAATTTCTACCAGGAGATCCTGGTGGGTCAAGGTGCAGTGGGCTCACTGCTCGACGCGCGCAACGGCGACGCCTATTCCGCGTCCGATGATTATTTCGGTGGCCAGACAGTGTGGCAGGACTTCTCGAACTGGCTCACTGAAGTTCCCGCTGTAGATTATGGGCTTTTCACTTATGAAGTTCGCTCCGCGATATCTTCTCAGCTGCCCGCCCTTGCAGACGGCGCAGACCTCGACGAAGCCATTGCCAAAATCGAAGCTGAAGCCCGCATTTTAACGCAATAAGCCTGACGCAATAAGCCTGACGCAATCAGACTGGCGACATTAGACGGGCGCATTTAGCCCGGCAATACCACCAACTCGCGCGCCGCAATCGCGGCGCGCGAGAGACCAACAAGAGGACCGGCGTGTGGCGCAAACACGTTTAGGACGCAGCGAAAATTTGAGCGGCTGGGGCTTTGTCATGCCCGCACTGGTTTTGCTCGGCATATTCATGATCACCCCTATCCTCTGGTCACTCTGGATGTCCTTTCAGACCGGTCGCGGGATGAACACGTCATTCGGGGGCTTGGCCAACATCAAGCGTCTCGCAGACGACCCTATTTTTCTCAAGGCGATGGGCAACACCCTGACCTTTCTCGCCATACAAGTGCCGATCATGCTCTGTTCGGCGCTGCTGTTTGCGGTCTTGCTCAACTCGCCCCGGCTCAAGGGCCGAGCACTATTCAGGACAGCCATCTTCCTACCGGCAGTCAGCTCTCTGGTGGCCTATTCGGTTCTGTTTAAATCCATGTTTGCCACCGATGGCTTCGTCAATCAGACGCTGATCATGCTGCACATACTCGACCTGCCTATCGCCTGGTTGAGCGACCCCTTCTGGGCCAAAGTTGTCATTATCATAGCGATCACCTGGCGCTGGACCGGCTACAACATGATCTTCTATCTGGCGGCACTGCAAAATGTCGACAAATCAATTTACGAGGCCGCCCGTATCGACGGTGTTCCGGCCTACGCGCAGTTTTTCAAAATCACCGTGCCGATGCTGAAACCGGTGATCTTGTTCACCGCGATCATTTCAACTATCGGCACGCTGCAGTTGTTTGACGAGGTGCAAAACATCACCCGCGGAGGCCCGTCCAACGCAACCCTGACGCTCTCGCAGTATATCTATAACCTCACCTTCAAATTCATGCCGTCTATGGGATACGCCGCAACTGTGTCCTACGTGATTGTGCTGCTGGTGGCGGTGTTGAGCGCCGTGCAGTTCTACATCGCGCGAGATCGCAAATGAGCCGCCGCATCTCAATCAAAGAAATCTGCAGCTACGGCATCTTGTCTATCGCGGCTTTTGTTTCCATTTTTCCGTTTTTTTGGATGCTGGTGGGCACAACCAACTCCGCCGCCGACATTCTCAAAGGCAAGGCGAGCATTGGCTCCCACCTGTGGATCAACATCGCCAGCCTGGTCGAACAAGTGGATCTGCCGCGAGTGTTGTTCAACTCCTTCTACATCTCTATTCTGGGCACCATCCTGACGCTCATTGTCGCCTCAGCCGCGGGTTATGGTTTCGAGATTTTCCGCTCGCGCAACCGCGAGCGCATTTTCGGCAGCCTGCTCTTGATACTGTCGATCCCCTTCGCCGCGCTGATGATCCCGCTGTTCATGATGTTCGCGAAAATGGGCCTGATCAACACTTATACCGCCATCATCGCCCCAACAGTGGCCAATGTTTTTGTGATCTTCTATTTCCGCCAGGCGACCAAGTCATTCCCGCCCGAGCTGCGCGACGCCGCCAAGATTGACGGCCTCAAAGAGTGGCAGATATTCGCCCACGTCTACTTCCCCGTGATGCGTTCAACCTACGCGGCGGCGACGATCATTGTTTTTATGTTGAATTGGAACAACTACCTCTGGCCGCTCATTGTGCTGCAAACCAATGAGATGAAAACCATGGTGCTGTCCATTTCCTCTCTGGCGTCTGCATATTCGCCCGAATACGGGGTTGTGATGGTGGCCTGTGTCATCACCACGTTGCCCACACTCATTATCTTCTTCATTCTTCAGCGGCTCTTTGTTCAGGGCATGCTGGGCTCGGTTAAATAGACGGTTAAACAGATTCCCACTATGCGCGTAATACAATCTTTCAACGACCATTGGTTATTCGAAGGGCGGGACACTGTCCGCCTGCCCCACACCGGGGTCGAGCTGCCCTTCTCCTATTTCGACGAGACCAGCTACCAAAAAGTCTTCAGCTACGAGAAAACATTTGAAGCTGAGGCCGGATGGGCTGGGCGCGATGTGGTGCTGCACTTTGAAGGCGCCATGGCAAATGCCAAGGTCGCCCTTAACGGCCAGCAGATCGCCGCCCACGTGGACGGCTACACCCCCTTTGAAGCGCGGTTGACGGGATTGCTGAAAGACGGCAAAAACACCCTGAGCGTAACCATCGACGGCGCGGAAAACCCCGCCATCCCGCCCTTTGGCGGCCAGATCGACTACCTCACTTACGCGGGCATCTACCGCGATGTGTGGCTGCGACACACCGCGCCTGTCTCCATCACCTCGGTCAAGATAGAAACCCCCGATGTACTGGCCGACAACAAGACTGTCACCGCCGTGGTGGTGCTGGACAACCCCCAGGGGTGCGAGCTTGCAGGCCGCTTGAAAGCTGTGATCACGGGGCCCGACGGCGCACAGATCTGCAGTGGCGAGCGTGTTGTCGACGGCGACACAGTGGCGCTGCGCTTCGAAGAGCTGAGCGACATTGAGCTGTGGGATCTGGACACCCCCAATCTCTACACCATCGCGCTCACCCTGGAGACAGCCGCTGGCGTGGACACGCTGGACACCCGCTTTGGCTTTCGCCACGCCGAGTTCACCACCGAGGGTTTTCACCTCAACGGCCGCCCGCTGAAAATTCGCGGCCTGAACCGCCACCAGAGCTTTCCCTACGCGGGCTACGCCATGGGTCGCGCGGCCAATGCACAAGACGCCGACATCCTCAAGAACGAGCTGCGGCTCAACCTGGCGCGCACCTCGCACTACCCGCAGTCCATCTGGTTTTTGGATCGCTGCGATGAGATCGGCCTGCTGGTGTTTGAGGAGATCCCCGGTTGGCAGCACATAGGCGATGAGGCCTGGCAGGCGCAGAGCGTGCAAAACGTGCGCGACATGATCAGACGCGACTGGAACCACCCCTCGATTATAATCTGGGGAGTACGAGTCAACGAGAGCGCCGACAATACCGCCTTTTACACGGAGACAAACCGAGTTGCCCGCGAGCTGGACAGCACACGCCAAACCGGTGGCGTGCGCTGCCACGAGCGCTCCGAATTCCTGGAAGACGTCTACACCATGAATGACTTCAACCTCGGCATGGAAGAGTTCTTCGATCCAGCGCCACCCCGCGCCGCGCTGCGCCCGCAGTCGCAGTGCACGGGCTTAGAACACCCTCTGCCCTACATGATCACCGAATACAATGGCCACATGTACCCGACCAAGTCCCACGACCAAGAACAGCGCCAGGCCGAGCATGTCACTCGCCACCTGCAAGTGCTGGACGCAGCCTACGGCGCGGCTGGCACCGCGGGCGCCATCGGTTGGTGTGCATTCGACTACAACACCCACAAGGATTTTGGGGCCGGCGATCGGCTCTGTTATCACGGTGTGATGGACATGTTCCGCGCACCCAAATTTGCAGCGGCCGCCTACGCCTCCCAGGGCGAGCCAGCGGGCGGGCTTGTACTGGAACCGGTCACTTATTACGCCCGCGGCGAGCGCAACATGCACGGCATCATGCCGCTGATCGTGCTCACCAACTGTGATGCGGTTGAAGTGCACTACGGTGACTTCCCGCCGGTGCGCGCACTGCCGGACCGAGAGAACTACCCGCACCTGCCCCACCCCCCGGTCATTGTGTGCGCAGAGGACTTCGGCGAGGACAGCCTCGGCGGCTGGGGCATGAGCTGGCAAGACGGTGTTGTGGTGGGCTTGCGCGACGGCAAGGAGGTCATCCGACGACGCTTTGCGGCCGCGGCCGTGCCGACCACGCTGGAAGTGAAGCCCGACGGCAACACGGTGGAAGACGGCCAGGAAATGCGGGTGATGATCAACGCCCTGGATCAGGTAGGCAACAGGCTGCACCACATGTCCGAACCCCTGACCATAGAGATCACAGGCGCGGGCAGTTTGATCGGGCCTGAGACCGTGCCCCTGCGCGCGGGCAGCACAGGGTTTTGGTTGCGCGCTGATCGCCCTGGCGAGATTGAGATCAGCGTGACACAAGCGCGCTTTGGCACCGCCAGCCACACCATTTCAGCCAGTTGAAGGGAGCAGCAGCATGAGCGGCGTTAAACTCAAGGGCCTGAAAAAAGCCTACGGAAGCATCGACGTCATCCGCGGCGTGGATCTCGACATAAAAGCCGGTGAGTTCACGGTATTTGTAGGCCCATCAGGCTGCGGTAAATCGACCATCCTGCGCATGATCGCCGGCCTAGAGGACATCTCCGGCGGAGAGCTCTTCATTGGTGGCCGCCAAGTCAACGAGGTCGACGCTTCCAAGCGCGGCATCGCCATGGTGTTTCAATCCTACGCCCTCTACCCGCACATGACGGTCGCAGAGAACATGGGTTTTGCGCTCAAATACGCGGGGGTGAAAAAAGAAGACATTGACCAACAGGTCGGCGACGCAGCCAAAACACTGGGGCTGGAAAAACTGATGCACCGCCGCCCGGGGGATCTATCCGGCGGCCAGCGCCAGCGCGTGGCCATTGGCCGCGCCATCGTGCGCCACCCGGAGGTTTTTCTCTTTGATGAGCCGCTGTCCAACCTGGACGCGGAGCTGCGCGTGCAGATGCGCATCGAGATCGCGCGGCTGCACAAAAAGCTCAAATCCACCATCATCTACGTCACCCACGATCAAGTAGAAGCCATGACCCTGGCCGACAAAATCGTGGTGCTGCGCGACGGCCGCATCGAGCAGGTAGGCAGCCCGCTCCATCTCTACGATGACCCTATCAATCAATTTGTGGCGGGTTTTATAGGTTCACCGAAAATGAACTTCCTGCCCGCAGCAGTACAAGCCGGACGCCTGACCCTGCCCGCCTACGGCGATCAAAGCATCGCCCTGCCCACACTTGAATCAGTGTTGCCAGAAGGCACAAAAGTCACCGTCGGCATCCGCCCCGAGCACTTCATACAGGGAGGCCTCGAGACACTCGAGCTCAGCATCGAGATCGTCGAAAGCCTGGGCGGCGAGACCTACGCCTACGCCCGTAACGGCGAGGCCGATATCTTGACAGTCGCCACCGGCGGCAAGCGCGGCCTGGTTCCCGGCCAGACTCTATCAGCCACCTTCGACCCCGAGCGCGTTTTGCTCTTTAGGCCCGACGGGGGGCGCATCCGATAAGGCTCGTTCAAGGATAATTGCATCATTGATGCGCCTTGAAGTGGGTTTAGATCAGTTTTCAGGGCGTAATATCTTACGACCATCTTCAGTCAATAACCAGCACTCCCTGCCCTCGAACACCGCCGCACTCAGGTCGTGGCCATAGGCCGCGCCGGAGTCGAGGTTCACCCGGTTGCCGTAGTGTTTCGCTTTGTCGATGAAGGTGTGGCCGTGCACCACCAGCTTATCGTGAGGTTTTTCGTAGTGCAGAAACTCGTCCCGGATCCACACCAAGTCGTCGACGTCTTGGTCACACAAGGCGACACCGGGGCGAATGCCCGCGTGCACAAACAGCAGGTCACCGGCGACGATTTTGGGCTCCAGGCTGCGCAGAAACGCCAAGTGCGAAGGCGGCACCGCGGCCATTGCCCGCGCATGCACTTGGAATATGCGATCCCGCTCGGCCACGGCCACCCCATAGGATTGCAGGGTTTCTATGCCGCCGATGCGCGCGTGAAACCAGTGAAAACCCACCAATAGCCTGTCGTCGGTGCGCGGGTAGTGCTCCATGAACATCGCGAACATGCGATCGTGGTTGCCGAGTATAAAGCGCCAGTTCTTGCCTGCCTGTTGCCCCGCGATCAGCAGATCCAATACCGCTTGGCTGTTGGCACCTCGGTCGGTGTAGTCACCGAGAAAGATCACCTGCGCGTCCGGCCCGCCATCCCGCTCGATGCGCTCAAGCGCGCCCTGCAGCTGTTCCAGCTGACCGTGTATGTCGCCGATGGCGTAGATTGCTTCTTGCATTGCTTCTGGCACTGCTGTTCCTTCTAATCAGTGTCCGTCCATGAACGAAGGCCCATGAACGACGTGTCACGATTGTTATGGACAGGCACTCATCTATCAATCGCGAAGTTTTTTAGCGCGCGCAGCGGCGTCGCGTATGGCGGCAGCATAGAGCAGCACATCGATATCAGTGGCGATGAAGGTGGCCCCGGCTTGCACCGACTCTTTTTGCATCTCGGCGTTCAGGGTTAAAATGCCCGCCGCCTTGCCCGATGCAGCGATGCGCTGCAGCGCGTCGAGCACCGCCGCCTTTACTTCAGGGTGCTCCGCATGCCCGATATATCCCATGTCAGCGGCGAGGTCAGACGGGCCAATAAAGACACCGTCGATGCCGTCGATCTTGAGAATATCATCCAGCGCGGCCATGCCCTTGTTGTTCTCAACCTGCACCAGCAAGCAGATCTCATCGCTCGCCGTCTGCAGGTAATCGGGTATGCCGGAAAAGCCAGACGCCCGTGCCAGCGCTGCACCCACACCGCGCACACCCTCTGGCGGGTAGGTGACAGCCGCGACCAGCTCGCGCGCGTGCTGCGCGCTCTCCACCATCGGCACCAACAGGGTTTGCAGGCCGCCGTCGAGCAGCTGTTTGATCATCCAAGTCTCGCCGATCACTGGGCGCACCACTGCGTGGCTGCCAGAGGCCTCAATGACCTGTGCCTGCGCGACGATGGAACGCAGGTCATTGGGCGCGTGTTCGCCGTCGATCAACAACCAGTCATAACCCGCGTGGGCGCCGATCTCGGAGATATAAGAATCGGCGAGTCCAAGCCAGCAACCGAGCTGTAATTCACCGGCTTTGAGCGCTGCTTTGAAGGGATTATGTGGTGCTGGCATGCGAGTTCCTTTTGTTGTGTGTTTTGGGGGCTAGACTGGTTTCCCCAGACTGTTTGGTATTGTAAGACTCTGTGAGCTTTTGTGGGTGATGCTTTAGCTCGGGGCGCGCAGCTTTACTGTTGCTGCTCTCCGCAAGTTCCCCGAGCGACATTGTAAACCTGCGCGGCCCGGATTAAATCCTTAGCCACAAGGCACGGTGCCATTTTGTGGGTGATGCTTCAGCTCGGGGCGCGCAGCTTTACTGTTGGTGAACTCTGCAAGAATCCCCGAGTGGCATTGTAAACCTGCGCGGCCCGGATTAAATCCTTAGCCACAAGGCACCGTGCCATTTGTGGGTGATGCTTTAGCTCGGGGCGCGCAGCTTTACTGTTGGTGCTCTCTGCAGATTCCCCGAGCGACATTGTAAACCTGCGCGGCCCGGACCAAATCCAAACCCACAGGGTCCAGTCAATCCGCACCCACATCAGATTGGGATCTGACTGCTTTGCAGGGACTGTGTGGAGCGGGCATCTGATTCCCCTAATTAAAATCTATTTGGACAGACCCGAACTCGCCGAAGTCTGCTTGAATATTTGAGCCGGAAGGGCATTCCACCGGACGGATAAAACTGCCGGACAGGATCACCTGCCCCGCTTCAATTTTCTGACCATAGGCCGCCATGCGCCGTGCGAGCCAGACCACGCTCTGCACCGGGTCATTGAGCACACCCGCGCCCAATCCTGTCTCCTCTATCTCGCCGTTGCGAGACACCAACGCCCCCACCCAGCGCAGATCAAAAGCGTCCACTGGGTGGCGCTCTCCGCCCAGCACCACGCCTGCATTGGCGGCGTTGTCACTGATGGTATCAAAGACTGTGCGCAGTTGGCCGGTGGCCGGATCCTGCCGCTGGATGCGTGTATCGAGGATTTCCAAGGATGGCGCCACATAGTCTGTAGCTTGTATGACATCTTCACGAGTGACTGTATCACCCCCGACTGCGTCTTTCATCACAAAGGCAATCTCGGCCTCTATCCGTGGCTGAATAAAACGGCCGACGGGAATTGTACCGCCATGGGCAAATACCATGTCATCGAACAAGATGCCGCTGTCGGGGATGTCTATATTGAGCGCTTGCTGCATGGCTTTTGAGGTGAGGCCGATCTTCCAGCCGACGACGCTGCGTCCACTGGCGAGCTTGCTGCGGTAGATCGCCTGTTGCACTGCGTAGGCGTCGTCCATGCCCATCTCGGGATGCTTGAGTGTGAGCAAGCCGATTTGCTCGCCCGTCTGCTCAGCCTCAAGCAGATCGGCCGCAGCCTTTGCGTGCTGCTCCGGCGTCATACCACCTCGTCCTCTACACCGTTACGCAGTGTGCCTATGCCCTCGACTTCGATCTCAATCACATCCCCCGGTACCAAGTAGCGCGGCGGGTCAAAGCGCGCCCCAGCCCCCGTCGGCGTGCCGGTGACGATGATGTCCCCCGGCTGCAGGGTCATGAAGGTGGAGATGTATTCGATCTCGCGGCGGATCGGGAACATCATGCGCGAGAGCACATCGTCCTGCCGCACTTCGCCGTTTACCCGTGTGACAATGCGCGCCTCGTCGAGCTGAGCGGCGTCGGTGAAGGGCACCAACCAGGGGCCCATGGCACCCGAGTTATCCCAGTTCTTGCCCTGGGTGACATTAAACTTGGCGTGCCGCACCCAATCCCGAATGGTGCCTTCGTTGCACAGGGTCAGCGCTGCAATGTGATCATAGGCATCCGCCTGGGCGATACGCCGCCCGCCCTTGCCGATGACCACCGCCACCTCACCCTCATAATCGAGGGTGTGATTCTCGGGGGGCCGCACCAGGTTTCGACCGTGGCCGGTAAAGCCTGAGGCGAAACGCGGAAACAAGGACATATACTCAGGCTGCGATGAGCCGTCCTTGTACTCGGCGTTGCGGTCGGGGAAGTTAACCCCTACGCAGAGTATGCGCTGCGCATTGGGCAGCACCATCTCATAGTCAAACTCCGTATGCGTGACGGCCTTGCCCTGCGCCGCCTGCGCCAGCTGATCAAGCGCACCGGCGCGCACCACATCCAACAGCGAGGGCCACTGCGGGAAGTCCCCGTTCAAGGCGATCATGCCAGCGTCTGTTGCAGCGCCGTAAAAAGTATCGCCAGCGGCCGTATAAGTAGAGTATTTCATCGCATTGTTTCCCAAACTTCTTTGATGACATCGGCCGCCATCATGACGTCCGCGTGCGTGGTGTCGAATTGACCGACCTGAAAACGAATGATCTTCTGCCCTTCAAAAAAACCCTGGGTGAGGTAGATACGCCCGTCGTCATTCAGCGCGTCCACCAGCTTTTGCTGTGTGGCGTCGTCCCCTGGGCAGCGGAAGCTGAACAGGCTAAAGATGGGCTCGGTCACTATCTCAAAACCGTCCAGCGCCCGGATCGCCTCGCAGACTTCCGCGGCCCATGCCACGTGGTTTCGTATCCGCGTGCGCAGGCCTTCCAGCCCGTAGGCACGGATCAAAAACCAAATCTTCAGTGCACGGAAGCGACGCCCCAGCGGGATGGTCCACTCGGAATAATTGGTCACCGCTTCGCCGCTGGTTTTGAGGTACTCGGGCTCTATCTTGAGCGTGTTCAGCTGGGCTGTAGGGTCGCGCAAAAACTGGATCGAACAGTCGAACTGCGCACCCAGCCATTTGTGCGGATTGAAGACGATGCTGTCATAGCCCTCCACCCCCGCCCAGTGGTCATGGCGAAACTCTGGGCAGATCATCGCGGACCCGGCCCAGGCCGCGTCGAGGTGGGTGTAGAGGTCTTCGGCTTGGGCCACGGCTAAGACCTCGCCCAAGTTATCGCAGGCCCCTACCCCCGTGCCACCGGTGGCGGCGACTATGCCCACCGGCACATGGCCCGCGGCGCGGTCCGCGCTGATTGCCAGCTGCAGCTTGGCCACGTCCATGGCGTAGCGCGGCCCCGACACGGGGATTTTGATCAAGTTCTGTTGGCCTATGCCCGCCACCCAGCAGGCGCGGTCCACCGATGAATGCACCTGCTCAGAGCAATAGATGCGCAGATTGCCCTTGCCCGAGAGGCCTTCTTTGTTGCCGGTAAAACCCGTGGCGCGCTCGCGCATGGTGAGCACGGCGGAGAGCGTGGCAGACGAGGCACTGTCTTGGATAACGCCGCTGTATTCTTCGGGTAATTCCATGGCTTTGCGCAACCACGTCACCATCACCTGCTCTACCTCGGTGGCCGCAGGGGATGTCTGCCACAACATGCACTGCGAGGCGATGGTGGAGACCAGCATCTCCGCCAGCACCGACGGCGGCGCCGCATTGGCCGGGAAATAGGCAAAGAACCGCGGGTGCTGCCAGTGGGTTATACCGGGCATCACGATCTTCTGGAAATCGGCCCAGATATCCTCCATGCCCTCCGAACTTTCAGGCGGCGATGTGGGCAGCTGCGCCGATATTTCGCCGGGCTTGGTTTGCGCGCGTACGCTGCGCTCGGGCAGCGTCTTGTGGTAGTGCGCAGCCCAATCCGAAAACTCCTTGCCCCAGTGGGCAAACTCATCCCAATCCATGTTCTATCCCTTTTAAATGGGTGGCTTACACAGGCTGTGCAGAGCGCTTGCGGTGCATGGCCGTAATTCCACAGACAAAGCCATTATGGCGCAATAATGGGGCTGGCTTGAATATCAGAGTCTTTGGTTTCCACGCCGACAAACGTGCTGCCGTGATTGAACCAACTCTCAGGCGCAGGGGCGCCCCAGAGTGTCTGCCGCTGCGGGTCTTGCAGATCCCATTTGATCGCTTCGAGGTCCGGGTCCACTGTCTGGTAATCGGAGCAGTAGATCTCAATCCGGTGCCCGTCAGGATCCAATATGTACAGAAAGAACGCGTTGGAAATACCGTGACGACCGGGTCCGCGCTCGATGTTATCCACATAGCCGCTGGTGGACATCAGATCGAGCAGATCGATGATGTTCAGCGGCGTCGGCACCCAAAAAGCCACGTGATGCATGCGTGGCCCCGTACCGTTGGTGAAAGCCATGTCGTGCACACCGCCCTTGCGGTGCATCCAGGCGGCCCACAGGCGCTTGCTCTCATCGTCCTCGGTGTATTCAGTGACGCGGAATCCAATATCGCTGTAGAAGGCGACACTCTCGTCCACGTTGGAGGTGAAACAATTGAAGTGATCAATGCGCAGCGGTTTCACCCCACGGTAGAGCGCGTATTTTTGGTGTATGGGTCCGAGTCGGTCCATCTTGTGGTAGAACTCGAGCGGTATGCCCATGTTGTCAGACGTCAGCAGCGTGCGGCCTTGAAAGGCGCGCTCTACCCACTCGGTGGGCCTTCCCTTGGACTGAAAGTAGCGCTCTGCCTTGTCCAGATCATCTTCGTCAAAGGTTTTAAAACCCATTACTTCCACCGTGCCAGGCAGTTCCGATTGCTTCAGGATCACACAGTGTTGGCCACGCTCTTCCATGGCGCGCAGATAGACATGGCTCTTGCTCTCGTCGGTGATCTGCAGGCCCAGTATC
>JAWSVD010000240.1:0-11653 GCA_033852095.1 Granulosicoccaceae bacterium | reverse complement strand
TGCACACTCCCAAGCGCAGTCACCACTACTGAGCTTAGGCTGCAGAGCCACTAGGCTGCAAAAAACAGCACTTCAATCCACACATAGAGCCAAAGCAACAAACTCACAGAAACCGCCGCAGAACTCATGTCTTTCGCCTGGCCCGAGAGCGCATGATACTCAGCACCCACCCGATCAACCACAGCCTCTACCGCGCTGTTCAAGAGCTCCACTATCAATACAAGCCCCGTCGTGAGCACCAAAAAGACCCGATCAATATGACTCAGATCAGCGAATACAAACGCTGGCACCAGCAACAGGGCGAGCACGCACTCCTGGCGGAAGGCATCTTCACCTATCCAAGCAGCTCGTAGCCCTTGCCATGAATAGCGCGTCGCATGGATCATTCGTTTTAGACCAGTGTAAGCAGGCGGCACTTCTTCGCTCGTCATAAATCATTTCCTGTTCGGTTTTTCATTTCTCAAGCAGTGCCTTGTTCAGCACCGTATCTACTGGAAGTCAAACACATCATTAACGGGTTCGTAAGCATCGGTCTGGACCTGAAACAAGCCCAGCAGAGAAGCACTCACCACGTCGTGATTCACCGCGGTATCCACTTGCATCACTTCAGTTGCAGGCAGCGTCCATCGACGAGAGTTTTTGTATTCAGGGGAGAACCAAGCAAACATGGCGATCTCTGTCTGCTCGCGGGGAGCGACAATGCGGGGCAAACCATGCAAATAGACGCCGTTCTCGCCCAGCGATTCCCCGTGATCAGAGGCATAGAAAAGGAAGCTGCTTTCATGTCGCCTCTCCAGCCTCTCGATGAGCCCTGCGATGACGTAGTCACTGTAATGAACGGTGTTGTCATAGGCATTCACGATTGATTGACTGTCGCAGCTCTGCGGTGCCTTGCTTTGGCAGTAGGGTTTAAACGCTGCACGTTCGGCGGGGAAGCGCCTATAATAAGCTGGCCCGTGGCTGCCCATCGCATGAATCACCAACAGCACATCACTTGAAGATCTATCCAGTTTCTCGTCCACCTGCTGCCACATGATCTCGTCGTACCACGCCCCCTCCCCGTACAGCGCGTGATCGCTGTCGCCATTGGAGAACAAATCTATGGTTTCGATGCGCCTGCACACCCCTTTGCAACTGGAATTGCTGTCTATCCACGCGGTCTGTACACCGGCTTTCTGTAATACGTCCAGCACATTCGATTGCTGCGCGGCCGTCTCGGGGGAGTAGTCTTTTTCGCCCAGAAAGGAAAACATGCAGGGCACTGAAAAGGCCGTGGACGTACCACAGGAGGAGGCGTTTCGAAAATTCACCGAGACGAGATTCGACAACAGAGGGTTTGTATTTCTGCTGTATCCATTAAGAGAGAAACTGCCCCGCCGCGCCGTCTCACCAACCACCATGATGCCAACGGTGCGGCGCGCACGCGGTGGCAATTGAGCGTCTTCACCGAGTTCCCTGAAAATGTAGCTTTCAGATGCCTTGCGCTGCCGTTTAAGCAGTTTCTTCGCAGAGTTCATCATGTAAAACGGGTTCAGGTATATTTGCAGATCATTGTTCTCACGGGAAAAGTAGCTGAGGTATTTGAAGTTCATCACCACCAGGCCGCCGATCACTAGCACCAGTACTAGCAGCCAAACGAGCCGCGCCAAGAGCTCGCGCCACCAAAGCACTCGACGAACAGGCACAGTGAAAACCCAGACCGCCGGCAACAGCGTTGTGGGCAATAAGAAGAAAAACATCGAAGCCGAGGCGAGCTCGAGGGATTCCTGAGTGTTCCTGTCTTTGACCGCCTCGATGACGTTACGCACCATCTCCACGTCGTACACGATGCCCATCTCTGCGGTGAAGTACGACAACACCCCACTCAGCCCTAACAAAAAGAGCAACACAGGCTTGAGAATCAATCGCGGCGCTAAGAGCAACAGAGGCACGGCGAGTAAAAACACCATCAACCCCAGCAGCGCAAGCAGATAGCCCACCGCACTGAGAGACAGCTGATCGAAACGCTGCAGGATGAGACTCCACAGTACAGCGTTGTTCACGGTGCACACCCAGACAACCACGGAGAACACCAACAATGGCGGCGACACAGCACCTAAGCGGATAGCCGGAGAAAAATCTCTGAGAGACTGGCTGAGGGCAAAACTCATGGAATTCTACTTCTAGGTATCTGTTCATTCGAATCACTGCCACCCCATGGAAAGGGACGCGCAGCTGCGAGAAACAACAGTACCTAATACCGCTCTTGCACTTTGTAATTGACTATTTCGTCTTGTAACCCTGTGTAACAGTACGGTCAGCCAGAGGCATGCTGCTCCTGCTCAACACGCCGATCGAGTAGCACGCGGATTTGCAGTCAAACGAGCAAACACAGCGATCACAACAAAGGCAAACAACAGGCGGATACACAGCACAGTGAACAAATCCGCGCCCATGGCCAGCACCAGCAGGGTGTCCTCTATCAGGCTGTGCGCCAGCCCTATAAAGCAGATCGACAAGCAGCTGTCGCGTCGACTCATGGCGCCGCTGTCGATGTCACGGATCAACAGCCCAGCGCCGTAACTCAAGCCCAGGGTGGCACCGATGACGGTGACATTGGTGGCGGCCTTGCCTATGCCTAAAATCCGCAGACAAGGTGCCAGCGCCACATGCAACAACCGCTCTATGCCCACCGCTTTGAGCAATCTCATCAGTGCAATCAGCGCAGTGATGATCACCAACACCAGAGCCAAGGTATCAAACTGCGCCCTGGCCCAGGCCAACAAAGAGGGGTCTGTGACATCGGGCTGCCAATGCAGCTGCGCCACTGACTGGTGCATGCCCAGTGAGGAATAGACCAGGTGCAGCACGGTGCCCAACAGCAGCGCCCCACCCACCCTGAGGCTCACGGTTGCCCACCAGGGCACGCCCGCCCGCTTAGCCACGGCGCCCTCCACAGGCAGTGAGTGAGCCAGCAGCAACACCACCCCCAACACACTCACCTGTTCAACCGTGAGCTCCAGTCCCGCCGCAAGCTGAAAAAACACCACAAGCCCGGTAAACAAGTTGGTGAATAAGGTGGTTGCCCAGACAATGCCCAACACCGCCGGCAGCCCCAGCAGTGCCATCACGGGGCCCAGCAGCGTGCCGAAGTGATCCACCAGACCGAGCATCTGGGCAGCCTTTACCAGCACCAGTGCAGGCACCATTATCCTTGCCAGCGCCCAATAGACCTGCAGCGACTGTTGAATTATTTCGCGTGTAACAATGAAGGGGTGAAAGCTGCGCATGAGGGCATGCCAATGAAAACAAGCCCTATTTTAGGAAGAGAGACGAAGATAATGCTGTCAATTAGGGATGATTCGAAACATATTATGTCGAATCACAAGATATTGGAGCAGAAAATGGATTTGGACGCAATGGACCGCCGCATACTGGAGCAACTGCAACAGGACGCGGCGCTGACCAACCAAGACTTGGCCGATACGGTCGGGCTCTCCCCCTCTGCCTGCCTCAAGCGAGTGAAACGCCTGCGCGAGAGCGGTGTCATCGACCGCGTGGTCGCGCTGCTCAACCCCGAAGCCATCGCCGCCTGCATGTACATGGTGGTCGAAGTGATCATGAAAGTGGACGACAAAAAGCTCTACGCCCGTTTTGAAAAACGCGCCATTGCCGCACCCGAAGTGAAGCAGTGTTACAAGGTCACCGGTGAGACCGACTTTATCCTGATTGTCTCAGTGCCCGACCTTGACGCCTATGACCGGTTTAGCAACGCGGTGCTCTACGCCGACAGCAACATGAAAAAATTCCGCACCATACTGTCCCGAAAGCGCTGCAAGTTTGACATCTCCACAGCACTGGCAGGGCCAACTTAGAAGTGCTATCTAGTGCGTCTATGACAAGCTCAAGCCGAGGTAGTCATCCGCGAAAACAACGACGTGCTCCATGCCCGCGAACTCCTGCTGCTGATGCGTGCTGGTGATGATCACCGCATCGGCGCCGGCGTTGGCGGCCGCATGTGCACCTGTCACACTGTCCTCAAACACCAGGCAGTTCTCGACCGCCACACCCAAAGAAACGGCTGCCATTTCAAACACCTGCGGGTCGGGCTTTCCACGCTGCACATCACCCGCGTGTTTTATCACCGGGAAATACGGTTTGAGATCGAGGTGTTCAAAGACAAAGTCCACGTTTTCCACCGGGGCGGCGGTCGCCAGCGCCATGGGCACAGACAGATCCTGTGCGGCCTTGAGAAACACCTCTACACCGGGGATCAACACGATGTCATCGGCGTAGACGCGCCTGTAGGCCGCTTCCTTGTCCCACGAAAACTGCTGCGCGTCCTCCAGCGTGAAGCTATCGCCGAACAAACGCTGCAATATCTCGTGGTTCACCCCGTGGATTTCATCTTTAACCTGCTCGATGCTCATGTGCATCCCCTTCTCAGCCAGCGCAATGCGCCAGGCCTCGTGGTGCACCATCATGTTGTCGATCAGGGTGCCGTCCATGTCAAACAGCAGTGCATCGTAGGTTTTGCCCTGAAAATTAAAACACGCAGCCACGTCGGGAATCCTTGAAAGTTGATCAGCCGATGATTTTACATCAGGCGACGCAGCACCGCAGCAGCACGGCTCGATTGACACAACTCAGGACAGTGCCGGTGACAGCCATGCATCATTTCAGACCAGTGACACAGCTCTGGCTGTCGGCTCTTTAACTCAGTTGCCCGCTTCAATGATCTCGAATTTCTGGTCCATCTTGCGGGGGAAAAGCTCAGGCCGCATGACAGTGCTTTCATTCACATAGCTTTGAAAATGCACCGCGCAATTGACACCGTCCGACATGAGCACAGCATAATGTGCACGATCCTCATAACACGCCTGCTGCCCCGTGCGGCCTCGAAGAAAGGGCTCCACACTGTGCTGGTTGCCCGATATCGTCGCACAGGGAAAGCCACCCCAGCTGCCCGCGGTACTGATATGGCAATGGCCAGCGATGATTTGGATGATGTCAGCCCCGCTCTGCTGCAGTACTTTCAGCAGTTTTTCTGGCTCAGCTAGGCGGTAGGTATCCACGGGCATCTGCAGCGCACACGGGTTGTGGTGCAGTATCACAATAACCTTAAGGCCCAGCGCCTTTGCCTCTGCCAAACGCTCGGCGGTCCACGAGAGCCGTTGCTCGCAGAAGCCACCGCGCAGCTCACCGGGCTCAGAGCTGTCGAGCATCAGGATGCGGTGCCCCTTGATGTCGTCATAGCCCGCAACAAAATTATTTTCATCGAGCATCGGTTGCTTAGCATGCTCCAAGTAGACATTGCGGTCATCGTGGTTGCCCAGCATCAGCCGCTGCGGCAAATCACACATCGCGCGAATCTCATCGACCAGCGCGTAGGCATCGGGGTGCGCATTCTCGGTGACATCACCGGCAAAAACACACAAATCAGCGTCTTGATGCAAGGCGTTGAGGGATTGTATTGCTTTCCTAAAGCGAGGCGCCGTGTCGAGACCACGGTGCACTTCACCTTTTGGCAAAAGGTGGATGTCGCTCATGACGATGAGCTTCAAGAGCTTATCGGTGTAGGTGCTCATAATCTTCGCTCTTCTTTGGTGTTTAACGCGGTCAATGCGCAGCGCTGCTTGTGTCAGCAAGGGATCAAAACCGATCGACCTGCAGACAAACAGCGGCTCATCCCACTGATTAAATTCTACTACAGCAAGGTCACAAGCCAGCCCGCGAATCTCAACTTATGCTCTGACACGTGACTGCACGCCAGCGGCTGGCGTCACTTTTTCATTCAAACACAAACTGGAATTAATATTCTGTTAATGTGTTATTTGGAATATATAATTCACGTTGGACTTAAAGAAAGGAAAAAATATGCGTTTGGGACTTGTAGGTTATGGCGTCGGTGGCATGTATTTTCACGCACCTTTTATTGTCGCGGCAGAGGGCGTAGAGCTGGTGGGCATAGTGGCGCGAGCTGCGAAGACTATCGCATCCGCAAAGGCGGATTTCCCCGACACCCCTATCTACGCCAGCCTGAGCGATATGATCGCTGCCGGAGTCGATGCGGTGACCATCACCACACCACCACAAACCCGCAGAGAGCTGGTACTGCAAGCCGCCAAAGCTGGTGTGCATGTGATCGCCGACAAGCCCTTTGCTCCGGACGCACAAGGCGGACGCGAGCTGGAGCAGGCGGCAGTCGCTCACGGCATCACGCTGGGGGTCTTCCATAACCGCCGCTTTGACACCGACATCCTGACCCTTAAAAAGGTCCTCGACAGCAAACGCCTGGGTCAGATTTGGCGTGTGCACTCTCGCATGGATCTAGACGACCCAGGCTCCATCGAAGCGGGAGAATCGGGTGGGCTGTTACGCGATATCGGCAGCCACCTGATTAATCAAATGCTGTGGTTGCTCGGCTCGGTCAAATCAGTGAACGCGCAACTGGACTACATTGATCTGCCAGAGGGCCGCACTGTCGCCGGTTTCACCCTGACACTGACACACAGCAGCGGCGTCTATTCCCACGTTTCCTCAAGCAAGGCCAATCACTTCGCAGAGCGAGATTTGCGCGTCTACGCCGAGAACGGCAGTTATGTCTCGCACTACACCGACGTGCAGACCCAGGCTGTTTTTGCTGGCAAAAGCCCCGCCCAAGACCCAGACAACTGGGGCATTGAAGCAGAAGAAAACTGGGGCACACAGAGCACGGCCGAGGGCTTTGAGCAGATAGCCTCTGCGCAAGGGCGCTACCAAGACTATTACAGCCAGTTTGCGACGGCGATCAACACAGGCGGCCTGCCACCGGTGACTGCATCCGAGGCCATAGAGACACTCGCGGTTATCGATGCCGCCTATCTCAGCGCGAGCACAGGCGTCATTGTCTCGCTTTGAGGGCGCTTCAGCGCGCGCTTTCTAGGCGGCGTCGAGCATGGCGGGCACTGCCACCTCAATACGGCCAATAGTGCAGCTGCGGGGCTTGTACGCGTCCAAGCCCCGTCTTGCACAGGCAATTCAAGCGGAGTCATGATATGACAAGCCCTGCCGGCATTAAACACAGAGAACAGAACCATCCGCCCAGCGGTACTTAAGTGGATATATCCTCGACCCAATCCCGCACCGACTGCGGCAGCAGCAGCCCAGCCTGCGCCCGCGTCACCGCCAGATAGAGCGCCGGACCAAAGTCATCCACCCCCGCAGATTTTGCGCTAAAACCCGCATTCTCGGTCATGAAAACCCGCTCAAACTCGTGGTTTTTGGCCGTTTCCACAAAGCTGATGGTGTAGACCTCGTTGGACATCTGCTTCTGCGCGGTTGCCTTGGTGCGTTCCCAGTGCTGCTGCGAATAGCCCTTGGCCAAGTAGCGGTGCACCCGCTCAAAGCTCGGGTCGGCGGCGTAGAAAGTCGCCACCGCCTGCCAGGACGGAAACCTGAACAGCTCACCGTGCCGTGCGCGTGTGCCGTGGCGATACAGCTCAATGCAATCGCTGACAAAGGCATTCAAGTCGGGCATGCGCCCCAGATAGGCGTATTTGACGCCTCGCTGCCTGGCCAGCTCCAGCCAGTCAAAAGCCCCCCAGGCGTTCTTCACCAGCACCAGAGCGGGCTTTTGAGGGAGTTCAGATCGCCCCGAATAAAAGTCCAGCTTGGTCGCCGCCCCCGGATTGCCAACAAACTCTTCTTTGGTCACAGCCGAGTGGTTTTGAATGATCGGGTTCACCAGTGACTCCACCGCCTTGCCCGAGCGTATCGACTGCTGCATGGTGCGCTGGCGCGCCGAATCATGGCGGCTCTGCGCCTGCCCGCGCAGGTTCTGGTACTCGTCCCCCACACTGATCACCGCCTGCCCGCCCGCCTCCAGAAAATACAATTTAGAGGCACTCAAATCGTGACACTCATCGACCACCACATGCGTGAATTGCTTGGGCACCCCGCACTGATTGAGCGTCAGCCACTTCAGCTGATGCGCGCTTCTGATCTTGGGTTTGAAGCCATCGGTGGGCCGCGACACATAGGCCTGCCACAGATTCGAAGCGTAGGCGATCACGGCGATGCGAGAGAAGTGATCCAGCACACCTCGGTAGCGCCTCGGGATGTGCTGATCCAGCACCGCCTCATCCGCGCTCATGCAGTAGGCGAATAGAACGGCGCGCACAACTTGCACTACGGTGTTTTCGGACAGCTCGCCACTGCGCTGGATACCGAGGTATTTGATGATCAGCGCATCGGGTGTAGGCGTGGGCGATGTATCCCACCATTGCATGCGCAGGTTTTGACACGGTGCCACACCGGCCTTGAGCAACGAGGAGATCAGCTCACCGTAGGTGGAGACGGTGACCCGATCGCGGCCCGCGGCCAGGGCTTTTAGACTCTGCATTTGCCGCTGTGTATCAGCCAGCACCAGCACGTTCGCCGAGCCGCTCTCGTACATGTCCAGCAGTGAGCGAATAAGGGTCGACTTGCCCGTGCCCGCGTAGCCCTGGATGTGGATGTGATCATCGGACTGCGCATAGATCTCGCGGTAGTAGCGGCTCTGCTCCGCGGACAAATACTGGCGTTCACCGTCGATAGCCCGCGCCTGCACGAGCTCGCTGTTCAAGCCATCGCTGTGGCGCTGCCCAAAAGCGAAATCCCAACAGCCGCTCTGCAGCAAATAATCCGCCTGGGCGACATCCTCTTCGTCCATCAAGCTGACACCGAGCTCGGGCAATACCTGTAAGCCCGCCTGCAATGCAGCCACGTCGAGCGCGGAAAGAATGCCCGCCGCCGTGTTCTGCTCGCCCCCAGGTCCACCACTCGCCAGTAATGTCTGCAGTATCTCAGCCAGCTTCCGCTCAAAGACAAGCGCGCTCTTGGCTTTAAAACTCGGCGCATGCTGCAGCAGCACCAGCGCCGCCACCTCGGCCAGAGAGAGCTCGGAGAGAGAGGGCTCGGCGACCTCTTGCGCGGTGCCGTCGATCAGCTGTTGGGCGACGGATTCGCTGAGCGGCAACAGAAAAGGTGTTTTATTGATCATGTGTTTCCCGGCGAAGCCAAGCGACTGCGAGCGGCGACGGCAAATGCAGCCATCATTTGTCCAGCGCCCATGGCGCGACACGGCGGCAGCATAGCCGCAGCCACCCGCCGATGCGCAGACTCAGGTTCGGGCTCAAAGGCCCTGGCTGTATTGTGCGTTGGTGGACACCGTGATCATGCCGCTCAATTGCTGCTGCGCCGCATCGTCGCCGCTCAAGAAACTCTGGAACTGCTGCACCAAGCGCACCTTGTCCGGCTCCGCCTTGGAGCCAGCGCCGATATTAGTCAAATCCACAAAGAACTCATCAAACAGCCCTTCGAGATCACTGACTATATCGAAGTTAAGAAACTGTTCGTCGTTGTAGATGCTGGGGTAGCCGCCCTTTTGCTTGTCCACCGCAAAGGAGACACCCTTGACGTTGGTGATGGTCGTCGCCTTTTTGCATTTCAACATACAGCCGTCTTCGATGACGGGTTTTTTGCAGCCGACGGTCTGTTGAAAAAAGCACTGGCGGCTGGTCATCATCAAAATCGGGTGGTAGATGCTGTAGAGCAACTTGAAGTTGTCCGGGCGCACGATGTTGCGCATTTGCATGCGGCTGATTTCATTGGAGACAAAGGCCCCAGCGCAGTTGAGTTCTTCTTGCAGGGTCAGCAGCGCGTAGGAATTGGTGGTGTTCAAGAAGGGGCCGGCGATCCACTCTATGTCCATCTCAAAGGCCTTGTAGGCCACGCCTGTGTTGTTGCTGACAATGCGCGCCGGGCGCACCTGCTGCAGCAAACGCACGGACTCGTCGTAGTCCTTGCCGATCAACACCGCCGGGAACCAGGGAATCAACTGCGGGTGTTCCAGGAAAATATTAATGTGTTTGTCGCAGCCTCGCTTCCAACTCTCGGGCAATTTGAAATACACATCAGCACTGCTCAAATCACACAGCGCGATGTCTTTGACATCGGCGATCAAAATCGACATGCTTGCTTCGCTGTCCAGCCTGCGGCCCTTGCCCAAGGACGGCACATCGACCTGAGGCACCAGCGCCACGGCGTTGTTCAGCAACAGCGCGGCCTTGTTTTTAAGCGCGGTGAGCTCCTTGATAGGCAGGCTCGCGTCGCTGGCCAGCGCGCTGAAATCAAAGCCCTCAACACTGTAGTCTTTGCTGCCGATGTTTTTGAAGCGCTTCTCGAAGACCGCGTGATCCATCGGCGCCTTGCTCGCCAGGCTCAGCGCGGACTCGGTGTGCAACACATGCACCTTGTCCCCGCCGCCAATACTCATGCTCAAGCACAGGGCCTCACCGACTCTCCCTGAGAAAGCCAGGTGCAGCCGCTGCTTGGCAATGCTCAGGTACTCGATCTTCGAAGCCAGCTCATCGCCGATATCCCGCCGCTCTTCTTGCAGCTGCTTTTTCACCTGATCGATGTGCTGGATCGTGACCGCGCCCTGAATTTGCACCGCGTGGTGCGCACTGTGATCACGGGGGTTATCGATGAACATGTTCTTGTTCAGATCACCCTGCAAGAAGGAGTTGGTGAAATCCCGGTTGAACACCCGGTGCAGATTAGAATCGTCCGCCAGCAACTCGCCCGTGGCGACAAACTTGTCGATCTGTTTGCGCCAGCTGTCGACCACTGTGTACACATAGTGCGCACCCTTGATTCGGCCTTCGACCTTGAGCGAATCCACCCCTGCCGCCACCAGCTCGGGCAAATCAAAATACGCCGAGTTGTCCTTCAGGTTCAGCGGAAAGCGGTGACCCTCCGCCGTGACTTCGTATTCGTCGCGGCAGGCTTGGCTGCAGCGGCCGCGGTTGCCCGAATTGCCGACGCTGACGGAACTGGAATAACACTGGCCTGAGAAAGCGATGCACAGCGCGCCGTGCACAAAGACCTCGGTCATCACATTGTGCTCATGCGCCAAGGCGGTGAGGGATTTGATCTCGGCGAGGTTGAGCTCACGGGAGAGGTTCACCCGCGAGGCGCCGATTTTGGCCAAAAACAGGATCTGCCCCTCGTTCAGGGTGGTCATCTGCGTCGAGGCATGGATGTCTAGCGTGGGGAAGTAGTGCTTGACCAGATAGAACATGCACAGGTCCTGCACGATAATCCCGTCCAGGCCGAGGTTCACCAGCTTGTTCAGCAGCTTCACCATCGTCGGGATTTCGTGCTCCAAAATAACCACGTTCAGGGTCAGGAACACCTCGCAGTCGTATTTGTGTGCCAGTCGCAGCACGCCCGTGAGATCATCAAAAGAGAGGTTGGCCGCGCGATTGCGCGCGTTGAAGGTATCCAGGCCACAGTACACCGCGTTGGCCCCCGCGATAACAGCGGCCTTAATCGCCTCGACATCCCCGCCGGGCGCCAATAACTCGATCTTTCTACTCATGCTGCTCAACTCATCAATGTCAAAAAACTGGCCTGCAGGCCTAGCTGAGCAGGGAGTTTAACCGGAACCGAAAGGCTGTGCGGAAGGTAACGGCTCACACCTGCCCGCGGGGAGCCAAGAATGCCAGTGGATTCGTTGATTTCAGCTCACGAGTAATGCCTTTTCAGCCGCCAGCTGTAGCCGTCCAGTGTCAGCAATTGGCTGTGCAGTTCCGCTCAAACCCCTGTTTATGTCAGTAGCTGTGCCATCGCCCGCGGCCCAGAAGACCCC
>JAWSVD010000239.1:0-12129 GCA_033852095.1 Granulosicoccaceae bacterium | reverse complement strand
CCCAGGTCAGCATCGCCGCGGATGCGCTTCGCTTATACGCCCTAAAAATATCGCCACAGCGCAATGCAGCGCCGAACCCTTGGGATGAATGAGCGGCATCCGCTCGCCCATCAAAAATTCGCCGCGGTGCCGTTCATCACGGACCCTGTAGGGCGAATAAGCCGCAGGCGCATCCGCGGCATGCCCAGCAGCCACCGCCGAACCCAACAATCACCACTGCAGTGGCGGTGAAATTTTAATGCCTTCGCACCCCAGTAACGGCGTTCCACACCGCATGTACACAATAGAAGCCGCAACGACTGCTATGCTCATTTTATCCAAGACAGAGCACCGATCAGGGCTCGGTCAGCAACAGCTAGCAAGAGCAAAATACGTGAGAGAAAGAGCACAAAAAATGATGGCCCCGGGCCTGTTGGCGCTGAGTTTGGCGGTCTTGGCTGTGAGCAGCGAGCGAGCGGCTGCTGCCGCTTATGCCTCTCACCCAGAGGGCCGCATTTTCATCGATGAAATGGTGCAAAAACACGGTTTCGAGCGGGCGCAGCTCGACAGCTGGCTGGGCAGCGTCGATCGCTACGACACGGTGATAGAGGCCATGTCCAAGCCCGCCGAGAAAACCCTCACTTGGGCTCAGTACCGGCCCATTTTTATCAAGGCCGGCCGCATTGAATCGGCGTTGGAATTTGCTCGCGAGCACGCGGTGCTGTTGACCCGTTTGGAGCAAGAATACGGCGTGCCGCGCGAGATCATTGTCGCTATCATCGGGGTGGAGAGCTGGTTTGGTAAATACAAGGGCAAGCACCCGGCCTTGCGCTCGGTGGCAACACTCGCCTTTGATTACCCCAAGCGGGCAAAATTCTTCCGCCGCGAGCTGGAGGAATTTCTGTTGTTGTCCCGCGAAGAGGGGCTGGACCCGCTCGCGGTGAAGGGCTCCTACGCCGCGGCGATGGGCATGCCGCAGTTCATCAGCAGCAGCTACCGTGCCTACGCGGTGGACGGTGATGGCGATGCCAAGCGCGATCTGTTCACCTCTATCCCGGACATTTGCGCCAGCGTGGCCAATTATTTCAAGCGCCACGGCTGGCAGAGCGGCGGCCCGGTGGCAGAGCAGGTGAACGCAACAGGCCAGTTTGCGCCGCTGCTGGCCAAAGGCATCAAACCACAGCTCTCGGCAAAAGAATTTCTAGTTGCGGGAATCGCTACCAAACTGGCGCCCGATCAACGCGCTGCTTTGATAGAACTCGAGGGGAAACAAGGGCTTGAACATTGGGTGGGGTACAAGAACTTCTACGTCATCACGCGCTATAATCACAGCCCACTGTACGCCATGGCGGTTTTTCAGCTGGCACAGTCTATAAAAGAAGGGTTGGCTTCCGCTGAATAATGTTTCATATCGGCGATGAAACGGCCCTAGAATTGATTAATCAGGTGAGAAATATGCGCAAAATGATGGCAGCCTCCGCACTGACGGCGGTGTATCTGACAGGCTGTAGTGTGTTGCCGGGCGTCAAGCAGTACGACACCCTGGAAGACGGCCCAGGGCGTATTTTACAGCCCGCGAACATTGAAGACGCCACGCCGCGGGACGAGCCCTTTTCCGATCTGGGCAACAAGAGCCCCTATTCGGTGAACGGCCGTTTTTACTACGTGATGGAAGACCCGGCTCACTACCGTGCGCGCGGCAAAGCATCTTGGTACGGCAACAAGATCCAGGGCCGCAAGACCTCCAGCGGCGAAACTTTTGACATGTACGCCATGACGGCGGCGCACCGCAACCTGCCGCTGCCCACCTACCTGGAAGTGACCAACTTGGACAACGGCAACGTCGCCATCGTCAAGGTCAACGACCGCGGCCCCTTCGTGGACGACCGCCTGATCGATCTCTCTTACGCCGCGGCCGTGAAGCTGGGCATGATGGAGAAGGGCATGGCACCGGTTGAGGTGCGGGCCGTGACCGGCTTGAGCGTTGCCAAGGCACGCCGCCAGGCGAAGAAAGACGGCGAAGCCGCGCGCATCCAAGCGGGCAGCGCGAAAGCGGCCATGCCGGCCACGGCTACCGCCTCATCCATGCTGGAAGTTGCCAGTGTGGACGGCGCCGCCGCCGAGGTGTCCGACGATCTGGTGCGCTCTGCTGAAGAAGTCGCCAAGGTATCCACCACCGTGGTCGCGGCGGATGCCGTTGCTGCACCGGCGGAGATATTGGCTGTCTCACCACCTGCGATTGCGCCGGTTGCTGCGAGCGAGAACACGGTGAGCGACAAACCACTGGCGCTGCAGATCGGCGCATTCTCCGACCTGGAAAGAGCGGCGGCTTATATGGAAAAAGCACAGGCACTGGTGCCGGCTGTGCCCGCTTTTGTCACCCAAGGGCTGAGCAATAACAAGCCTATTTTCCGCGTGCGCGTGGGACCGGTGAACAGCACAGCCTTGATCGCGGACGTGACGCGGGCCCTGGCCGGTGGAGGAATCACGGATTCCAGAGTGCTGCCTATGCAAGGCGGCGGTGACTGCGTCGCCGGTTGCCGGTAGAATCACGCTATTGGGGTGGCACTGCCAAAACTAAGCAAGGATTTATTCAGATTTCCTGAGGGGAATATGATTAAATCCCCTGCGGGTTTTCAGTGCTTCCCGCGCAGAACCGAGGGCGCCGCATGCGGCGCCTTTGGCCGTTTCAGTCTTCAATAAAGGATCAACAGCCCCCGATGCTAATCACCGCCATCCGACGCTGTACAACTGTTTTGCTCTTGGCCGTGGTGCCTGCCGTCTCTGCGCTGGAAATTGTCAAGCCGGTGCCGTCGCCGCCGCAGCTGGCCGCCAAAGCCTACGTGCTGATGGAATACAACTCCGGGCGCGTGTTGGTGGACCACAACGCCGACAAGGCCTTTGAGCCCGCCAGCCTGACCAAGATCATGACCGACTACATCGTCAGCGATGAGTTGGCCAAGGGCAGCATGAGTCTGGACGAAGAGGTCACGATCTCCGAAAAAGCCTGGAAGATGGGCGGCTCCAAGATGTTCATCGAAGTGGGCAAGAAAGTCAGCATTAAAGACCTGATTCACGGCATGGTGATCCAATCGGGCAACGACGCCAGTGTGCAGCTGGCCGAGACCGTGGCGGGCAGCGAAGAGACCTTCGCCGAGCTGATGAACCAATACGCCAAGCACTTGGGCATGCGCAACACCCATTTCAAGAATGCCACGGGCATGCCCGCCGAAGGGCACCTCAGCAGTGCCCAGGACATGGCGGTGTTGGCACGTTCCTTCATCCGTGATTTCCCCGAAGACTACAAAATCTATTCGATCAAAAGCTTCGAATACAACGACATCAAACAAAAAAACCGCAACGGCTTGTTGTGGAGCGATGACACCGTCGACGGCATGAAGACCGGCCACACTGACAGCGCGGGTTATGGCCTGGTGGCTTCATCTGTGCGCGACGGCATGCGCCTGATCGCGGTGGTGATGGGCACCGACAGCGCCAATGCGCGGCTCTCGGCCACGGCCAAATTGCTGAGCTACGGCTTTCGTTTTTTCAGCACCCGCGAACTCTACGCAGCAGGCAGCGCCATCGACAATCTACGCGTTTGGGGTGGCGCAGAAAAGACTGTACCCGTGGGCTTGCTTGAGCCCCTGTCAGTGGCTTTCCCGCGCGGTCAAGACGACAAGTTGACCACCCGCCTGGAGCTGCACCGTGGCGTGCAAGCCCCGTTGAAGCAGGGCGCTGAAGTGGGCCGTCTGCGCGTGGTCGCCGGCGAGGACATCATCGCCGATGAGCCTGTGGTGGCGCTGCGCGAAGTGCCCGCCGGTGGCATCGTGCCCAGCGTGCGCGACGCGATTTTGCAGTACTTTGAATAGCGCAGGAGACAGAGCATGAGCGAGGAAACACGGCAGGAACTCATGACCTTCCCGGGCCATTTTGAAGTCAAGGCCATGGGACTGACCAGTGCCGACTTTGAAGAGCTGGTGTTGTCCCTGGTGCGGGTAGCGGTGCCGGAGCTCGGCGACAAGGCTGCACGCACTGCGCCGAGCAAAGGCGGCAAATACGTCTCAGTGACCATTGCCTTTGAAGCGCAGAGCAAAGATCAGCTGGACGCGGTCTACCAGTCTTTGGTGGCTAACCCCCGCGTGCTCTACGCCCTTTGAACATCGCGCAATCGACCCCCAAGGACGCCACAAGCGATCTGCGACTGGGGCGGATCGATGACAGCACGGTGTTGGAGGCGCTGCGAGGCGCCCGGCCCCGCTGATTTTCCCTTGTGCTCAAAAACGGGCATTTGATGGTCAGAGAGAGGGCGATGACAGCGTCAGCCTGATGCCGCCAGCACCGTATTGATGAAGGGCAGGCAGTGGCGTGCGTGCACACCGACACCGACCGCTTGATCAATGCTGCCAAAACCATCTTCTAGCACGCGGCTTTGGTGCGTTTGCAAGCCGTCGAGGGTTTCGCGGATCCCGGCCAGCGCATCGGCTTCGCCAGATAAAAACCGCTTGTGTGCCTCGGTCGGCGACACCGCCACGCGCAATTTCTCAGGATGGATCAGGGCGGAGAGCCTGCTGTGATAGGCCGCGCCCTGTGCGCTGATGACGGTGTTTCCCGCCAGCAGAATCTCGGCACAGCTGCGTTCGCAAGCGGTATCACGTAGCATGAACGTCGCTTCGACACGGTGATAGGGCTTGCTGAATGCGATGCGGTCACAGCGTGCTGGGTCGACCGCCAGAAAGGCCATGTCCCAGCCGGTCACCGCTGTCTCAACCATTTCGCGGGCGTTGGCGAAGGCGATGGGCTGCAATTGCAGGCCTGCTGCCTCGCAGATTTGCTGCGCGAGTCGTGCTGCTATTCCAGCAAAACCGGCGCCCGTGCGCTGCACCAGCGCGGCGTTATTGAGGTTGAACCCGACCCGCAGCTTTCCGTCAGGGGCCAAGGTGGAAAGGCTCATGACCAGTCTGCTCGGCGCGCGAGCGCTGCTCGGCGCAGCAGGCCAGCATCAACATCGACGGCCATGAACGCGGCCCCCGCTTCAGCCGCTTTGCCCAAGAAACCTTGGTCGAGCGACAGGATTCCAGACGGCACACCCAGTGACGACAGCCGTGCCATGGCCGTCAGAATGGCGGCGCAGACCTCCGGGTGCGAGGGTTCGCCGGCATACCCGAAGCTGGCGGCAATGTCGGCGGGGCCGAAGAAAATGCCGTCCACGCCGGGGACTTGGGCGATCTGATCCAGCTGCGCCAGTGCCTCACGTGTTTCGACTTGCAGCAGCAGGCAAATTTCGTTGTTGGCACACTTGGCATAGCCGCTGACTGCACCGTAGCGGGTGGCGCGCGTGATGCCGGACACTCCCCTTATGCCCTCAGGTGGGTAGCTGACGGCGGCGACGGCGGCGCGTGCTTCATCTGCGTTCTGGATGTAAGGGATTAGCAGGGATTGCGCGCCCGCATCCAGCAGCTTTTTGATCTCGACCGGGTTGTTCCATCCGGGGCGCACCACTGGGCTGACGGGGTAGGGCGCGAGTGTGCGCAGAAAATTGATCACCTCGGCCGGACCCGCCGTGGAATGTTCGGTGTCGATCATCATCCAGTCGTAGCCGCAACCGGCCAGTATTTCGCACACATTCGCATCTGCAATCGAACTCCAGATGCCGATCTGGCGACGGCCCTCACGCAGAGCTGCCTTGAAAGAGTTGGCGGGAAGTTTCATTGCGGTGGTCCTAGGCAGTGGGAAATTGAAAGGCGAGCCGCGCAGAGGCGCGGCTCATTCGCATCAGGCGAAGCTGACACCGATGGAGCCAAGCGCGCCATAGTCGGCAAAAATCACATCACCGGATTGGATGTCGACGGGTCGGGTAAAGGAGCCGCCCAGCACGATGTCGCCCTTTTTCAGGCCACCACCGTGTGGGGCCAGTTTGTTCACCAGCCAGGCGAGGCCTGCGGCTGGGTGGCCCATGACGCCTGCCGAAAGGCCGGTCTCCTCGATGGCGCCGTTCTGTGCAAGCGTGGCGCCGACCCAGCGAAGATCAGTGTCGAAGGGGCGAATGGTGCGGCCGCCCAGCACGATGGCACCAAAGGCCGCATTGTCCGCGATTGTATCGACGATCTTGCGCGGCACGGCGGTGCGGTAGTCGATGATCTCCAGCGCGGGCTGCACGAATTCGGTGGCGCGCAAGACATCGTGTACCTGGCATCCCGCCCCGCACAAGTCCTCGCCCATGATAAAGGCGAGTTCCACTTCCAGCCTGGGTTTAATAAAGGTGCCCGCGGCGATGCGCGCGCCGTCAGTAAACAGTGCGTCGTCCAAGATCACGCCGTAGTCGGGCTCTGTCATCTTGGAGGCGTGCTGCATCGCGCGGCTGGTCAGGCCGATTTTGCGCCCCACAATACGGGCACCTGCGGCGATGCGCGCTTCTGCCCAGCGGCGCTGCACATCATAGGCGTCCTCCAGGGTCATTTCCGGCCAAGTGTGGGATGGTTGTGGGCAAACTACTCGCGTTTGCTCGGCCTGCAAAATGGCATTGGCGGCGGCCTGCCGTTGTTCGTCGCTCAGCATGGTGATCTCACTTGATGGGGGGAATGGGGAGGGTTGATTCGCCGGGCTCCAGCGTCAGGGTGTGCTCTAGAGAGAACCAGTCGCCGACGTTGCCGTCCTCGGGGTGGGGGCCGCTGTGTTGTTGCAATTCGCCCACCAGCGCTTGGGTGACACCGAATTGAACATCCGATGTCAGGTAGTCCGTCTCATCCACATAGATCTGGCTGATCAGGGTTTTGAAGCCTTCTTTGTGGGCGAGCACATGCACATGCGCTGGGCGAAAGGGGTGGCGATTTTGCGCTTCCAGCAGTTTGCCCACGGTTGTATGGGTGGGGATGGGGTAGCCGATCGGCTTGACCGACTTGAACTCAACGGTGCCATCGGCAGTGCTGATGAACTTGCCGCGCAGGTTGAACTCGGCCTGACAGTCGTCCTGATTCTCATAGAGCCCGACCGGGGAGGCGTGCCAGATGTCAACTTCCAGTCCTTCGATCGCTTGTCCTTGCTGGTCGCGAAAGCTTAAGCTGCCATAAAGCCGCGGTCCGGCAGTCTCCGATCTCAAAATGGACCCACCGTTTTTGGTCAGGGGCTGGTTCAAACGCCAAAATGGACCCAGCAGCGACTGCGTTGTCTCGGTGCTGCCATTGTCTCCGTTGTTCAACAGGCAGACCAGCGAGGAAATCCCCAGCGATCCGGCCATCAATACGAATTCATTGTGTTTGTCGTTGCTCTGCTGACCCATGGTGTTGAGCATTCGCGTGGCCTGTTGGAACTCTGCCTCCGTGAGGCGGACATCGCGGACGAAGGTGTGCAAGTGGGTGATCAGGCTGCTCATGATCTCGCGCAGGCGCGGGTCGGTGGTCTGTTCCATCACGGACAGCACGGCAGGCGTCACGTCCTGCTGATTGGCAAGAATGCTCATCGATTTTTTCCTTCGGGATTGGTTTAAGCGGCTGAAAGCTGGCAGACGCGGCGCACGCCGGCGGCATAACCTTCCAGGCCCATGCCTGCAATCACGGCGTCGGCGCGCAGTGACACATAGGAATGGTGGCGGAAGGATTCGCGCTTGTGGACTTGGCTTATGTGGACTTCAATCACTGGGGGCTCATAGGTATTGAGTGCGTCCATGATCGCGATCGACGTGTGGGTGAAGGCGCCGGGGTTGAAAACTATCCCGCAGGTGAGTTCACGCGCCTCATGGATCCAGTCGATCAGTGCGCCTTCGTGGTTGGATTGCTTCAGGGTGATGTCAAAACCCTCGGAGCAGGTTTCAGTGCACAGTCGCGCGACGTCATCAAGTGTCTCGTGGCCATAGATGTCGGGTTGTCGTTTGCCCAAAAGGTTCAGGTTAGGACCGTTGAGGATCAGTATGTTTTTCATGAGAGAGAGTGTTCCAGCAGGGCCTGCGAGGCGGCGAAAATAGCGTGGGCCCGGTCAAGGTCGGGCCGTTGGTCAGACGTGGAAGGTAATTCAACAGACACGACGGTGTGATCGGGCAGGGCGCGCAGTATGTCCGCCAACGCTAGGCCGCCCTCACCGGGCAGCAGCCGCCCGCCGCGGGCTTCTGCGAGCAAGCCGCCGTGCTCTGTTGGCGCGATGCTCGGTGCATCACAGAGTTGTGCTGAGGCAATACAAGTCGGGGGGAGCTGCGCGATATCCTCCGGTGTACCGCCGCAGCGCAGGTGATGCAGCGTATCAACCAAATAGTGCGCATTGCTCGCCCCACTGTCTCTGATCAACCCCAGGCAGGCGGCGGGGGTGTTCACACCGCGCCAGGCCATGCATTCCAAGTCGACGCTCAAGCCGCGCGCCTGCGCCATCTCGCAGATGCGGGCAAAGCGCTCTGTCAAATCCGGCAGCAGATCCGCACAGGTGTTGATGCGCTGCCCCCCCAGCGCGGCGGTGGCGTCCATCATCGGCGCGAGTGTTTCAGCGCACAGTGACGCATCAATGACCACCGACTCGCTGTCGTAGAGTGTGATGCCTTCGCCCGTCATCACGCGCGCAAGTTCCCGTCGCGTGGGCTCATCCGGCAACCAGTGCAGTGCATTGGCCGCGACCGGGTGCAAGCGCAGCCCAACAAAGTCGAAGCCCGTTTTGCGTGCCAGCTTGACCAAATCAATGGGTGCGAGATGCAAAAAGGTGAAGTGCCCTAGGCCGAGATGGCGCATTACTCTGCCTCTTCAGGCAGTGATGCTGAGATCAGCTTCCGTAAGTTGCTGGTCGATCGCTCGATGTGCTCCGTCAGCAGCGCCACTGCTTCATCGGCCCGTCGTTCTACTGCCGCTTCGGCGATCGCGGTGTGCTCGTCGATCACGTCGCGCTGAACAGCGACAGACGTCAGATAGATATGCCGATACCGATTATGCATACCGTGCAGCGAGTGATACATCTTCATCAGCAGTGGCATGTCGCAGCGTTCTAGCAGTGCCAGGTGGAAGGCGTTATTTGCCGCTTCCCATTCGGCGCGGCTGGCGTCGTCGCCGGGTATTCGCTTCGTGCGGTTTAGCCGGTAGAGCGCGCCCATCACCGTGGACTCCCACTCCAAACCGCCGTTGCCGATTGAGCGGCGCAGGGCGTAGGGCTCCAGTTCAATGCGAAGCGCTCCCACTTCATCCAAATTTGCCACTGAAATAGGCGTAACGGTGTAGCCGCGCTGTGCAGCAGCCTCAATCAAGCCGTCGGCAACGAGGCGAGTGACGGCTTCGCGCAGCGGTGACAAGCCGACCTGCAAGGTCTCGCGCAGTCTGTCGAGGTTGAGCTTGGTCCCAGGGGCAATCGTGCCGTGCAATATGTCGTTGCGCAGCTTTTCCTCGACCCGCCTCGCGATCGTGGGCGCTGCTCTACTGGTTGTGGTTGTTTCTGGGGTGGTCATAAGTTGTCCTCTTGCAAATATTATGTCGCCGATCAGAACCGATGTAAACAACAAAAATCCATCATGACAAAAGAAATCGATTTGTTGTTGTATCGTGGATTTGTTTGTTCTACTGTGGTTATCCCGACGGCGGTGCTGCACGCGTCAGTGCCCGTCGTCTGCACCCATAAGGAGACTCAACAATGTCAATCACACTCACACGTCGCAGCCTACTGGCTGCCAGTGCCGCTCTCGTCCTGACCGCCGGTGCCGCCAGCGCGCAGGAGAAAATCACCTTGCGTCTGTCGGCCGTGAATTCGGAAACAGATCAGCGCGCTGTCGCGATGACCGAGGTTTTCGGCCCAGCTGTAGCCGACTTCGCCGCCTTCGAGCCACACTGGAACGGGACGCTTTTTACCCAGGGCAGCGAGCTTGAGGCGATCGCATCGGGCGATTTGGATATGTCGATCACCTCGGCTCAAGAGCTGGCGACCTTCTTTCCCCAGTGGTCAATTTTCGCGGCCGGATACGTTATGCAAAGCGCGGAACATCAAAATGCGGTTTTCAATGACGCCCTGATGGATCCCTTCAAGCAGGTGGTCGAGGATGAGCTGGGTGTGCGCCTGCTCGCGCCCATGTATCTGGGCCGCCGACATATCAACTTGCGCCAGAGCCGTGACGAAATTGATGTCAAAACCCCAGACGATTTGAAAGGCGCCAACCTGCGGATGCCTGGCTCCGATGCATGGCAGTTCCTGGGTCGTGCACTGGGTGCGAATGCCGTGCCCATGGCCTTCCCGGAGGTTTATACCGCGCTTCAAACCGGCGCGGTCGACGGCCAAGACAACCCGCTGCCAACCGTGGTGGACGCGAAATTCTACGAGGTGACCAAACAGGTCGCCTTGACTTCCCATCTGGTTGATTGGAATTTCATCGCAATCTCGTCCGAGCTGTTCGGCAGCCTGAGCGAAGAGCAGCAGGCCAAGCTGCTCGAGGCCGCGCAGGCTGCGAGCGCCAGCGAAACCGCAGCGCAGCTGCAAGCCGAACAGGATCTGGTTGCCTTTCTTGAGGCTAAAGGGATGGCGATCTACGCCCCTGATGTTGCGTCTTTCCGCAAGACAGTGCAGGCCGCCTATGTTGAGAGCGACTTTGCAACGTCCTGGCCTGCGGGAACCCTAGACGCGATCAATGCCTTGGGCGCCAAGTAAGCGCGGGTGTACCCGGGCACGGCGCCGAGCAGCGCCGTGTCCATTTGAATTTACAGCTCTGGTCGATGCGCAGGCAGCCAGCAAGGCGGTCAGATCGACGTGAGCGACTCTGTGCGTGCTTTAACCAAAAGGGGGTTCCTTTGAAGCGATATCGACAGCTGACAGAAGGTGTTGCGGCCGCATTCATGGCCGCAATCTTCGTGACGTTTATTTTACAGATCTTCGTGCGTTACGCGACAGGATCCGACTGGTTCATGTCCGTGACTGGCGGTGTGGTGAATTCTGCAGCCTTCGGCTGGACGGTAGAATTCATCCTTGTATTGTGGCTCTGGACAATTTTCTGGGGCAACGCCTTCGTGGTGCGTGATCGCGATCACGTCACCTTCGACATTGTTTACAATATGGTGCGGCCGCGCACGCGTACTGTCTTTGCGCTGTTCGGGGCCGTGATCTTGCTCGTGGCTTTGTGGTATTCGATCTCGCCCACCTATGACCGGATGCGCCTGTTGCGATTGAAATCCTCGGCGACGCTGCCCGTTAAAATGCTGCCGATCTATTCGGTTTATTTTCTGTTTCTCGGCGTCGTCGGTCTGCGTGCACTGTGGCGCATCGTTGAGCTTTGTCGGCACGGCGCTGACCGAGAGAGTCAGGACTTGTCTTATCAGCCCAGTGGCGACAAGGAGTCCGGTTCGTGAGCCTCGATCTGATTTTAATGGTGGGCGCGTTGTTCCTGTTGGCAGGCATCGGGCTGCCCATTGCCTATGCAATCATCGTTGCGTCAATGGTTTATATGTTGAGTACTGGCGGTTCTGTTGGCTTGGTGGGTAAGACCCTCGTTGACGGTATTTACCAGAGCTTTCTTTTGCTGGCGGTTCCGCTGTTCATCGTGGCGTCGAACATCATGAACGCCGGCTCGATCTCGGACCGGCTGTTGAATTTCTGTGTGGCCACCGTCGGGCGATTCAAAGGCGGGCTGGGGCACGTCAACATCATGGCCTCGCTGATTTTTTCCGGCATGAGCGGTTCGGCGGTGGCCGATGCGGCGGGTATCGGCAAGATCATCATCGACATGATGCGCAAAGGTGGGCGCTTTCCCGCGGGCTACGCCGCAGCGCTCACCGCGGCCTCGGCTACCATTGGCCCGATCATCCCGCCGTCAATTCCCATGGTGCTCTACGCGCTGGTGTCTAACGCCTCAATCGGTGCGCTGTTCATGGGCGGTATTCTGCCAGGGCTGCTGATGGGCGCTGTGCTGATGGCCATGAACTGGTGGATGGCTCACCGTCGCGGCTTTGCCACCGAGCAAGCAGTGCCGCTGCGCGAGCTGCCGAAAACCACCGCGCGCGCGTTCCCCGCATTATTGATGCCGGTGATCTTGCTCTACGGTATCTATGGTGGCGTCACCACGCCGACTGAAGCTGCCGCCGTTGCCGCCGCCTACGCGTTGGCGTTGTCCGTATTGCTCTACCGCTCACTGAAGCTGAGCACGCTGTACCAGCTTCTGGTGGACAGTGCGCGGTCGTCTGCCTCCGTGGGCATCGTGATAGGCAG
>JAWSVD010000019.1:0-6785 GCA_033852095.1 Granulosicoccaceae bacterium | reverse complement strand
TTGCTGGTCTTGTCATCGCTGAACACTACCTCGCTTAATAGTTATTGTGAAGCCTTGTCCCCCTACCGCTGCCTGACCCCCTCCCGCTGCCCTACCCTTTGTGCTGCAAGCATATGATTTATATGAAGATGCCAACTTGTCGGGAATTGCTGACTATTTACGCAGACGTACCTCCGTTAAACGGGGGATAGCCAGATTTCTTGTCCCTTCCCTATTATAACTGTCCCACCTAAGTGCTGCATAACACTGGTTTCCTTTGGAAAACGCATCCAAATATTGAAATTTAAACACACCAAATGTTTTTCCAGACCTGTAATAATATATATCATCTCTTCTGAATTTATTCCTGAATTTATCGTCGCTCAAATTATAACCAGCTTCTATGTATGGCAGGTCATATCCGCCTACCGGCGCTTCATTCAGATAAGCGTCCTTAGTCCGGATAAAGCCGCCAGGCTCTGCAGGCTCTAAACGCATCACCCAATCACTCAACTGGTGTTTTTTAACGCTGTTCCCTTTGTAGATCTTTCTGTTACATGTCACCTTGAAATTCCCCTGCACCGTAGGCTCGCCCGTTGCCGTGGTATAGATTCCCACCGATCTTTTGGTATAAACGTCCTCGTATTCCTCCACGCGCATCACATTGAAGACCAGTGGATCCTCTGTGCTGTTATTTACGTAGGAAAAGGGCCTATAGCCTGCCCGGTTAACCGTGTCGTCTATTTGCGACATAGCGTAGATATAGCGGGTGAGATTGGGGTGTGTGATGCCCATCACACTCACGGCTCCCCCGTGGCCCTCAACCTCAAAACGGCCCAGGGCATCGGTGTAGACGCTGACGTTTCCCCGCCCCCGCGCGAGTCCTGAGTTGGTAAACAATAACCGAACCCGCGCGCCGCCCACGGGCCGCTGGTGCTGATCCAGCACCACGCCGTGCATGATGTGCTCGAGCAAGCTGTCGAGAGACATCCCCAGCATCGCACCGGTTTTCCCGCCGATGGCTTTGGACAGTTTGCGCAGCGCACTTTCTTCACTTGATCGATTCCGCGCCTTGCGCGCAGCCACCACTTCTTCGTTGATTTTGACGATCAACTTTTGATCGGCAATTTGCTCGGGCGTGAGAGGCGCTGGCAATTCTACCGTAGGGATGGCCGGGGGCGGGCCGCGGAATGTTATGTAGGCGAACCACAGTGCAAAGCCCACGGCCACCATGCCGATCAGGTTCCATTTCAAGCTGTTGGTTTTCATGTTATTGCTCAGCCTCAATTTTCAGCCCACTGTAATCACTAGCTCGATATTCTAAAGATCCATCTATAAACGCACGCCAGTAGCTCCCACGAAATGCTTCCCCCGAACCACGTACTTCTGTCATGTACCCGTGGTACTGGATGCTGTGATCAAAGCCCGAGTTGGTGGCGTCTTCACTTAATTCATAAGTTGTCATCAGATCAGGGATTACCGGCGTTTCGCCCGCCACTGGAGAGACCCGCATGAGTCTGTCATCGGGTACGCCGTCCTTCACCTGCGGCATGGTATCGCCCCGAAAATTTATACGGCCCAGGGCACGGGTTCGAGCGGGGATGACACGCGCCATGACGTCGAATCGAACTTCGTCGTAGGCGTCGTCACGGCCGTTGGGCCACGGCACTCTCACGTTATTGTGGAAAACCCTGCCTTCGTCGGATACCGCATCACACGAGCTGCTGTCCAACCAAAAACGTGCCGAGTCCACTCTTGCACAAGCTCGGCTCGATTGATAACGCCAGCCATCGGGACCCTCAGGTTTGGTTAATTGGCCAAATTCCCATGTATTTGTGGCACTGTCGTGAATATTAAAATAACTCACCATCCTGAAATCACTGCCTTTGTTGTTTAACTTGCCGTAGTACGGTGTCGCCCCTTGCCCCCACCGTGTTCTCAGAGCAGGCGTGTCAGTGTCTTCAAGAAAAATACCGGTTTCACTCAACAGGTTGTCCCAGCGATACACATCGGGCGGAAATTCATTGTCAACAAAAGCAGCATCTATGTTATAGCGCTCCCAAGAATCAATAGGGCTTTGATTTTCTGGCCCTTGATAGAAAATGCCAGAAGGAATTTTAATTTCATGCAACATGTCATCAATATTCGAATCATAAGCTCCCGCTGCGTCAGCTGATTGTGACGCGCTGTAACTCGTCACAAGATCCGGATCATTTGTGAAGCGCAAGGCTTCGCTCGATACGATGTTTCCCATGCTGTGCGCAGCGAGGTGGATGTTTTCAAATTGCCCTTCTCCATCGCCTTTTTTGGTTTGTAGCCAATTTGCCAGAACCCTACCTGAGCGACGCGCTGCCACTTCACTCCCACTGTAGTTATTCTTGTTCTGATTGCCGGCAAAAGCCGTGGCGGCGGTACTACCAACGCGCTGAGCAAACCATCCAGTGGGCCAGCTGAACGCCGCAAATCCGCCCTGATATCCTGACCAATACAGTCGTTTAAACGCTGTTGCGTGGAAATTGTGTTTGTCTTCCCGCGTCATGTTCCAGCCGTGGACGTGCGTCACGTAGTCACGTTTTCGAATGCTCTCGGGCGCCACGCATTCGAGCAGACCAGTGCGCGCATGCCGCTGCGTGCCCTCAGGCACGTAGGCCATCGGACTCTCTTCACTTGACGTTGCCGTGATGAATGGCACTTCTCGATAGTGCCAAGCAGCGTACCCAGGGTAAGTGTCTATAATAAAAGGCCACTCTGTGATTTCTCGGCTCCAGTTATCTGGTTCTGCATCGCCCGCATTTGCTTGATCGTAAAAATCCCGCACGTCTCGTAAATCCATGTAGATTCTCGACCGTTTAATCACGTCCAAGTCTTTTAACAGCTCAAACTCAACGTAGCAGTCGGCGGGGGTTTCTGTGCAAACTTTTGCGTTGCCACTGCGCCCTTCGAATATCAAATGCAAGGTATGAGTGCTCGCATCCATGCCCTGATTGCTAACCACTGGATTCACCCACATGGGTGGCTGTCCCGGCGCAAGACGAGTTGCTCTGTGGTTTGCATAGAACACATCGGACTCCGGAACGTTCAGGTAACCGTCCGCGACCGCTCTGTCCCATTGATACCGGTGCGCTTTCCCCTGCCCGCCCCAATTGGCCGAATACAGGTTGATGCCGAGAGTCTTGGTCGATGCACGCAGTTTTAATTCGCCGGTTTTCAATTTCTCGAAAGTGGCAGTGTTAAATTTCAAGTCTATCGGTGCGACGTCTTCAAAATCCCTGAAATTGTCAACATCGTCCAACGTCAAGTTGCTTGTATCACTGGCAGTTCTGACCCACGCATCGCTGAGCTCGCACACTTGCTCAAATGTGTTGCCAGTGATTGTTGCCCTACCCTCAATTCCACCGCAGTCAGTCAGTTCAGGCAATTTTATCCGATAGTCTGGATTAGCTTCATTTTCATCATTGGTCTCAACCACATCATAATCATTATTTAGCCAGAACCTATAAGGGCGCTGCGGACTGGTAAGATCGGTCGGCACCGCTGATTCGTCACTTTCCAGCACTTCGCAGCTCTGTTGCAAACTTTTGTCGGTGTACCAGCTGTTGCCAAACGTGATGTAGCCGTCGCGGTTCAGGTCGACCCCGGCGGACATGGACACAAAGGCCCATTCCCACAACACGTTGCCGGCGTCCTGGTTATTGATGAGATTGAGGGTAAGGAAATCCTCCCCGTTGAGCTCGCTCAAGTGGCCAAAATCCGTGTAGCTGTATGTTATATTTTCACCGGTGTTCACTTGCTGCTGATAGCCTTCAAGGGAATACACCAGTTCGCTATCGGGGCCAAAGAGTTCCAGTGGACTGTACTGCGCCGCTAATATGTCTAGGGTGACACTCAGGTTTAGGTCTTCTGTCTCGATGACTGGGGCTCTATTTTCAGTGATGTCTACCGGCTCCTCGCCCTCGGCCACGGTTCGGGTGATCTTACTCACATTGAGATCAAAGACGGCGTACATCATCTCTGGGCGGTATTTCCACTGGTAGACGCTGCTGTCTTGCTTGAGGGTGTACTCACCGCTGATTGGAAGATTCTCAAGCTGGCTTTGCTTGAGGGCACGGCTGGCTTTCTCGTCGTAGACTGCCACGCGCACGGGCACAAACTTTTCGGGACGGTTACGGGTCGTATCTGAAGTGCCAAAGCGCGCACTTTCGATGTCCTGCTCGGCCACCACATGGAGATACTGGTAGCCGGTGCTAGCCATGGCGCTGCTCTTTTTAAGCTCGATGAGTTCGGTATTGATACCAGGCTCAATGCCGAAGTGGTCAACGCTTGATTTACCAAAAGTTGCATCAGGCTTAAGGCTGGTCAAGCGCCCCGTGTATCCCGGCAGCCTATTCGGCAGTGGCGCACCGTCGGCTGCGCGCCAATCGGTGGTGACTTTGACGTATTGATCTGAATGCAGGGCTGCGCCCTCGCTGCCCACCGTGTATTGGCGCGACTGACCTTGAGTGAGGCCTAACTCCACTTCGTACTGGCGTACAACACTGATCTTGAGGTTGGGTGGCTGCAAAAAAATATCGCCCAACGGTATCGCCAGCGGGCTTTGCCCACTTGCCTGACTGACCGCCTCAACAGCGGTGTCGGCGATGCCGATGTAACCCGTGGCGCGGTTGATCACCACCACTTGCAGCGGTTCGCCCACGCGCAGGGAGTCTGTCTCGCCTCGAAAATCTTCTGCCACAAACTGCGTGGCTTGCCAGGCATTGTATTTAAGGCCTTTGTTGTTGGGATCTGCAAGTGCGTCGGCCAGGCTGTCGGTGCTGCTGTTGATGTGGCGGAAGTCCTGCTGGTTATCCCGTCCGGGGATCGCTACTTCAAAATATCCCTGCCCTGCAGCTCCGATGCCGTTGACGCCGTTGCCGTAGCCCGAGGCGGCGGAGCTGCTGCCGGCGGGGTAGAAGGGGGATTTTTCCATGACCAGCTGACCGGTGCTCTGGCGAAAGACGTAGAGATCGGTGTTGGCGAGGTCTTCAAAGCTGATGGCTTCGAGCAGGCCAATGTCGTCGAAGTTTTGCTTTTGCACGGCAACCCGCACTAAATCGGGCGCGATGGGCTCGCCGCCGTTGGCGAGGGTGTCGGTGAGCGGGACATTGTTCTGGTTGCGCTTGTCGGTGTCGGGCGTGCTAAACCAGACCCCGTACAAGAGCGGTGCGTCGTCTGGCGCGCCTTCGGGCTGGGGGATACTGCCCAGATCACTGAGATGGTCATCCGCACCGTCGTTGTTGAAATCGGGTTTCTCGGGCAGAACATATTCGGCCGGCTTGCGCGGCGTGGACAAATGCACTGTGGAATCGCCAACCGGCACCGCGCTACCATCAGGGTTGGACAAGCTGAAGCTGCCAGTTAATAGGGTGACGTCCACGGGGATGGCCACGCGTTGAACGGGGTGCGTTGTTGTTACTAGAACACCAATGGCGTTGATGTAACCCAGCAACTCTCCAATATTTGTGGGCGGGTCCAGCGGGAGGCCGGCACAAAAGTAATTATATTGATTCCAAAAATAGTAATGATTGAAAGTCCCTGCACGTTGCGGGTTGAAGGAACGGTACGGCACCTCCGCCGTGATGGGGATCGAAAGATTGTAGCTAAAACCTGGGCAGATGGGCATTTTGGCGTAGTTTCGGAAAAAGCCGTTTTTATCGCTCACGCCGCTGATAAACCCGGGGCTGAAGGGGTTACTGATACGCGCGCCTTCGATCGGCGCAAGGATGGAATTTTTGATGCCGTCCGCGCCTTCACCCAGGTCTTGGCCGTAGATGTTAGTGTCGCTGCGCTCTCCATCCTGCAAGGTGCTGCCGTCAGGGTTAAAAAACGCAACACGAAAGCCTATATTGTGCTCGCTGGGGTGTCTGACGACCCCGCTTTTGTCGATCAACAGACTGTGCTTGGTATCAGGGTAGGCCGTATTGAGCAATGATCGTATATCAAACACTGATTGTTGAACAATTATACCGCTTACGCTACTCAATGCGACTGTACTGTCTAAGGCTTCAGGCTTGTACACAAGTAGGGATCGACTGCTGCTGTAGGGCTCAACAAAGTACGCGTGAAACTCCTCTGGGTAATCAGCCCGCTTGAATTGCGCGGGGGTGACAAATTCAAATTTTTCGAATTCACCTGCGACTAATTCCTTTCGCCAAGCGATCAGTTGCTCGCGACTGCTCTTGTAGGCGACGGCACTGATGACCCGGAAATCAGGGTCTGAGGCATCGAAATCCTTTAAGATATTCACCGCGTTGCCGGTCTCGGCGTCGTACTCGGCGAAGACAGGCTTGCCTTCTTCGTTGAGCACCAGCCCCTGCTTGAATACATAGCCCGGTACGGGCAGTGACTCGGTGCCGTAGTAGGCTATAGCGCTGGCGGGGGCGAGTAGTGCTGCTGCGACAAGCAGTAGGCGCGTGATCAGTGGCTGACGAATGTTCATTGTGAACCTAACTCTTCTAGTTTTGCACGTAGCTGCCCGAGCGAGCGGTATTCACCGCGCTCGTAGGCGAGTAGATGGGGGTAACCTTCGTTGGTGACAAAGGCGTAGGCGAAGTAATCCAAGCGATCGAAGTGCAGATCGGTGGTATTGACAATGCTGCGGCCCTGCACCTTGCCCACGCCCACGGGCACCAGCTGCAGCGAGCGCTCGTCCAGGCCGAGGATAAGCACGCGGGTCTCATTAAAGGGCACGTGATCGTAGCCGCCGAGGTAGCTGGGGATTTGCAGGCGCAGGCCCACGCTGCCCTCTACCCCGATGCCTGGCAGGCCAT
>JAWSVD010000636.1:0-1171 GCA_033852095.1 Granulosicoccaceae bacterium | reverse complement strand
ATGGCATGGAGGAGTTGTTGGAGCTGCGGAATTTGGATCTCTACGTGGTGAAGAGATCACTCGATATTTACCAAAAACTGGAACTTCGGGGCACAGAGTTGCGAATAGATATTCTGCGAGACATAAATGCAAGTTTGTCACCAGATTCGGCTGTATGGGCCTTGAAAATATTGGGTTACCGCCACTGGATTCAGGCCTTACCGTGTCTCGCCGGCACCCGAGGAAATTTAGATTCAGGAAGGCCTCTAGAATTTGCAAAATCCCTGAACTAGGTCGTCGTGTCTAATTCTCGCCAGCACCCAGTCCAAATTGCAGTTCGAAATTCAAATCACAGTGCCCCTTCAGCGGCATTGAGCGTGACGTCAGTATTGCCGGGGACGGTGATAAATCCCACCGCATTCGGTGCGCTGGGTCCCTATTGTCAATCACAAGCAGTCCCTTGTTCAGATCGTTGATGAACAGGTGGTATTGATAGGCAAACAGTCGGTCCAACGCCTGCATCAGTCGTGCCGAACAGCGGCTCACAGATCAGGGTTAGCAACAACCAGTGGCCCTGCAGTGGCAGCTGCCAGAGGCCGGGCAGCCGAGGCGCCAACAGCCCAAAGGCAAAGGACAGAAAGCTGCCCGCGCTGAGATCAGTCAGCGGCAATTGCAGCCAGCGACAATACAGGTAATAGACGAGCGCTGAGCTCATGGTGGCTAAGGCCAAGAGAATAGGGGCGTGCGAGAAAAGTGCGAATGGCGGCGTGCTCCTGGGTGTCGATGCGCTTGTCAGTGTGCGTTTGCCCTGGTAGCGGCTGGCAGTTGCGGTGCATCTGATGGGCAATGCAGTACCCAAACACAACAGAGACTTTGTGCGCGGCATCCTATAGAGTGCAACAATGAAGTTGTATAACTAATTTGAAACGCCTTTGTCTCTAATGTGGGCGTTGATAAAAATCAGGAAAGACAATGAAAGAAGGCAGATCAAGCAAACCCCAGCCTCGTTACTTGGCTGCTGAGGTAGAGCATGAATTGCGCTCGCTGATTGAGAATGGCAAATACCCCGTGGGTGAGAAAATGCCCACAGAGAATGCGCTCGGCGAGCAATTCAATGTCAGCCGCACGGTGATACGCGAAGCCATCGCCGGCTTGCGGGCCTCTGGGCTGGTGATCTCGCGCCGGGGCAGCG
>JAWSVD010000238.1:0-13213 GCA_033852095.1 Granulosicoccaceae bacterium | reverse complement strand
CTGCCCTACGGCAGAGGATATACGCTACGCGAATCGCGCCACCTGCCGCGTGCTTCGCACAGCAGGCCCTTCCGCTCTGGTGCGTTTCGCAAGCTCAACAGCACCCGACAAAAGCAAGCGGTATGGCTCGGGCTCACCGTAGGGCGAATAAGCGAAGCACATCCGCGTGACACGGTGCCGATTGAAACGCACGCCGCCAATGCGCCTGCCGCCTATCTACCCTACGACACGTAGGGTGTCGATGAGCCACGCAAATCGCACCACATACCGCGTGCTTCGCACAGCAGGCCCTTCCGCTCTGGTGCGTTTCGCAAGCTCAACAGCACCCGACAAAAGCAAGCGGTATGGCTCGGGCTCACCGTAGGGCGAATAAGCGAAGCGCATCCGCGTGACACGGTGCTGATAGAGACGCATGCCGCCGATCCCATCATCAACACCACTGCCGGAATCTTCTCTAAAAAAACGCAGCTAAAAGCCAATCTCTTCCAGTGGATCAAGTGCCATCGGTGCGTCCAACAAGGGCACCGGCACGGGCACCCCATTCGCCTCGTGGATGACGTTCATCAACGCCACTCGATCGACATACGCCACGGCGTCGCTGCCCGCCTGCAACTCGATATCGCGCAACACGTCATCACGCGTTTTTTCCGCCGACAGCACCTCTTCTTCCAGTGAGCTGTGCATTTCCACAAAAAACCGCCCGCCCAAGCGCGCCAATTTGTAGGGTTGGTTGAGCAACATCACCGGCGTGCTGACGTCCACTTCCCCAAACAACCAGGCGATGTCTTCGGGGTACATGCGCAGGCAGCCGTGCGTCACCCGCATGCCCACGCCGTAGGGGCGGTTGGTGCCGTGGATCAAATACCCGGGGATGCCGAGACGCAACATGTGCTGCCCCAGGGGGTTATCCGGGCCGGCCAGCACCACTTTCGGCAGTGGGTCGCCGTCCTCGGCGTGCTCTTTGCGGATGGACTTGGGCGGGTACCAGTTCGGGTCGGCTACTTTGGCCACCACCTTGGAGGCGCCGAGCGGCGTGCGCCAATCCATGCGCCCCACGCTGACCGGATGGGTGGTGACAATAGCCCTGCCCGCGCTGTCCTCGGCGTAGTGATACAGGCGCATCTCAGGCAAATTGACGACGATGCCGCGGCGCGGCGCATCTGGCAGAATAAACCGCGTCGGCAAGACCACGTCCACCCCCACACCCGGCATCCACACGTCAACACCGGGGTTGGCGGCGACTATCTCGTCGTGCCCCACGCCGTAGAGACGCGCAATGTCCGACAGGGTATCGGTGCGCACCGTGGTGTAGCGCTGCACCTCCCCCACGATCGGGATATCCAGTGGCGGCACAAAGTAGCGCGCCCCCTGCGCAGCGCCCGCACCGCTGAGCGCCATCAAGCTGCAAGCGAGCGTGATGGCGGTCCGCAAGGCGGTCGGTTGAAACAATTTAATCTGAGATAGCCTAGTCATCATCTTTATATAGTCGATTTGCAGCTGTTGCTGTAACGATTAGCCTCAGTTCCCGCCAGCGATGAATCCTCGCTTAGGATTTCAAGGCGGCTCTGAGCGCGTCGGCCATGGCGCTGTTGCTGTTATCGGCAGCGGCCGGCTGTTGCTTTGACCGCGATCGCTGTCCGCCCTGCTGAGATCCCTGTTGAGCCCCGCGCTGTGGCTTGCCGCGCTCACCTTGGCGCCCACCGCGCTCGCCCGAGGCCTGCGCAGCCGCGGCAGGATCGGCGTCACTGCGCATGCTCAGCGCCACGCGCTTGCGCTTGATGTCCACTTCCATCACCGTCACCGTGACCACATCGCCCGCCTTGACCACCTCATGCGGGTCCTTCACAAAGCGATCCGCCAGGGCCGAGATATGCACCAATCCGTCCTGGTGCACACCAATGTCCACAAAAGCGCCAAAGTTAGTGACATTCGTGACCACGCCCTCCAGCTTCATCGCCGGCTGCAGGTCTTTGAGTGTCTCCACACCGTCGCGAAAAGCAGCCGTCTCAAAGGCGGGTCGCGGGTCGCGGCCGGGCTTGTCCAGCTCTTCGATAATGTCTGCCACCGTGGGCGCGCCAAAACTCGCATCCACGAAGTCTTCAATACGCAGTTTTTTCAAGAAAGCGCTGTTGCCGATCAAATCACTGACCGCGCCGCCAAACTGGCCGACGATGCGTTCCGCCACGCCGTAGGCTTCCGGGTGTACGCCGCTGGCGTCAAAGGGATTGTCCCCTTCACGCACACGCAAAAAACCTGCGCACTGCTCGTAGGCCACCGGGCCCAGACGCGGCACATCGAGCAGTTGCTTGCGACTGCGAAAAGCGCCGTTGGCGTCGCGCCAATCGACCACGTTCTTGGCCAGGGTTTTGTTCAAGCCCGACACCCGTGTCAGCAACGGTGCGGAGGCCATGTTCAAATCCACCCCGACGCCGTTCACGCAATCCTCCACCACGCCGTCCAGGGCGCGCGCCAAGCGCGTCTGATTCACGTCGTGTTGGTATTGACCCACGCCGATGGCCTTGGGTTCCACCTTGACCAGCTCCGCGAGCGGATCCTGCAGCCGCCGCGCAATGGACACCGCGCCCCGGATGGACACATCCATGTCGGGGAATTCAGCGGCGGCCAGCGCCGAGGCCGAATACACCGAGGCCCCCGCTTCGTTGACCATCACCTTGCTCAGCGACAGCTCCGGGTATTTGGCCATCAGCTCGGCGGTCAGCTTGTCTGTCTCGCGCGACGCGGTGCCGTTGCCGATCGCCACCAGCTCCACCTTGTGGCGTTTGCAGATAGCAGCCAGGGTGGCGATGGATTGATCCCACTGGCGCTTGGGGGGGTGCGGGTAGACGGTGTCGGAGCCAAGTACCTTGCCGGTCTCGTCCACTATCGCCACCTTGACCCCGGTGCGAATACCCGGATCCAGCCCCAGGGTGACGCGCGGGCCAGCAGGGGCGGCCATCAATACGTCTTTGATGTTGCGGCTGAAGACGGCGATCGCCTCTTCTTCTGCGTGTTCGCGCAGACGGGTTTTGAGATCTAAGTCCAAACGGGTATGCAACTTCACCCGCCAGCACCAGCGCACGGTGTCGCGCAGCCATTTGTCTGCGGGCCGGCCCTTGTCTTGTATGCCCAGCTCGGTGGCAATGGACGCTTCCGCTGGGTGCACATCACCCGCCTCCGCCTGCGGCAGATCGAGCTTGAGGGACAACACACCCGCGTCTCGGCCGCGGAACAGCGCGAGCGCCCGGTGCGAGGGCACTTTGTTGACACGCTCACTGTATTCGAAATAATCGCTGAATTTCGCACCTTCCTCTTCTTTGCCGGCGATGATCTCGCTGCTCATCACGCCGTCGTTCCAGAGCCGCTCGCGCAATCGCGCAACCAGGGCAGCGCGCTCCGCCGCCTGCTCCATGACAATCTGCCGCGCGCCGTCCAGCACCGCGGCTGTATCCGCCACGCCCTTGTCGACATCGACATAACTCGCCGCGACTTCCTCTGGCACCTGGCCGGGGTTTTCAATCAGGGACGCCGCCAGCGGCTCCAGACCCGCCTCACGCGCGATCTGCGCCTTAGTGCGGCGCTTGACCTTGTACGGCAAGTACAAATCTTCGAGTTCCGTCTTGCTGGCAGCCTTGTCCAGCTTAGCCGCCAGTGCGGGGTCTAGCTTGCCTTGCCCCTCAATCGTGCTGCGCACCACTTCGCGCCGCTCATTGAGTTCGCGCAAATAACGCAAGCGCTCTTCCAAGTTCCGCAACTGCGTATCGTCCAAGCCACCCGTCACCTCTTTGCGGTACCGAGAGATAAACGGCACGGTCGCACCGCCATCGAGCAACGTCACTGCCGACTGCACTTGGGCGGTACCGATATTGAGTTCAGCGCTGATCTGGGCATCAATTGATTGCATAGGGCAACAGGTTCTCTTGTCTGGAGTAAGAAGGTGAAAAGCCGCGCAGTTTAACCCATTGGGCTAACATTTGCGGCCTTGGGGCATCAAAGCCACCGCCAATGCGGGCTATAACACAGCGTTTAGCCGCAGACATTTCCACCACAGCGTAATGCCACCGCACATGCTCTTCGACGCCGCACAGGTCATCTAAACAGGGATGACCCTATTCATCTCCAGCTCCGTCGGAGCTCCACTGCAGTGCGGCCCCGGCCTGCTGCCGCAACTCAATTGCAGTGGGGAAAGCTGTGCCGCGGTTGAGCATGGGGTAGCGCTGCTGGCAGAAAAACGCGGCAATGCGCGGCTGATCAGCCGACCCCACGTCGATGCGGTATTTCAAGACAACGTCTGTAGAAGGGCCGCCCTGCATGCTAACGGCCGATGGGTCTACGCCCGCCGGATCGCTCGCTAATACAACCTTTTTTACGGTCAACGTTGCTGGGCCGAGCACGGCAGCTGGCTCGCCACGGGGCACCGGCTGCCGCAATCGCAGTCCGCAGCGCAGCGCATTGCTCAATGGATCGGAAAACAGCACGCTCTGTAATGATGGCACCGATGTTTGATAAAAGCGCGGCTCAAACCAGCCGACGATTGTCCCCGGCATTACCTCCAGCCCGCGTGTCAGCACGATTTGATCACCGACGAGTGGCTCAGCCTCAGCTCCAACACGAGGCGTCGACAACGGAGCGCATGCCGACAAAAACACCGCGACGGGCAGCAAGCGGAGCAACGGAGCAGCAGCGCGCATTTCAGCCTCTAATATAATGGTGATGAATGACAAGCAGTCTGGCTGAACAGGGCCCTGCGAGGCAACTGTTGGTGTGCTTTGTGCGTAACAAGCATTGGCCAATTATTAAGACCAAGGCAATTTGTAACATTTAAAAGCCTCTACAACCACGCCGTGCGGGCACTAAACCACAGGCCTGCGAACAATCAATCACAAGGATTTCCCATGCACAAGGTGCTTTCATCCGCTTTGGTCAGTATTGGCCTTATATCAACAGCGGCACTGGCCACTGATTTCCAGACGCGCATCATTGGCGGTTGCGAAGCAGGCACCGGCGAGCACCCTTGGATGGTCGCGCTGGGGAGAAAATTTGTCGACGAGAATGGCAATACCAGTGAGTACCAAAACACCTTTTGTGGCGCCACCCTCGTCCATCAAGACTGGGCGCTGACGGCGGCACACTGCCTGTTCAAAAAGCCCTTCGCCGGACAAGACTACGCGACGGACGAGCTGGAGCTGTACATCGGCACCAACGTATTGGGCAATGGCACAGATACCAGCACCTACTACGACATCAGTGAAATACACGTACACCCCAGCTACAACCCTGCGCGGGTGGATCTGGGCAACGACATCGCCCTGCTGAGACTGAGCCGCACCAGCACTCAAGACCCTGCTCGACTGGCAAGTGTGGCCCCGGGCGCAGGCTACCAGGCACTGACGGCAGGATGGGGGGATGTGGATGCAGCAGATGATGTAATCACCAACAGTGGGCAGGTGATCAACCACACGTGGTTGCCCACTGCTCTGCATGAAGTGAACGTACAAATACAGCCTAACGCCGCGTGCGAAGAAGGCGCGGGACTGCCTGCTGATCGCCTGTGTGCCGGTTATGCATTCGGTGGAAGGGACAGCTGCCAGGGCGACAGCGGCGGGCCGCTGATGCTGCGCAGCCAGAGCAGCGACACGCTGGTGGGCATCGTCAGTTACGGCGATGGCTGCGCGGAAGCGGGCAGTTACGGCGTCTACACGTCGGTGGCCAATTACCGATCCTGGATCGCCAGCGTCACCTTTGACGACAGCACATCCAGCAGTGACCTGCCCAGCCCCGCAGCTCTCAGCGAGAACTACAGTGATTTCACATCACCGTGCAAAATCCCGAGCCGGATCAGCTCGGGCGGCGGAGGCGGTGCCAGCTTTGCGCTCAGTGTGATCGCCTTGCTGGCCCTGTTGCGACGCCGGCTCGCCCTGCGCTAAAAGTTCAGCGCCCTGTGCCGGGCGCCAAGCCCTCAATCCATGCCGAGCGACAACAGCAAGAAGGCGTAGATAAAAGCCGTCTCGCGCATGGCGTCGTAACGCCCAGATGCCCCGCCGTGCCCCGCGTCCATGTTGGTGCGCAGCAGCAGCTCATTGTCCAATATCGCGGTGTCGCGCAACTTGGCCACCCACTTGGCGGGCTCCCAATAGGTCACGCGCGGATCAGTCAGCCCCGCCATCACCAACAGGTGCGGGTACACCGCTGCTGAGACGTTATCCACCGGGCTGTAGGCCGCGATACGTTCAAATGCAGCCTTGTCCTCGATGGGATTGCCCCACTCCGGCCACTCTGCCGGGGTCAGCGGCAAACTCTCGTCCAGCATGGTCTGCAAAACATCCACAAAGGGCACATCGGCCACAGCAGCCGCAAAGAGCTCCGGCCGCTTGTTGATCACCGCACCCACCAACAGGCCGCCGGCGGAGCCGCCGTAACAACACAATTTCCCGGGCGCCACCCACTGCTGCTCAAGCAACTGCTCTCCAGCGACAATAAAGTCGTCGAAGCTGTTGTTCTTGTGCGAGGCCTTGCCGTCCAAATACCACTGATAGCCCTTCTCCATACCGCCGCGCACGTGCGCCATGGCGTAGACAAAACCGCGATCGATCAGAGACAAGCGCGCCACCGAAAAACCAGCGTCCGTGCTCATGCCGTAGGCGCCGTAGCCGTACAGCAAGCCCGGTGCGGTGCCGTCCATCGCGGTGTTCTTGTGGTGGATAACTGAAATCGGGATCAAGGCGCCGTCTGCGGCGCGCGCATGGCAACGGCGAGTGACATAATCCCCCGCATCGTGGCCCGCGGGGATCTGCTGCCGCTTCAGCAACTGCCGCTCACCGGATCGCATGTCCATCGTCCACTGCTCCCCGGGTGTGGCCGGTGATTCGTAGTGGAAGCGCAGATCATCGCTGGCGAATTCAAAACTGGCACCTGTGCCCAGGGCGTAACAAGCTTCATCGAAAGCGATGTAGTCAAAGGCAGGTGCCGCTTCCAGGCTTTTTAGGGCGGCGACGCCAATGCGTGGCAGCGCATCGTACTGCTCTTCCACCACTAGATGATCGGCAAATAACAGGTAATCATCTAGCAGCACACCGGGTGACGGCAGATACCAATCCTGCCAGCGCTCGGCTGCATCGTCGCCAATGTGCGCTATCTGCAGCTTGAAATCCAACGCACCGTCGCGGTTGCTGTGGATAATCCACTGCCCGTTCCAGTCCTCCACGTCGTAATGCACATCACGTTGCCGCTCTGCAATGCAGCGCGGCTGGGCCGTGGCGTCGCTGGCGTCCAAGACCCATTGCTCGTCCGTGGTGTGGTCGTGCGCGTGAATCACGATAAAGCGGCCGGAGCGGGTCTCACCCACGCTGACAAAAAAACCTGGATCCTGCTCGCGGTACACGCATTCGGGCTCGCCACCCTCCACCGATACCCGCCACACGGCGTCGGGCCGGTGGTTCTCGTCCAGGCTGGTGTAATACAGGGTGCGATTGTCGGCTGCCCACTGCAGGTCACCGCTCACCCCTTCGATGCACAGCGGCAGCGCCTCCCCCGTGGCCAGCTCGCGCACCGTGATGGTGTAGCGCTCACTGCCTGTCAGGTCCACAGCCACGGCCAGACGGGCGTGGTCAGGGCTGTGGTCCACCGCGGCCAGCGACAAATAGGCCTCGCCTTCGGCCAGCACATTGGCGTCCAGCAGCAGATGTTCTTCGCCACCGCCTCTGGGCTGACGGCAAAAGCTGCGGTATTGCGCACCTGTCTCGCTGCGGCTGTAATACTGCCACGGCCCGTCGGGCACGGGCACGCTCTGGTCGTCTTCCTTGATGCGCCCGCGCATCTCCTCGAACAACGCCGTCTGCAAGGCCTCGGTTTTGGCCATCACCGCGTCACTGTGCGTATTCTCCGTCTCGAGAAAATCACGGATGTCTCGCTGCAGAGACTCAGGGTTTTCACTGAGTTCCTGCCAGTTGTCCGCTCGCAGCCAATCGTAACTGTCGGCCAGCTCATACCCATGCCATTGGCTCGTTCGGGGTTCACGGGCATATTTCTTGATCATACTATTGCCTTGCCGTTTTAACGGCTGTCGCAGATTTACAAAATTTGAATAAGTGCTTTGAACATCTCATCTAGAATGTCTGTATAGCACCGAATTCCTAAGGATAAACTAAACATGCGTATCTCTACGCTCAGCCGTTACTGTGCACTCGTATTGAGCCTTGGCTCAGTGTCTGCACAGGCCAACAATCTATTGGACGTCTACCAGTTGGCGCTGGAGAACGACCCGACGATCATCTCCTCGGAATACCAGCGGCGCGCCACTGAACGCGGCCTTGACGTCGCCAAAACGGCGCGCATGCCCACCGTCAACGCCTCGCTCAGTGGCGGGCGATCCGGCACCCACAACGCCTCCGTCAGCGGCCACTCCGACGACAGAACCACAGCGCTGCAAGCCACGCTGCCGCTCTACAACCGCGGTGACCAGATCAACATCACGGGCGCACGGGTACAGCTGGACAAAGCCGAAGCTGAACACGCCAACATGCGCCAAGACATGATCCGTCGCACCGCCGAGGCGTATTTCGGTGTCTTGCGCGCCACCGACAACGTGGCCTTCGCAGAGGCGGAGCGCGAAGCGATCTTCCGCCAGCTGGATCAAGCAGAGCGGCGTTACGACGTGGGCCTGGTTGCGATCACTGACGTCAAAGAAGCACAGGCGAGTTACGACTCGGCCGTGGCAAATGTCATCGCCGCTGAAAATCAACTGCACGCGGCCCATGAGGGCCTGCGCGTCATGACCAACACCTACGTCGAAGACCTGCACGTGGTGAAGGCCGATGTGAGCATGTTAGCGCCAGAGCCAAACAACGTGGATCAATGGGTCGAAACAGCCAAAGAACTGAGCCCAACCATCGCCGCTGCACAATACGATCTACGCTCTGCTGAGCTCAATATGCGCAAGGCCACGGCCAGCCGCTACCCCACCCTTGATCTGGTCGGCAGCTATGCCAACACAGAGGGCGATTCTGATTCCGAAAACCACTCGATTGAGCTCGAACTGAAAGTGCCGCTCTACACCGGCGGCGCCGTCACCGCGTCCAAGCGCCAAGCGCATGAGCTGGCCAAAGCAAGCGACAGAATGCTCGCCCTCACCGAGCGCAACGTGGAACGCAATGTGCGCACCGCCTTCTCAACTGTCACTGCACGCATCAGCCAGGTAAAAGCCTTGAAACGGGCTCTGGAATCCAATGAAGTTCGCTTGGAAGCCACCGAGGCGGGTTACGACGCCGGCACACGCACAGCGGTCGATGTACTCAATGCCATCCGTGGCACCAGCAGCGCGGGCGCTCAATACGCCGGCGCGCGCTACGACTACATCCTCGCCATGCTGGACCTGCAGGCGGCGGTCGGGCTACTGGGCGAAGCGGACATCAACAAGTTCAACCAATGGTTAGAGCCTGCAGCGACTGTCGCTAAAAAATAGTCGAAATGATTGCACTGATCGGCAACAACGCGCGCCGATCAGTGCTTCAAGCTAAAATATACAAGTCACGCCAGCTGTTTCGCCGATAGGAGATCGGGGATTATCTCCCACAACATCGCTCGGCAAAATTCGGTCTGCGGGGCATACCTCCCACGACCCCGTGGGAGGTCGACCCCGTTCGACCGAATGCCACGGCCCCGTGGGAGCCGCCCGCGGCCCGAGGCGACCCCGCTCGACCGAACGCGGCCCGACCGAATGCTCGAGCGCACACCGCGCTAGAAGAAGCACTTCTCCCGCATCATCGAGTAGCAGCATTCGGCCCGGCTGGGCGTTCCTCCCACAAACCACCCGAGAACCCGTGGGAGGTCGACCCCGCTCGACCGAATGCCACGGCCCCGTGGGAGCCGCCCGCGGCCCGACCGAATGCTCGAGCGCATACCGCGCTAGAAGAAGCACTTCTCCCGCATCATCGTGCAGCGGCTTTCGGCCCGGCGGGGCGTTTCTCCCACAAAGTTGCTGTATGCACTGAGCGAAGGTGGTCGACGGGAGTCCGCCCACTGCTAAGCGGCGGGAACGGTTTTGCTCAGCTCGCCCAATGTGCCATCCACGGCGCGCTGGTAAATAGCTTCATCCCCCACCACCCAAGCAAGCCGCGAGAACTGCGTGACAACCTTGTTGCGCGCATGCTCACCGAAGCGCGCCGCCACATCGCCCTCAAACAGTTTGGCCATGCAATCTGCAAGATCATCCGCGTTGCGTGATTCAAACAAAAACCCGTTTTCTCCGTGATCAACAACTTCCGGGCAACCACCAATACGCGGCGCCACCACGGCGCGGCCAGCGGCCATCGCCTCACGCGCCGCCAGTGGGAATGACTCTCGTGTGGACGACAACACAAAGGCGTCGATCACGGAGAGGATATCGTGCACGTCCCGACGAGCACCGGTCATGATCACGGTATCTTGCAAGCCAAGGCTTTCAATCTTGGCCTCCACTTCAGCGCGCAAAGGGCCGTCACCGACAATCATCAAGCGGTGCGAATCATCCACCACCACCCGTTTGGCAAAGGCTTCAAGCAGGTAGTTGTGCCCTTTTTCTTCTGACAGCCGCGCCACAATGCCCAGTATTTTGTGTCGGCTTTTGTCCAATGAGAACTCTTCCAGCACCCGCTCCGAGGGGGGCCGCGGCGCATAGCGCTCCACGTCGATGCCGCTGTGCACCACACCGCTTCTGTCCGCGGGCAAGCCACTTTTCAACAATCGATCCCGCTCATAGTGCGATTCGAAAATCACGTAGTCCGCAGCGGCCCGAAGCAGCCAACCCGCGTAGCGAAAATGCATGGGGTTGTGGATGTTGTGGATGGTCGTGACGATCGGTGGGCGTCTGACACCAGTGGACATCAGCTTCATCGCCAACAATGTGACCAATGACGAACGCACCGACTGCGGCGCCACCAGATCAATGTTGTGCTCACGCACCAAGGCGTTCAACGCCTTGGCCGCGGCCCACATGCCGCCCAGACCGGAGATATGAAAATCGATCGGCAGAAAAATAGCGCCCTTGGATTTGAGCTCATCCAACAGCTCCCCCTCGGTGGTCGCCACATACACCTCGTGATCACGCGCAGTGAGGTCTTCCGACAGGGCGAGGATGTCCGACTGCACGCCGCCGTAACCAAAAGGCTCGGTCATTAAATAGAGTATTTTCATGATGCTGTGTTCCGTGTTTCTGCTCGGCGGCGGCTAAATTGCCACTCGCGTTTCATGTCCAATAATTGGTGCACGGGGTCTAGGGCACCGTCGAGTTTGGCGGCAAAATCCTGCTCATTATCGCGGTCTGTGACTTCACTGCGGCGCAATTGCAGCAGATCAGCACTGCCGCGATTGACACCGGGTTTGACCGTGACAGCGCTGCTGTAGCCCGCTTCACGCACATAGTCGATCTCGCGCTCACCGTAGTTACCGTTGGGGTAGGCAAAGCTTGACACCGTTGTTCCAAGCTTGTCTTCCAGCCGGTATTTGCTGTCGACAATCTCAGCTTTTGACGCCGCATCACTGAGTTCACTGAGCATCGGGTGTGTGCAGGTATGAGAGCCAAAGCTGATCAACCCCCCCGCCAATAACTGCGCCGCCTCTGAGCAATCCATGTGCAATCGCTGTGATGTTTTATAGCGCGGGTGCGATCTTGTCTGGTCGACAAAATCTGCTGTCAGATAGATCGTTGCAGGCAGCGAATACTTTTGCAACAGCGGCACTGCCTCTTCGAAATTATCCAAATAACCGTCGTCGAAGGTGATCACAACCCTGTTGCTGGCACAGTGCCCAAGCTGCTCCAGAGCCACAACCTGATGGCGATCACTGAGCTCTTTGAGCTGCGTTTCAAAGCGCTCTGGCCTGACGGTGAGCTGATCGTATTCGCCCAGATCAGTGACGCGGTGATACATTAAAATCCGCACCCCCGGCTTCCAGTTGTTCCACTGGCGGGTGAAAGGTCGACACGCACTCGCGACTAATTTACGCATGCCGAACCCCTTGCTTGGCCGCTAAATATTGATCGTAGATCGCCTGATAATCCCGCGCGACCTTCTCCGCGCTGTAGTTGCTGCGCGCATCGTGCATGGCCTTCGCCGCCAATCTGCTGGCTAGGCCCTGCTCATTTTGCAGGCGCCGCAGGGCGGAGACCAGCGCAGCTGTATCGCCCGCCGGGTAGAGCAAACCGTTCACACCGTCTTCAATCACGTCGGGAATCCCGCCCACCGCTGTGGCCAGCACGGGCGTGCCCGCCGCCATCGATTCCAATAAGGTCATGGGCAAGCCCTCCCAGCGGCTGGGCATCAACAGTGCATCGGCCGATTTGATGAATCCAATCGCACTGGGGTGCCAACCCAGGAGCTCGATATGCTCACCCAATTGCAGCGCTTGAATCTGTGCCTCAATGTCGGCTTGCAACTCGCCCTCGCCGACAAATACACAGCTAAAGTCATGGCCCTCGTCACGGTACACCGCGAGTGCCGCGATCAGATCCGAGTGACCCTTGGCCTCATTGAGCCGCCCCACCACACACCACAGCGGGGCATCGACACCCCGCCGATAGGGGCCGAGATCGACGGCAGGCTCGCGCTCGATGCGGTTGAGGTCGATACCATTGGCCACGGTAGTTATTTTCCGGGCCGGAATACGCTGTTGTCGCAAGCTTGTCTGCACGGTTGAGGAGCAGGCGATCACTTGATCAGTTGCCAGCGCCAAGAGCCAGTCGATGATTTTATGCACCGGGCCCTTCCAGCTGTTCACACTGTGTGCGGTGGACACAATGCACGGCACACCGGCCCACTTGGCGGCCAGACGCGCCCAGGCGTCCGCAGTGAACAAATGACTGTGCACGACCGCCACCTTGTGTTGCTTAAAATAGGCTTTCAATCGCGGCAACAGGGAGAAATCGATTTTCCCGTGTTTGCCCAAAATATCGACAGGCACCCCTGCCTCTTCGATCTCGGCCAGCAGTTCACCGCCCTCTACCAGGCAGAGCACGCGGAACGCCGTACCGTCGAACTTGTTTTTGATCACTTCCGCAATCAAGCGCTCTGCGCCGTCGGGCGGCAAGCGATCAATGACGTGAACCACTGTTTTTTTCATGAATTTTGCACGCACAAACCGAGCGCCGAACGGCACCGTTTGTCTTATCATTAACATTAATGCCCTAACTGCCTCTGGACATCAGGCAAAAGGGTACGGACAACTGCTCTATTTAGCGACTAAG
>JAWSVD010000237.1:0-24332 GCA_033852095.1 Granulosicoccaceae bacterium | reverse complement strand
GAAGGCACGGTGGCAGAGAGCAAGCTGGCAACACCGCAGAGCGCAAGAAACCATTTGAGTTTGACCGGGGACTGGGTGTGGGTAAAGAAGTAAGTGAAGGGCACGAGGATGACGCTTTTCCAGAAATCAGTGAGGTAGCTGACACGGAACCATTCGGTCAGCAAATAGCTGTTGTCCACCAAGACGGGCAGATTGTCGAGCACTTGGCAGCTCATGATGATGGCGAACAAGCCGAGGCTCTGCTCCTGTTTCCGCAATAACCAGAGCAGCGCCCCGGTCAAGCTCAGCAGCAGCAGCCAGTAGCTGAGGAATTTTCGAAAGCCTACGGTGGCCATCTGCCTTTTGGCGTAGAGCGGTTGAATTTCACTGCGTTCACCGACCCAAACGCGGGAGACATAGCCCCCCATCACGGCTGAGCCGGCCAATTCGATGTCGATGGTGTGCGTTGCAGCTGTTGTGGGCAGCGGGATCAACAGGGGTCGGGAGGTGTCGCTGAGCAGGCGTGAGTATTTTATGCGGTCGTCGTGCTCGACGCCGTTGATGCGTACATGGTGAATGTGCAATACCGATGAGGCGTAAAACACGGGTTCCACGATGTCGTGTTTCGCGGCGTTCCACTTGAAACGAAATACACTGCTGCTGTTGTTCGCCGTGGCGAAGAGCCGTGCCGGTAGAGTGCGTGTTTCAACCTCTTCCCCGACGATTTGTTGTGCCTCAGTGAAGGTTGGGGGCAATTCGGGGTCGGGCAAGCCAACCACCAGACCGAGCAAGGTCACGATGGCGATAGCGGTTGTCCAAATGGTTAGCCAAAGCGGGGAACGCTCAGATCTCAAAACTTGATGATTCCCATCTGGACCGCCTCAAAAATCGCTTCGCTGCGCGAATGCACTTGCAACTTGCGGTATATGTTTTTGATATGGCTGGGAACCGTTTGCGCCGAAATGCCCAATTGTTGGGCCAGTTCTTTGTAGGTCAGGCCCTTGGCAATGCCCCAGAGAATTTCCTCCTCACGGGGTGTCAGTGACAGGCCTGCGGGTAGTGTGGCCTCGGGTTCTGGATTTTGCGCAGGGGAGGCGGGCGTGCCTTGCAGGTTGCGGATGATGTGTCTGGCTACGCCTGTGGAGATGGGCGAGTCACCGCGCAGCAGGGCGTCGATGGTGCGGCCTATGTCCAGGGATTGGCCGTCTTTGAGCAGATAGCCTGAGGCACCGGCTTGGATCGCCCGCACGGCGCTGCGTTCATCACCTAAGATGGAGATAACAGCGATCTCGGTGTTCGGGCTCTTCTCGCGAGCCCAGGCAATCAGGGCGGTGCCATCACCGTCCGGCAGCCCCAGATCGGTCAGGAGCACTTGAGGCAAGTGTTGCTCTATGGCTTGTTTGCCCTCGGCGAGGGTGGAGCAGGCGGCGCGAACTGTGTAGAGTTCCGTGGCCTCAACCTGCTCGCAGAGATAGTTCAGCGTCGCTGGATCGTCCTCAACCACCACCACAGCAATCGCCTCGGTTTCGTCCCGTGTCGTTGGGAGGGTCATCGCATATCTCCATTTGCGTTGGGTCTACAGGCAGGCAAGCTGCTGAGAAGGCTGAGTTCATGCCCTGCCAACATACGCTATGTGGTGAGCGCTTGTCTGTGCCCTTAGTTTGGGATAGCGCGTGTACGGCAATGCGCTATCTGCATTACAACTTCAGGCCGAAGTTCTCTGCACCAAAGTCCTCGCCGTTGATGCGCAGGGAGAGTGTTTGTTGCCCAGCGTAGTAGCGGCGAGTTGTCACAGCGCGCAGTGCGTGGGACTTTTGCAGCTCCATCGACTCCCCGGCCTGCAAGGTCACTTTCTTCCACTTGAAAACCTTGGGCGATTGGTTGCCGTTGGCTTTGAGAAAATGCAGCACATAATCGATGACCAGCGTTTGCCCACGCTGGGCGGTCGACCGTACGCCCGCGCTGAAATCGAGCCGTTCGCCGAGCTGAATTTCGCTTGTGGATATATTCAGCTGTAGTAGCTCAATTTCGGGAGGCTCGAGCCCAAAGGCACTCAGCGCACCGCGGTGTCCCTGTTTGATCAAGCTACGGCAGGCGTGGCGGACGAGTTTTTCTCGCTCAGAGCTGGCATCTTTTAACCAGGCTTTCGCCAGAGCAGCGACGCGGTCGGGGTGGTCCTTGGCGATGTCATTGAGGTGATTGGCCACCGAGCGCCGCACGTATTCCGAAGGGTCATCGCGCAGCGCCTCCAGCAGGGGTAAAGTGGCGCCGGGGTTTTTGATGATGCCGGGCAGTTGTTTGCCCCAGGGCAGGCGGGGGCGCGTGCCCTCGGATACCAAGCGCCGCACGTGCGCATCGGGATCCTTAATCCATGCTTTCATTAAGGCGAGGGCACGAGTTTGATCTGCAATCAGAAAATAACGCACATCGAATTCAGAGGTGAAGCGCGGTGTCATTTCTTTTAGCAGCAGCATCGACGCCTCGAAATCATCCAGGCCGTGCTGCCCCACCAGCATCGTCAGCGGCATCATGCCCCAGCCGCGCACGCCCTTTGCGTCGCTCTGTTGATCGCCGTCATCGTTCAACGGGTGCAAAACAGCGCGCAGGATTCGCCGCCGTTCCCGTGCCTCGGTCGGCAGCGCGATGTGCAGCTGGTCGCTGATCAGCTGAGCACGTTGTTTGAGTTCCAGGCTTTCTAGCTCACTCAAAACAGCGCCTTCAAACGCCTGTTTGTCAAACTGTTTGCACTCGGTTTCGAAGTGGCCGGCGAGGCAGCGCACCAGTGCGGGAGAGAAGTTATCCTTGAAAGGTTCCACAGCAATCGGCTTCCATTGAGGCGAAACTGTCAGTGTAGCGCGTGCATGTCGCGCAGGGCGAGAGTGGCGATTGCGGCAATTGTTACTTTGCCTTTAGGCGGGGCTTTGGCGGAGGGCGGGCCTTGGAAACAATGCTAAACGCGGCGGTGTCGGCTATGGCCAGCGCGACTCGGGCTAGGCAACAGGTGCCGTGTTGCGCGGTCCACTGTTGCTCCAGTCGGCAGGGCTGTGCAGGCTCAAAGCGGGGGGGGGATTCCCCCCCCTCCGCGCCTAAATTGCCGGTTTTCAACAAGCCTGTGTCACAGCGAGGTTATGAAAGTACTCCAGGCAACCAGAGCGTCACCACGGGGAAGGCGAGCAGTATCGCAACGCGCACCAGTTCGGAGAGAAAGAAGGGCGCAACACCTTTGAAAGTCTCACTCATCGGAACGTCCGGCGCTTGCGCCGAGATAATGAACACGTTCATGCCCACCGGTGGTGTGATCAGCCCAAGCTCCACCACGATCAGGGACAAGATCCCGAACCAGATCTTCAGGTCATCGGTTGTCATGCCAAAGCCCGCCTCCGCGGCACTGACATAGTCCCCGCCGTTGAGCTCCACCAGCACCGGCCAGAAAAAGGGGATCGCCAGCAGGATCATGGAGAGTGAATCCATCAGGCAGCCGAGCAGCACCAGCGCGAGCAACAATAACAACAGCACCGTCATCGGTGCCATGCCGGTGCCGAGCATCCACTCGGCCATGGCCTGGGGCACGCCGCCGCGGGACATGAATATCTTCAGCAGCTCAGCCCCCAGTATGATCAGATAGATCATGCCTGCTGTCTGTGCGGTACCCAGCAGGGCCTCGCGCATCTCTTTGAGGCGCACCGAACCGCGCACTATGCCGTACACAGTGACCAGAAACACGCCCACAGCGGCGGCCGGCGTGGGGCCGAAAAAGCCCAGGTAGATACCGCCGATCACCAGCCCAAAAATGCCCAGCACGGGGATGATGTTGCGGGTGGCAGCGAGCAACTCCGTGCGGTCGGGTTTGGGGCCGGCTGGGCCTGCATCCGGGTAGATCCGCACGTAGATGGCGATGGTGATCAAGAACAGCAACACCGCCAACAGGCCGGGCAACATGGCCGCCATGAACATGGTGACGATGTTGGCCTCGACGATGATGGCGTAGATGATCAGCACCACCGAGGGCGGGATGAGGATGCCGAGCACACCGCCCGCGGCCAGCGTGCCGGTGGCCAGGGCGCCCGAGTAGTTGTAGCGTTTGAGCTCGGGCAGGGCGACTTGGCCCATGGTGGAGGCGGTGGCCAGGGATGAGCCGCAGACAGAACCAAAGCCCGCGCAGGCGGCGATAGCGGCCATGGCGATGCCGCCGCGCAAGCGACCGAACCAGGCGTTGGCCGCCCTGAACAAATCCTGGCTCAGCCCCGCCTTGGTGGCGATGTTGCCCATCAGGATAAACATAGGCACGACGGAGAGGTCGTAGACCGAGAATTGGGCCCAGGCGAGATCTTTGAGCTGCGAGAGCACGATCAGCGGGCCGTTGAGCACCGTGACCCCCACGGCGCCCACCACGATCATGGCGTAGGCGATGGGGACACGGATAACGATGAGGCCGATCAGCGAGAAAAGGCCGAGCAGTCCGGTGAGTAAATTGGCGTCCATTTAGATCTCTTGGCGCTCTTTGAGCAGTTGTAGCAGGTTGACGAGTGCGGCCAGTGCGACCAGAAAAAGCGAGAAGAGCGCTGGCACAAAACCCCACCAGAGCGGGATTTGCAGCAGGCCGGTCGCCTCCTCGTATTCACGGTAATCGAGCAGGCCAGCGCTCATGCGCCAGAGCAGGACCGCGCTGAATATAATGGCAACCACGACCCCAATCTGTTTCATGATGTTGATGGCGCGAGGGCTGGCTCGCTCGGTGAAAATATCCGCGCTGACGTTAGAGCCTGAGATCTGGCACCAGGGCAGGAAGCAAAATATAGCAACTGCGACACCGTATTCGGTCAACTCATAATCACCGGGGAAGGGCTTGTTCATCAGTGCACCCGAGACGATGGACCAGCCGTTGATCAGCACCACGATCAGCAGCAGCAATCCACCGAGCAATGCCCAGTACTCACACAGGCGGTAGACGAGGGCCGAGAAGCGGCCCTGTGCAGCTTGGGACGATTGAGCCACTACTGACTGAATTCTTTGATCAGCTTGTTGGCTTCATCGATCAGCGCTTGGCCGTCGATGCCCTTGGCGTTCATTTGCTCTACCCACAAGGATGGCACTACGTCCAGCTCCCGGACAAAAGCCTGGTATTCATCTTCTGTGAGCTGGATGTGGGTATTGCCGGATTTCACTGCCAGCTCGAGGCCCTTGGCTTCGTAGGTCTCCCAGATCTCACCCAGTTCGGCGTGCCAGTCAGAGCCGGAGTTGTCCCTGAATATCTGCTGGATATCTTCAGGCAAACCGTTCCAGCGGTCTTTGTTCATGGACACTTGAAAGGTTGTATTGCCGAAGCGCTGGCCATTCGGGCCTTCTATCTGGTACTGCGTCTGCTCGTGAATCTTCAGCGGAGGGATGATCTCAAAGGGGATTAATGCGCCGTCGATGACTTTTTTGGCCAGAGCGGTGGGGATCTCGCCGACAGATGTTTTGACTGGGCTGGCGCCCAGTGACTCCAGCACCCAAGCGCCAGTGCGCGAGGGAACGCGTATTTTCAGGCCCTTCAAATCAGCCGGAGTGCGTATCTCCTTGTCTACCATGTGGAATGCTTGGCCGCCGTGCACGTGTTGAAAAAGCGGAACCAGCCCCTTGAAGTCCTTCTTCAGGGAGGTGTCCTTCATGGCAAACATGGCTTGGTTAACAGCACCCGCGTCGCCCTTGTGTATGCCAGGCAGCTCAAACACCTCGGTGCGTGGGAAGGTGCCGCCCGCGTAGGCGTTGACGAACCATGCCATATCCACAACCCCATCGCGTACTTGGCGCGGCAGCTGCGGTGGCTTGCCGCCGAGCGTCATGGACGGGAATATCTCGATGTCGACGCGGCCACTGGAGGCCGCTTCAATGCGCTCCGCCCAGGGGGTGAGCATTTTCAGGTGGGCAGGGGATTTGGGGCTGAGGAAGTGGTGCAGCTTGAATTCGAACTCTGCGGCGGCCAGTGAGCCGCTGCTGAGCAGCGCAACCGTGGCGGCGAGAACACCTTTTTTAAAATTAATTTTCATGACTAGCACCTTAACTGGGGATTGATTTACTGGCGGACGGTGGTCCGCGAGCAGACAGGACATAGGAAGAAAATATCAGATTGAAGGTGCCGCTGCGCGCGTTTTTTGGCACTAAAGTTCTGGAACCGTTCAGTGAATCACAGCGTGCCACTGAGTGGTTCAAAACCCATCTTTTTTGCCGTGTAAGTAGTACTCTAGATAATTGCCAGCGCCAAGCAGGCCCCTGATCACAGTGCTTTGCACCTGAGCAAGAGTCGACTGGGAGCTGCTGCGTATAAGGGGTGCTGCATTGTGCTTTCGCTGAGAATCGCGCGCAGAGATGCCTGGGCCATTCTGTTAAGACATAGCGCGCTGAAAATCTTGCCATTAGCGATAGCAAATAGCGGTAGATCAGATAAATTTTTGGGGCTGTTGTGCAGAGGTGTCTTGAAAGGGAGAGTGCTTTATTTCCTAGTAACTAGGAAGTCCCATCGTGTAGATGGTGGCTCAGGTGGGACTCGAACCCACATGTCTTGCGACGCGTGATTTTGAATCACGTGCGTATACCAATTCCGCCACTGAGCCTTACAGTCTCTCTTGGCCAATCCTGCTGGACATCATCAGAGCGGGAGGGGGAGTCCACTGCGTCTGCGATATCGAGCTAAGCCAGGAAGGCAAGAACGGAATTATAACGGTTTTCTGCCCAGACGCAAGCGGGATTTAGCAGAGAACATTCCTGGCCTCGGAGAGCTGGCCGGATCTTCATTTCGATGGGCGCAGGATACGGTGGGCTTGGCTCGATTGTTTGACGGTTTTGGTGACAATGTAGGTGAAGTAGCGCTCGATGCCTAGATCCGCGGCGAGCCACTGGTCGATCAGCTGCTGGTAGGCCTCAATGCTGTCGCAGCTGACCCGGAGGATGTAGTCGATGCCGCCGCCTGTGGCAACGCAATCCACCACTTGCTCACAGTCCAGCATGGTTTGCTCAAACAGCGCAAAAGCCTGTGCCTCGTGGCTTTTGAGCGACACTTCCACCATGACTGGGGTGGATTTTCCCAGGAATTGAGCATCGATGCGCGCGCCATAACCCTGGATAACGCCCGCTTGTTCTAGCCGTTTGACCCGCTCCCAGCAGGGGCTGATGGAGAGGTTGATGCGTTCGGCGAGCGCGGATTTGGTGATGCGGCCCTCGGCGCTCAGTATCTGCAAAATGTGTAGATCGTAGCTGTCTAGTTGCACGCTGGTATCTCGGGCTTTTGATGGCAGTAAGGATTCGTAGGCTCTCCTAGTCACTCAGTCACGGCCTAGGAGCTTGGGCTAGAACTAGAATCCCTACTGCGGAAGGCTATTTTTGGCCGTATTTCCGCGTCGATTTCGTTAAATAGTCGGGGCCGCCCCAGGCGCTATTCGCCTCAATCAGCACAAAAAATCGCAGCTACGCGCCCCGCTCAAAACTATCTCTTCCTCGTGACGGGTCCAGTCCTCGCCCAAGCTCCTAGCAGGGGGGAGGCTCGGTTCTACTGCACCCATTATAAGGCTTTGCGCGGCTTTGTCGCCGTCTGGCCTCGGATCGCTGTTGTACTGGTGGTTGGGAAGTGCAGAAAAATCTAGCAACAATTGCCGGAAATTCAGAAAAAACAACCAGTGTGAAGCGGGCATGCAGAAACAACCCTGCTTTGATTTGCGTAGTGTTAAGCACAGGGTAGCCCGCCTGTCAGTGGCTTCCCCGCCATGCTGCAAAGCCACACAACACAGGAATAACTCAGCCGTGACCGTCGATACCCAGAAAATATTAGAGAATGATCGCAAGCACGTGTTTCATGCGTCTACGCACTTGAAGCAGTATGCAGCAGGCGATCTGCCGGGCCGAGTGGTGACGGGGGCGCAGGGTATTCGCATTCGCGATTCTGAAGGCAACGAGCTGATCGACGCTTTCGCGGGCTTGTATTGTGTCAACATCGGCTATGGCCGCGAGGAGATGGCCGAAGCCATCTACGAGCAGGCCAAGAAGCTGGCCTACTACCACACCTACGTCGGCCACACGAACGAGGCGCTGGTGGAGTTATCTGCGCGCATCATCGAGATGGCGCCCGCCGGCATGAGCAAAGTCTATTACGGCATGTCCGGCAGTGACGCCAACGAGACTCAGCTCAAGCTGGTGTGGTATTACAACAACGTGCGCAATCTGCCGCAGAAGAAAAAAGTCATCTCCCGCGACCGCGGCTACCACGGCTCAAGCATCGCCGCGGGATCCATGACGGGCCTGCCGCTCTTCCACGCCCACTTTGATTTGCCCATCGATCGCATCAAGCACACAGTTGCGCCTTGTTATTACCGGCGCGAAGACCAGGGCATGAGCGAGCTGGAGTTCTCTGCCTATTGCGCCGAGCAGTTGGAGGCGATGATCTTGGCCGAGGGGCCGGACACGGTGGCAGCCATGATCGCGGAGCCGGTGCTGGGCACCGGCGGCATCGTGCCACCACCTGAGGGCTATTGGCCTGCTATCCGCACCGTGCTGGACAAATACGATGTGCTGCTGATCGCCGATGAGGTGGTCTGCGGTTTCGGCCGCTTGGGCGCAGATTTCGGCTCGACCCTGTATGACATGAAGCCCGACCTGATGACCGTGGCCAAGGGGCTGACCTCCGCTTACCAACCACTTTCGGGTGTGATCGTCGGGGACAAGGTCTGGCAGGTGCTGGAGCAGGGCAGTGATCTTTGGGGCGCCATGGGTCATGGCTACACCTACTCGGGGCACCCCATCGGTGCGGCCGCCGCCCTGTGCAATCTCGACATCATCGCCCGCGAGCAGCTGGTGGACAACGCGCGCGATACCGGCGCCTACTTGCAGCAACGCATGCACGAAGCCTTTGCACAGCACCCGCTGGTAGGGGAATCCCGCGGGGTGGGCTTGCTGCACGCGCTGGAGTTTTCCAGTGACGCGGGCGAGCGCACACATTTTGATCCCAGTCTAAAGGTGGGGCCGCAGGTAGCGGCTGCCTGTTTAGAGGAGGGTTTGATTGCGCGCGCCATGCCGCACGGGGATATCCTCGGTTTTGCCCCGCCGTTGATCGTCGACCGCGATGACGTGGATTCGATCGTGCAGCGGGCCAAGCGCGCAGTGGATCGTGTCACCGACAAGTTGATCAAGGGCGGTGATTGGTCGCCGCGCTGAGGGTTTGTTGTCGCAGGCTGCAATGGCGGGCACAGGCGGCGGATCGCGGCGGAATATCACTGCGATTTAGGCCTTCCACGGCAGCGGCTGGGCTTGAGCTCAGTCGTTGCTGGTATTGGACGAGCAGCATTCCCAAGCGCTTGCGGATAGAGGTCGCTGATTGCACGGCGATCTGTTAAATTTGCGCCCATGAATGTATCTGATTTTTCCTTTGAACTGCCGCCCGAGCTGATCGCTCAGCGTCCCCCTGAAAACCGAGGCGACTCCCGACTGCTGGAGTTTGGCGGCGCTGCGGCGGCCTGCGACCGCCAGTTTCAACAGCTGCCGGATCTGCTGCGTCACGAGGACTTGGTGATCTTCAACGACACACAGGTCTTGCGTGCGCGGCTGCACGGGGTCAAGGCCGACAGCGGCGGCAAGATTGAACTCCTGGTGGAGCGTCTGATTGACGAGCGCACGGTGTTGTGTCAGATGCGCGCCAGCAAATCCCCCAAGCCCGGCACGCGGCTGCTGTTGGAAGATGCTGTGGGCGCCGAAGTGACCGGTCGCGACGGCAACTTCTTCATTGTCCGTTTTGACGAGGAAGTGCTGGAGCAGCTCGACAATTACGGCCATTTGCCGCTGCCGCCGTACATAGAACGGCCTGATGACATCCAGGATGAGCAGCGTTACCAGACAGTGTTTGGCGAGAAACCCGGCGCCGTGGCGGCCCCAACCGCCGGCTTGCACTTTGACGATGACATGCTCGACCGCATCGCAGCCATGGGCGTGCACAGCGCGCGCGTGACCCTGCACGTGGGGGCGGGCACTTACCAGCCCGTGCGGGTGGAAAAACTCGAAGATCACCAGATGCACAGCGAGTGGCTGCAGGTGGACGACGAAGTGGTGCAAGCTGTTGCAGCGTGTCGGGCCAGAGGTGGGCGGGTGATTGCGGTGGGTACAACCGTGGTGCGCTCACTGGAGACAGCTGCCCGAGCACACGGCGGCGAGCTGAAAGCCTTTGCCGGTGAGTCGCGTTTGTTCCTCTACCCCGGTGAGCGCTTCTTTGTTGTCGACGCCATGATCACCAACTTTCACCTCAGTCAATCGACCCTGCTGATGCTGGTCAGTGCCTTTGCTGGGCGCGACGTGACTCAGGCCGCATACGCCCATGCCATCGAACAGCGCTACCGCTTTTTCAGCTACGGTGATGCGTGTTTTGTGCACCCGGCGCCCACGGAGACGCAGTAGCGAATTGAACTCAAGCTTGAGATTTTCACTCAAAGCGAAGATTCCCTCGATATTGTTTTTATCGATCCGTGTCGCTGTGAGCATTCTGTGTGAGGAAACATGGCGCTGATCATTTCAGCTCCGGTAGCCGTGCTGCAAACAGGCCGTTGATCTAAGCGGGCAGAAGCTTCAGGGCATGCAATGTTGAATCGCGAGCAGGCATATGCCACCCGGTTCATTGTCTCTGTGTGGCCCAGTTCTGATTTTTTTCTTTGAATTAAAACCCCCATCACTATTGTGAGCTAATTTTCGCCTCGTCAGTGGCTGATCGATCTCCGCTGTGCGCAACGTCGCGGTTCCTAATTCGCTCATTGTCTAGCATGGCTTCGAAATATCAATAGAGATTTTTCGGTGAACTCCAGTGCAAACGACAGTGATAGCGCGGTTTCGGATTCTTCTATTCCAGACCTCGAGCGCTTAATACATGCGGCGTCTGACCGTTATGCGCAAGCAGCTGCCCAGAAAAGCAGCGGGGAGGAGCTTCAGCAGTACCTTTCTCTGATTGACGGCTATCCCCGTGAATTGCCTTATGACTATGTCAGCACCGAAGTAGCAACGCGTGCTTTGCTCGTGCAGCACAGGCATGGAGCGACAGGCTTGTATGAGTTTCACGCCTGTGTCTTGATCGCCTTGATTCGACGAAACTTTCAAACATTGCTTGAAAGTGAACACCCGCAAGACATTAAAACCCTGGGGATAGAAAATTTCTGCCGCATTCTGTCAATACTGATCGACGGAGAAAATGATGCAGAGCACCCAGCTGATCACCGCCCACCGACCTATTTGCACTACCACTCCGACCGGTTCTATAAAGACCTGTCAGCGGCGTCGCTGCGCTTGTTGGTCTACGGCGGTAGGAAAGTGTGCAGAGTCAGTTTCCCGCGTGGATTGATTAAAACACATCCCTTGCAAATGGCGCGATACATCGCATTGAACGGCGTGGGCGGTGCGTATCTGGAGACCCACTTTGATTCCAATGACCTCAACCTGCGCGCTCGTTTCGGTGAGCGGAGTTGGCGACAAGTGCTGTGCAATGTCGGGCGAATGATGCGGCTGGACCCGAGTATCAAGGGCTTCACCGGGCACTCGTGGTATTACGACCCGTGTTTGTTAGGCATAGCACCGGGTCTTGCGCATATCGGTGAGTTGATCGTAGACAACGGCGGTAATCGATTTTGCACGGGGGCTTCTGAAGACACCACCGAATCCGCTCTGCGCGGTTCCACCGTGCGCCGTGGGCTCTATGAGCTGGGTTTGTATCAGCCGAAGCGGTTCAAAATAGTGTGGCCGCGGAAGGCGGCGCTGCGCTGGTTGGATTCCAAGCACTCAACCTAAAACCCCTAACGCCAGAAAACATTGGCGTGCGATTTTCTCGCGCTTTTGCCGTCGTGTATCGATCCTGTTTTCCCCAATTAAAGTGTGCCGAAATATGCTCCATAAAATTAAATTTATTTTGTATACCGCGTACGTCGCCGCCGCATGGCATATCCGCCACCTGTCTATGCCGGCCGCTCGGCAGCGCAGGCCGGTGCATGTGTTTTTTTGTTTGACGGATCACTACGAGCCAGGCACGGGCGGGGTGGGCGAGCAAGAGGAGCGCGCTCAAGTTGACCGCTTGCTAGATGTGTACCCACAAATTGTGGCTGAGCACCGAGATGCAGACGGCAGGAAACCGAGGCGGACTTGGTTTTTTCCGCCGCACTACCATCGTTACGGCAATTTGAAAAAACTGGTGGACCTGAGTAGCCGGGGTTACGGCGAGATTGAAATTCATTTGCACCACGGCAAGCACTGTCCCGATGACGCGGAAAATTTGCGCCACACCCTCGCTGAAATCGTGCGCGACTATTCGCAGTTCGGTATTTTTGGCGAGGTGGATGGTGAGAAGAAATACGGTTTTATCCACGGTGATTGGGCCCTGGCCAATTCGCGCGGCAATCAGTATTGCGGGGTCAATAACGAGATTGATCTGTTGCGCGAGACAGGTTGTTACGCCGACTACACCCACCCCTCGCGCCCGGAATCCACGCCGCGGCAGATGAACACCATCCACTACGCTAAATCCTGGGCCGATAAACCCAAATCCTATAACCGCGGCGTCTTGGCGCAGCAGGGCGTTGCGGGTGACGAAAGCGATCAGCTGTTGCTTATCCAGGGGCCGCTGCACCCGTTGCAATTGGGGCAGAGCTTGACGTCGGTGCGGCCGATCGGTGATGAGATTGCGGGCAGTCCCTATACCAGCAAAGCACGCATCAAGCGCTGGGTTGAGACGGGGGTGCACGTGGCCGGTAAACCCGAATGGGTGTTCATCAAGACGCACACCCACGGCGCCACAGACGCTGAGTTTGTGCTGGGGCAAGAGTTCGAAGACATCTTGACCGAGCTCGAGAGCAACTACAACGACGGCGAGAACTACGTCTTGCACTATGTCACGGCGCGCGAGATGTACAACCTCGTCAAGGCGGTGGAGGACGGGCACGGCGACCAGGCCCCCATCACCTTGATGGACTACAAAGTGAGCGCGCCGCAATACGACACAAGCTGCCAAGTGGAAAAAGCCTCGGAGTATCTCGACGGACTAGTGTACAAAACTTACCGAGGCTAGTGCGCTGCTGTAGCGCTGGAATCGAGGTTTTTTGAAGTTCACCCCCTTGCTCTAAGTCTACGATTGCCAATGGAATCCGAGTCCGAAATTGTCGCGTCAGTGATGCGACAATTCGAACGGCTGTACCGATGTGTGAAGCGGGCTCATGAGCGGTAAGCGCATATCATTCGACTTGCACAGCGCTTTGTCCGATGATTGCTGCTTCACGACAGGAGTAAGCTGATGACCACGGGCAATACGAGCATTGATACAGAGCGGGTTCAGCACATCGCGGCCTTTGCCGACGGTTGCAGTGGCGGCAATCCAGCGGGCGTCTACGTCAGTGAGGCGATGCCTGCGGAATCAGACATGCGCGGCTTGGCCGCTCAGCTCGGTTATTCAGAGACGGTGTTTGCTGCCCCCTTGGCAGATCTAAACAAATACCGCGTGCGCTATTTCTCGCCTGAGTCAGAAGTGCCTTTTTGTGGCCACGCGACGATTGCATTGGGCAAGGCGCTAGCAGAGCAAGCCGGCTTGGGCGTTTTTTCGCTACAGCTCAATGAAGCGCAAATCAGCGTAGAGGTGTCGGAGGACAACGGCTTCCAGGTCGTGGCGCTGCAGTCGCCGCCCACTCGTAGCCGTGAAGCGGATGCAGTGTTGCTGGAGCAGGCGCTGGCTCTGTTTGGCCTGCGGGCCGAGCAGCTCGATCCGCGCTTTCCGCCGGCGCTCGCCCACGCCGGGGCGGATCACCTGTTGTTGATGCTGCAGTCGCGGCAAGACGTGGCTGCGATGCAATACGAGCTGGAGGCGGGCAGGCAGTGGATGCAGCAACACGGCTTGGTGACGGTGCTGCTGGGCTTTGCGGAGTCTGAACGCTTCTTCCACACCCGCAATGCCTTCGCCTCGGGCGGGGTGTTCGAAGACCCCGCCACAGGCGCTGCGACCGCGGCGCTGGCGGGTTATCTGCGCGACATCGACTGGCCACACGGCGGGGAGATAGACGTGGTGCAGGGTGAGGACATGGGGCAGCGCTCCTTGCTGCGGGCGCAGTTCTTCGGCGAGCTGGGCAGCTCTATACGGGTGTCGGGCAGTGCGCGGTCGATGGTCTGACAGTGCAAAAAGGGCGTCGCTAATCACACACGGGTACAGCTGTTACTGAGCTTGGCCCTGCGGGGTGTTAGACTGCGCGTTTGATTTTTCCAGAGCCTACACCCATGCAGTTTGATCTGATCACCACCGACGGCGCGGCGCGGCGCGGCCAACTTCACTTGACCCATGGCACGGTGCAGACCCCCGTGTTTATGCCAGTGGGCACCTACGGCACGGTCAAAGCGGTGACCCCGGAGGAGCTCAAGCTGTTGGGCGCCGATATCATCCTCGGCAATACCTTCCACTTGTGGCTGCGCCCAGGCACCGAGATCATCAAACAGCACGGCGATCTGCACGAATTCATGCACTGGGACAAGCCCATCCTCACGGATTCGGGCGGATTTCAGGTCTTCTCCCTGGCCAAGCTGCGCAAGATCACCGAAGAGGGCGTGACCTTCCGCTCGCCCGTGAACGGGGACAAGGTGTTCCTCAGCCCCGAGGTGTCGATGCAGGTGCAGCGTGACCTGGGCTCTGACATCGTCATGGCCTTTGATGAGTGCACTCCCTACCCAGCGACGCCCGATGAGGCACGTCACTCCATGGAGCTGTCCATGCGCTGGGCGGCCCGTTGCAAAACGGCGCACGGCGACAACATCAACGCGCTGTTTGGCATCGTGCAGGGGGGCGTCTACCCACACCTGCGCAAGGAGAGCATCGAGGCCCTGACCGGCATTGGATTTGATGGTTACGCGATCGGCGGCCTCGCGGTGGGCGAGCCACCCGAGGAGCGTAACCAGACCCTGGAAGTGGTGGACCCACTGCTGCCGGCGGACAAGCCACGCTACCTGATGGGGGTGGGCAAACCGGAGGATTTCTTTGAAGGGGTGGCCCGTGGGGTGGACATGTTTGATTGTGTTATCCCCACGCGCAACGCGCGCAACGGTTTTATGTACACCCGCGACGGTATTTTGCGCATTAAAAATGCAGCGCACAAAACTGACACGCGTCCGCTGGATGAAGAGTGCAGCTGTTACACCTGCAGCAACTACAGTCGCGCCTATCTGCACCATTTATTCAAGTGCAACGAGATACTCGGCTCGCGGCTGAACACCCTGCACAACTTGCATTATTATCAGGACATCATGCGCGGCATCCGTCAGAGCATCGAGACAGGTACTTTCGAGGCGCACAAAAAAGAAACACTCGCGCGCTGGGCTGGCTGACAGCGGGGCGAGGGCGGCGTGCTGCGGCCTGTGTCGACTGTCTCTCGCTGAGCAGCCTGTTGCGTCTTCGCCAGTGCACTGTTCGGCGATGCGGCGCGATCGAGCCCTTCCCGCAGCCCTCTGTAACTGTCAATGGCCGGGCTTCTTGTTCTTATCGTGGCTCTTCCTGAGGTTGAGGAGCGATGACCATGAAACGAAGCGTGCTTGCAGTGAGTATGTTCTGTGTTCTTGCGGCGATGGGGGCGCAGGGCCGCAGTGATCATCCTGAGCCCCCGCCGTTGGCGTTGGCCGCCAACTACTCGGCAGATATCTCTGCGCAGGGGCTGTGGGCCAGCGAAAAGATGGACGGGGTGCGCGCCTACTGGGACGGTCGACATTTGCTCTCCCGGCAGGGCCATGTCTATCATGCGCCAACGTGGTTCACAGCGGGCTTTCCCGCGCAGCCGCTGGACGGTGAGCTGTGGCTGGGTCGCGGGACTTTTGAGCTGTTGATGCGCACCGTGCGCGACGGCGTGCCCGATCAAGACGCGTGGCGCAGTGTTCGTTTTTGGGTCTTTGACCTGCCGGCAGCGTCCGGTACTTTTGAGAATCGCCAGGTCGAGCTCAAACAATTGCTCGAGGCTGGAAACGCGCCCTACCTACGTGTGGTCGAACACTGGCGCCTCGAAACACCAAGTGCATTGCAGGCATTGTTTGCAGACGTGACATCAAGTGGCGGCGAGGGTTTGATGCTGCGCCGCGGTGACGCGCTTTACCGGGCGGGGCGCAACAGCAGTGTGCTGAAACACAAGCCCTACGCAGATGCAGAGGCAACCGTCATTGCCCACGCACCCGGAAAGGGGAAATACGCCGGGATGACGGGTGCGCTTGTGGTGTTAGACAGTGCGGGCAGGCGTTTTAAGTTGGGCTCGGGTCTGAGCGATGCTCAGCGCCGCGCACCGCCGCCGATTGGCAGCGAGGTGAGCTACCGATTCCAGGGTTTCACCGGCAGTGGAAAGCCGCGTTTTGCGCGCTTCCTGCGGCAGAGAAGCGAGGAATAGAGGCAGCAAACGCCGGTGTTCGGCGCGGGCTACCTCTGGATTATCCTCGGGATGTAGTCTTGAGGCAGTGCTCAAGCCGCGTCGTTTAGCTTAAACCGCGACACAGATTCAATCAGAGACTGCGCCTGTGACTCTAGGCCTAGTGACGCCTCCGCAACTTCGCTGACAAAGTCAGAGGTGGATTGCATCAGACCGGTCATCTCAGTGATGGATTGGTTGATCGTCTGCAAGCCCTGATTCTGCTCACTCGCGGCGGTGGATATCTCGTTCACTGTCTCCGAAACAGCTTGGATCGAATCGATGATTTTCCTCAGGGTGTCACCCGAGTCACTGACCAAGGAGGTGCCTAGTTTCACTCGCTCGTTGGTGGTTTCGCTCAGCGATTTGATGTCGCTGGCTGCTTTGGCGCTGCGCTGTGCTAGCTCCCGTACCTCGGATGCAACCACCGCGAAGCCCTTGCCTTGCTCTCCGGCACGCGCGGCTTCTACCGCCGCGTTGAGCGCCAGCAGATTGGTCTGAAACGCGATCGAATCAACGATGCCGGTGATGTCGACGATCTGGCCACTGGATTCGCTGACGTTCACCATGGCGGCAAAGGTCTTCTCAATGACAGCGGTGCCCTCGGCGGCGGCGAGGCTTGTACTGGTCGCTTGCTCCCCCACATTCTTTGCGTTGCTGGCGCTCTCCGCCATGGAGTTCGACATCTCTGTCAGGCCGGACGAGGCTTCGAGCACGGTCGCTGTTTGGCGCTCTGCCTGCTCGGCCAGCGAGCGGTTGCCCTCGGATATCTGGCGCACGGACGTCGCTACCGCAATAGCGGATTGTTTGGTCTGGCTGATGGTGTCGTGTAGGTTGTCGCAAAACAGATTGAAGGCTCGGGCAATACTGCCTATTTCATCTTGGTGCACGATTTTCACGCGGCGGGTCAAGTCTCCGTCCCCTTGAGCAATCTCTAGGATTCGGCTGCGAATCTCCTCAAGTCGTCGCGTCAGCGAGACCGGAAGATAGAGGGCGATGGACAGCCCAAAAAGAGCACTGAGAACCGCGACAACAGTTAAAAATGCCACCTCGGTGTCTGCGGTTTTGACCACCGCATCGACGCTGTTTTGCGTGTCTCTGAGCCATTCATCGTTGAGCTCGGTGAGCCTGTGGATAAGGGTGTCAAACTGCTCTCGTGAGGTGTTGTTGCTCAGTTCGGTGGCCAGCAGTCGGCTCATGCGGCTGTCTTTGTTGCGCAGCGCGATGACCTCTAAGCTGACTTCTTTCCAGGATTCTAAAAGACCCAGCGAGGCCTTTAATTGCATCCTGTGTTTGTCCGATATATCCAGGCTCAATGAGCTGTTCAACCCTTCGGCTGCAGCTGTCAATTCGCGCTGGTGATCGTTGAGCATGGAGTTGTATTTTTCGGAACCCACCTTGATAGACAGGCTTGAACGTTCGCTGAGGTAAACTGAATTCACCGCGAGCATGGAGCTGGACAGCTTCGCAATGACGGGCATGTCGACCGCCGCGACAGCGTTCGTTTGTTGTGACAAAGAAACAATGCCGTGCCTTCCGATAGCAAAGATCGCGATTACTGCCAACACCAATAAAAACATGGGTAGGGCAATTCGAAATTTTATAGATTTAAAAATTGATTTCTTGTTCGCAGTCATCGCTCAGCTCACCTTGCATCGGTACAGCGAATTCGTCCCGAATCCGCCAGATAATTTGCTGTTCAGTAGTTTATAAAAAGCTACTGTGTCAGTTGAATTCGTCTACATTGACGCCAATCGTGATAGCGCCGATGGCGGCACCTGCGCTCATGACAGGGACGGAGATCTGTACCAGATAAGCCTGGGCGCTGTCGTCAAATTCAACCTCACCGACGTGCACCTGACCGGCACCGCTGGCGTAGGATTCGGTGAATTTCGCTTCGTCACCCTGCCAGTAATCAGAGGTTTTGTTGGTGGCCGCAACCACGCCGCCCTGATTGCCCATCACAAAAGACTCCAGCACAAAGTCAGCGTCACTTTCCAAACTGCTCAGCGTGTCGACAGCAGGGTTGTCGAAGTAGGGCATCATGAAGGATGCAAGACCGGGTGTTGCACGCCATCTTTGGTCCAGGCTCTTGATCTCATCGAGTGATATGTTTTGCGCATTGTGCTGTTTGACCGCAGAGATAATGTCTGGGTTTTTGCCCCATGCTTCTTGCAGGGTCTCTATTTCATTGACCAGCGCACTGGGCAATGCAGCCAAGGCTGCTGATTTAGGGATTTCTGCCTGAGCGGACACGCTTACTGAAGCGAGCAATACTGCGGCCATGGTTTTGTTCAATGCGGCTTTGTACATGGTTAAAATCTCGTTGTTAAAAGTAGGGATCAATGAGCTCAGCCAGCAAAGCTGCCAATGAAATTGGTGCAGTCCTGTTCCAAGTTATTACAATATCGACAGGATCCAGGAAACATGATGCATTTTGGCCATTCAAAATGGGGCGATGGCTGTTGTGGGCTATTCAGTCCGTCTGCTTATTCTGTGTCGCTAGCGTAATTTGCAGCGCGTCGAAACTCAGGACGTTAGGTCTGTCGCTGGCATCGTTTGTAGGCCTATGGTGCCGAGTGCATAACGGCTGTAAGAGGGATAACGTGGGTAATTACAGTTAGATAGAGAGGATCGAAAGCGGAGTTGTGTTCCCGGATGCCACTGTTTTCACGGCTGGTCTAGAGAGAACCCAACTTCAGTGCTTCTTTGATGAGATCCACTTTTGGCCTTGGATCCGATGCAGCGCACGCCTTTTATTGAGGAAATCTCGAGTGCTTTGCCGCTCGAATATTGATTAGCGTTTCGCCGAATTGAAACGCACTGTCTGTTTAATCGTATTGAATTTGTGTTCTTGTGGTTTCTCAATGTCTTTCATAAATGCATGAGAGGGGTAGAGCTTCCGCTGCCCAGTCATTCGTCGTCGTGAACTGCGAGTGGGGTATTTGGGCTAGACTGTTCACCCAGCCCAAACCGCAATTGCCAACATGAGCGAAATCGCCAAAAAATCGATTCTGTTGCTTTGCCACGCGCCTTCCGCCAACACCCTCGCGTTGCGCGAGGCCGCGCTGCGCGGCGCGACTTACCCGGAATTCGATTCTCTGCAGATACGTTGTGTGGCGCCTTTGCAGGCGGGTGTGGATGATGTGCTCGCGGCGGACGCGCTGCTGTTGGGCACGCCGGAGAATTTTGGCTACATGAGCGGGGCGCTGAAAGATTTTTTCGATCGTATCTACTACCCCTGCCTGGAGCGCACTCAGGCCATGCCCTTTTGTTATTACGTGCGCGCGGGAAGTGATGGCACGGGCAGTTGTCGGGCGATCGATGCCATCACCCAGAGTTTGTCCTGGCGGCCGATAGCGCCGCCGCTAGTCTGTAAGGGGGATTACGAGCCGTGTTTTGCCGAGCGTGTCGAGGAGCTGTCCGCCACATTGGCCGCGGGGCTGGATGCAGGCTTGTATTGACTGGGCCGCATGTCACAGCGCGTGTGGTAGTGATTGATAACCGTGAGGCTCTCCGCGGCGCGGTGGGCATCGTGTCGGTCGTCACCCAGCTTCAAGCGGTGAATGTACTCCCGGCGCAACATGTACGACTCGCGGTAACTCAATAAAGTGGATTCGTTGCGCGGCGGCTCAGGGTTCTCGCTCTTGGGAAAGAGCACGACGTGCGAGAAACTGGGCACTTTGCCGGCCAGCACTTGCTCGCGCAGCAGGTCGTCATCCAACAGGTTGTGCAGAATCTGTTCGGAGAATGCCGCTTCACTGAGTTCTGGATCACAGAAGGCCGCGAGCAATTGATCCTCCTCCTCTGAGCTCAAGCCGTACTCTGAGGCGAGGATGACGAGGTTTTGCGCCATGTAGCGATCGGCCGCCTCTACTGTGGATTCGATCAAACGCACCATGCCGTCGAGCATTTCTTTGGAGAGGCCCAGGGCCGCGTGGTAATCCGGTTCCTTGCGGCTGCGTTCGACTTCTTTGACCAGCTTGTTGATCAGGGGCCGAACAATCGGCCCGCGGACCCGCTCCGCCCAAAATATGCGGATGCCACTGTCGCGCCACCAGCCGCCCAAGCTCTCTGGGTCGCGCACGGATTCGTCGAAGGTCATGGCTGTGTCGACCAGCTTGGTGATGATGCCGGCGACGGTGTAGGGGGTCTGCACATCCGTGGCGCGGATGCGCATGCTGGTATAGCGGCCCACGTTGTAGGCTTTTTGCGCGGTGCGAAGCCCCGGCAAATCTGCGGTATAAGCGGCTTTGCGTGGCCCGTGTTGGGCGTCTGATGCGTCGGTGACTTCGCCCACCATAGCGGCGATGGGGCCGCCGAAGCGCTTTCGCAGCAAGCGCAGGCTGTGGTTATAGCCCGCCACCTCAGCGGAGCCGTCTTCGACCACGTCGTGCAGAATTGTTGCGCAGGCGATGCTGATGTCGAGGTTCTCACCGAACGCTTCCCAGGCTGCAAAAGCGAGGTTGAACGCGTGGGCAGCCATGGTGGAGCGGGATTTTCGACGGCAGCGATCCAGGTGGCGCGTCATCTCCAACGCGGCGAGGTGGATCGTAGCGATGTTGTCGGGGGTGGCCGCCGCGTCGTAATACTCCATGATCGGCAGGTTGATGTGCACTTCGTGCACCGCGCGCCCACGGCGACCTATCAGCCGATCGCGTTTACGCGGGTCCAGCAGCACGTCCTCGACGCCTTGCAGCAGGGAGTTTTCAATCGGTTCACGCAGCGCGGAGTAGTCCACACCTGGCAGCGAAAACGCTGCGCGCAGCATGTGGTAGTCGCGCTCCAATATGCCGCGCTCGGGAAAGTGGCCACGGATGTCGACACCGGCGGCTTTCACTTCTTGTTTTTTGAATTCGTTCAGGGTCTGGGTGATGTTTTCACCCGCCGCGCGCGCAGAGAGGCGCAGTTCGCCGGCGACGATACAGGCAATGGCGTTGGCGTAGCGTGGGCTGATGTTGAGCTGGGCGACTGTGCCGGTGGAGAAAGCTTCGTGGAATTCGCCCAGATGTTTGGTGATATTGCGCACGTGCAGGGCGACCTGCGAGCCAAATTCGGTCTCGATGTAGCTGATGTCGACGGTCGGGCATTCGCTGGGTTTTAGGCTGGCGAGGGTGTCGACCTTGCCAATGCAATCGTGGATCAACGTGGCCACGATGAGGTTGCTGGTGATGTAGCGATTCACGCTGCCGTTCGCGCCGTAGCGCCGCACACCTTGCAGCATGGTCGCGCTGAGCACGAGGCCATTGATGCGCGGTTCGAGCTTGGGAAGGCGGTTGGTGTTGACCACGGTGTCCCAGCGGCTGTCGTGCTGGTCGATCAGGTCGAGTCGGATTTCGGCGGGGTTCAGGTCTTCGTCCGGGTAAAACGTGCTCGCCAAGATCTCCCCACCGCGGTAGGTGTTGAGCGTGCTGAGGGGGATGTCGCCCACGCGGATGGAGGACTCGATCTCGGAGTCGAGCCAGCGGTTGGAAACCTGCCCAACCAGGGCTCGCTCACCGTCGATTGTCGCGGCTAAGAGGTGATAGCCCTTTATCAGTTTGCCGAGTTTCCCGATTTCAGGAACCCAGCCGCCGGCGCCCGGCATAATCACTCCGCCGCGTATCAAATGTCGCGATGTTGGATAGTTAACAGCTTAGCTTATACCTTGATCCGCGATTGTGTTCGCGGATGCAAAATATTATTGCAATTCGTCTTTGATCAAATCATACAAGGACTGGCCGGCCGTATTGGCGTCAATGACACTGGTGTCCAGCTTGTAATCGGCCGTGGCGTACAGTGACTCACGCTCGTGCAGCATGTGTGTCAAGTCGTCCAGTGTTTGCTGGTGGTGCTCAAAGGGGCGCATATCCCCCTGAGCCATAACACGGTTCATGTGCTGCTCAGGCTGGGCTTGTATCCACACCAGCTTGCAGCGCTCACGCAACATGTTAAAGGTGCGCGGCTCGGCCACCACACTGCCACCCGTTTCGATGATGCAGCGGGTGTTGTTTTGGATGATGTCCTGCAGAGCGGTCTGTTCCCAGCGACGGTAGGCGTTCTGGCCGCCCAAGTCCATGATCTCCGCCAAGGTCATGCCCGCCATCTCGGTGATGCGGTCGGAGACGCGGAAAAAGGGCGCGCCCAATTTCGCTGCAGCGATGTTGCCCGCTGAGGTCTTGCCGGCGCCGCGCATGCCAATCAGCGCAACACGCTGGTCGGTTTGACGACGGGTGGGGGCGATCACGTGTTCGATGTGCTCGACCAGCTGTTGTTTCTGCGGCTCTTGCAGGTTGTTGACCAGGATCCGCAGTTGCGAGTCGATGGGGCCGTGCAGGTGCAGATCAACCAGCGCCAGCAGCTCGACGTCCAGCGCTTTGGAAATCTTGTAGAGCATTGCGAAGGAAAGGTTTGCCTGTCCACTTTCGACCTGTGCGAGGTAGCGCTCGGAGATCTGTGAGTGTGTGGAGAGGTGCTTCCGGGACACGCCGCGTTGAGCGCGCAGAGAGCGTACTCGGCGTCCAATCTCTCGCAACCAGTTGTCCATTCTTTCCATTGTGATTCTCTTTTTCCAGTGCTCGTGGGTGATGCTTAAATTCAGTGAGGCGACATATCCGCTGTTATCTGACGGCTCTTCAAGGAGCGTCAGGCATCAATTCGCGCGTCTACATGCGCAACTATAGCGGAAAGCTATAGCTAGGTCAGCGGCGAAAGCGAGAACATTTTAAGTTCTAAGTTGCACCGGCTGCATTTTTCTGCAAAGACAAAGCCTATGACGAATTCATGTGCAGACAAATGCCACACTGGGCGAGCTATAACGGGGGGCCAAAGACAAGAGCGGCTTTTGTTTATGGCTCGAGCTTGGAGAGGCTCTGATAAGCGCGCTCTGCGTAGAGCAGAGGCTGGCCCGCAGCCAAAACGTAGGTCTCTTGAACCGCACCGATCATGATGTGGTGTGTGCCCACGCGTTCGCTGCTGATGAGTTTACAGTCGAAAGCTGTCACGGCTGTCTCCAGACGCAGGGCGCCTGTGTGGGTCTCTGCCCAGCTGGCGCAGCTGAACTTGTCCCCGTCGGCTGTCTCCGCGAAACCGGCAAACACATTCGAAATCAGCGCCTGATCCTGGCTCAGGACGTTGGTGCAGAAACAGCCGTTCTGGATGATTGCTTGCGCCGCGGGCGATTCGTGGTGAATGCACACCAGCAAGGTGGGCGCGTCCCCGTCGGCAGAGACAGAGCTCATGGCAGAGACGGTGACCCCTGTTCGACCGGCTGCTCCGCCAGTGGTCACTACTGTCACGGTACTGGCGACTTTGCTCATGCCGTCTAAAAATTGGGAGCGAACGTCTTGTTGCGCGTGAGTCATGCAAATACCTTGGTGCCGGATTAAGGGGGAACTATCGTCTGTTGGTGGTTAGCAGCCCAGGCTAGAACTGCAATCCCTGCTGCGGAAGACCATTTTTGGCCGTATTTTCGCGTCGATTTTGTTAAATAGCCAGCTATTCGCTTCAATCGGCACAAAAACCAGCCTGCAAAGGGGCGTTTCCTCGTGACAGACCCCGTCCTATCCTAAGCTTCTGGGAGCGCAAGCGGCCTGTGTCGTTCAAACACAGAGCATAGTTCGCGACAGTGGTACTTGGCGCAATCGCGGCTTTGGCTAGTCACATCGTCCAATAAGCGCCTGAGTTGACTAAATATTCTGCCGCTTTTGCGCCTGCGGCTCTGCCATCAAGCCTACGGCGCTGGTCTGCTCTGCAGCAGCATTGGCTGAACTGGAGTCAGTGATTAATGGTTGCGCTGGCTCGGTCGCGCCAGGGGACTTGCTCAGCTGCCATGATGATGGGCCGCGCTGGTGCGACCTTCGATGAGGGCTTACTTAGGCTCATGCAGTGCTCGCAGAGCGAGGGTTTGCTTGTTGGCTGCACAGCGAAATATACAGCCACTGGCAATTTTCCGCCGCCTGCGAGTGT
>JAWSVD010000236.1:0-24764 GCA_033852095.1 Granulosicoccaceae bacterium | reverse complement strand
AGGTGTAGGTGTAGGTGTAGGTTCGAATTTATTCGGACATATCGAGGCCGCCGTTGTGCGAATAAATTCGAACTGACAGGGGTTAGGTGTTTTTGTTGTTGCTTCGGCCTTAGCCGGACAAGGATGCTCGAGAGCAAAGCCAGCAGGCCGCACGGTCAACAGAATCCCCGGCCATTATTCACAATCTGCTTATTATGTTAAGTCCTATCCAAATCCCTGTCGACGCACCGTCGATGCACATGTAACAATTCACGCTCGGGCCGCTAAACGGCGATCTACACGACTTCAAGAATCAACCATGTTCACCTACCTAAACCCCGAGATACGTCAAAGGCTGACCGAAGAAGGCAAGCTGGTGCGCATCGACACCGAAGGCCACACGCTGAGCCCGCTGGAAGAAAGCGCGGCGGACAGCGAAGCAGCCACCGCCGCGATCAATTTGCTCGGGCCTATCCCCCTGCCGATTGCTCTGCCCTCCTTTCAGGGCACCGTGCAGTGGTACGCCGCCGTGCGCAGCAGCGAGCTGTCGCAGGTGGAAGATCTGGCCAGCAATTTGCGCGAGGACAACAACCAGCACCTGTTTGCTCATCTGGTGTCATCCATGGCGGTCAACTGCGTGCTCGCCGTCGGTGAGCCCGGTGACAACCCCCTCGTGCGGGTGCACTCCAACTGCCTCACCGGTGATGTCTTCGGCTCGCAACGCTGCGACTGCGGCCCGCAGCTGGACAAGGCACTGCAGCGCATACACGAAGATGCTCAGGGGGGCTATTTGGTGTACATGGCCGGGCACGAAGGGCGCGGCATCGGGCTCTGGGCCAAGGCGGCGACTTACTTGTTACAGGACGCTGGGGAGGACACCTACCAGGCGAACCGCAGCCTCGGCCTGCCCGATGATTCCCGAGATTTCAGCGACGCGGCCTCGCTGCTGAAGTATTTTGTCGGCAACAAGCCCTTCAGGCTGCTCACCAACAACCCCAAAAAGCTGCAAGATTTGGCAGCCTTCGGTTTCGAACATATCTCAGCGGTGAAACACGTCGCCTCTGTGGGCGAGTGGAATCGAAAATACCTCAGTGCCAAACGGAACTGGGGCCACCGCCTTTCAGACGACGACTTAGCAAACTGAAGCGCCCGCCACGCGCCGCTGAGCGTGGCAGGTGCCGCCGCATCAGGCGGCAGCTTTGATGAGCTCGAAATCGGGCAGGATACGGTGCAACATCGAGTCGATATCAAACACCAACACCACCTTGCCCTCGTGCAGAACAGCGCTTGTGGCGTCTTCCTGAAAAGCCTCTGAGGCCCCTTTCATGATGCCGCCTGGGGTGTCGTGCACACTGCCGGGCTTGGTGCTGAATATGTCCTCCACCGTGTCGACCAACAGGGCCAGGTGGGAGTCCTTGTATTTCACGATCAACAGCTTAGACTGCGGCTCTTCTTCGGGCTTGCTCAATCCATAGAGCGAGCGCAGATCAATGATCGTCACCAATATCCGGCGCAAGTTGAACATGCCCACCACGTGCGACGGGCCACCGGAGATAGGAATTATCTCGGTCGGGAACTCGATGATCTCACTGATGGATTCGACCGGCAAGGCAAAACGAAAATCCACACTGACCACCAGCAGCGTCTGTGGCACATGCCCTTTGCCGTAGTCTTCTTTCTGCTTTCGATCAAAGTCATTGCCCTGGGCAATAACGCTTGCGGGCGCTGTCACCTCGGGCATCGCGAACAGCTTTTGATGGTTGATCATGCTGATATCGTCCTGCCCCTCCATCGAAACACAGCCCTGACACACATGCACACTGTCGGGGCCAAAATCCGGCAGCGGCTGCAAGGAATCGACATAGTACTCGATGATGCTGTCGACGCTGTCGACCATAAAACCAACGGGCTGCTTGTCGATGCGGGCAATGATGATCCGCTTGCCGCTGACTTCGCTGATCGCGCTGCGCTTGCCGCTGCTGAGCATAGAGAAATCAACCACTGGCAAGGTGGTTCCCCGCAACACCATTTCCCCTAGACAGGTTCTGGAGTTAACCCCTGTCACTTCGATCTCAGGCACGGAAATGATTTCGCTGATGGCGTCTATTCTGAAGCCATAACGAATCTCTCGGCTGTAGAAGGTGATGCACTTTGTTTTCGCCATCTGCTTTCTGCTGATGTCGATAGACGCCGACTTGTCACGGTGGTGCGGGATCTTATCAAGCTTGGTCATGAACCTAGCGCTCAACACCTGTATCAGGCGGTCTTCGCCACCCAAGGTGATGGTGCCGGACACAGGCGTACTGGGCGTCTCACCGCTGTAGTCAAAGACATCGAGCTGATCGGGTTTCACCCGCAGCACTTCAGAGGTGGTATCAAATAGCAGCCCAAGCCGTACACCGTCCACAAAGACAATCGCTATACAGTTGTCTTTATGATACTCAACTGCGTCTTGCTCAAACAAAGCGCGCATATTGATCACGGGAATAATCGCCTTTCTGAGCGAGAATATCCCTAGAAAATAGGCCGGGGAGAGTGGCACTGATGCCATGTATTTATCATAGCGCACCACTTCCTGCAGCTCGTGTGCATTGATGGCAAACTCCACGTCATCAGATAGAAACGAGCCGTAGATATCCCATCTAAGGTTAGCCTGCTCACTCACAACACAGCACTCCCAGAAAACTTTGGTATCAACACAACTTTATACAAGCCTGTCTTCCCGTCGATGATCAACTGAGATGCCAGCGACCCGGCATCCTCCATGTGTTTTATAGACACATTGTGATCAGTTAAGTGCTTTGTAGCAGCACGTAGATTATTGGGCCCAATCATCTCGGCACTGGCATTGCCATGCGCTTGCAACATGGTACCGCCGCCCACCACAACGGCCTCCAGCTGGAACCGATCTCGGCCGTAGTTCCCCATGGCCTGCAGCATCAAGGGCACTGCATCACTCACGTACTTTGCATTGAGCTCCCCAGCGGCATTGCTCGATTCAGCCAACAGGCAATGACTGAGTGTGTAGATCTTTCTCTTTTTCCAAAATATACCGATGCCAACACAAGAGCCAAGAATGGCTTTAAGCGATTCCTCGCCGTGTGTTATGTGCATAACGCCAATTCGGGCAACTTTAATCTTCACGGTATCTCAATTTGCTTTCTGGTAGATGAGCGGTTCACAGAATTGAAAGTCAGTTTTCAGATTGGTGAGAGACTCTGACTCACCGATGATCAAAATTCCGCCCGGTCTCAGGGCTTGGAAGATATTGGCCAGCACTTTCTCCTGATCCGAATCCTGAAAATAGATGAGTACATTTCGCAGCATCACCAGATCGTACTGAACACTTGCAGGCTGAGGCTGAAAGAGATTGTGTTGAGAGAATTCCACCGCGTGGGCAATGCTCGGCAGCAGACTGAATTGATCATCCCGCGCCACAAAATAGCTCAACAGCGCGTCTGGCCGGCTCGCCTTGAGCCGGTTGATCGTGCGCCCCTGGTAGACCGCCTCGCGCGCTTTCTCCACGACATCGGTGGAAATATCACTGCCGTGTATTGCCAACTTCAACGCCGCATTATTCTGCGCGTTATAGGCATGGCTGGCCATCGCCAAGGAATACGCCTCCTCTCCGGTGGAGCTCGCAGCGGACCAGGCTTTGCGCTTTACCGAGCAGTCCTCGGCCCATCGCGGTATCAATTGTTCTTCAATGTACCGCCACACCCTTGCCGTGCGAAAAAAGCTGGTCTCATTAGTCGTAAAAGCATTGATGAAATGCTCGTACTCAGCCGGCTCTTGCTCTAAAAAGGCCAGGTATTGGGCCGCGCTTTCGATACCGATAGCCCGCTGCCTGCGGCGCAGTCGAGATTCCACCAGTTGATCTTTGCCGTCCTCCAAGAAAATCCCACTTTTCTCGTAGACCAAATCCTTCACGCGCCGTTGAATGGCAGTGGACAAGGCCGCTGTGTTTCCCGCTGACAATGCGCTCATCAAGCGACAAACTTGTTGGCATTGTCAGTGAGTTCTTCTGCGCCAGTGGTCAATTCTGTGGTCGCCTGCGCAATGCTCTCTGCAGTCGCCGCCGAGCTCTCAGAAGCCTCAGAAATCTGCTGAATTGCGGTGCTGACTTCGCGAGCGGCGATCAATTGTTCCTCCGCTGCGCACGAGATTTCGGATATCGCTCGGGTGGTCTCGTCCACCCCGCCGACGATCTCCTTGAAGGATTTCACCGCCTCTTGAGACGTGGCACTGCCCTGGTTCACGCGTTTAATCGATTCATTGATCAGCTGCGTTATTTCCTTGGTCGCCTGCGAGGAACGCTCGGCGAGCTTGCGCACTTCGTCCGCGACCACCGAGAATCCAAGACCGTGCTCACCCGCTCTGGCCGCTTCGATCGCCGCGTTGAAGGCCAGCAGATTTGTCTGGCTGGCTATCTCGCTGATCACCATCACGATCTCACCAATGCCTTCAGCGGATTTATTGATCAGGTCCATGGCCTCTATTGAATCACTGATTGCTTTGGCGCCATGCTCGGCGGCGATCTGCGTGGTACGTGCCATGCCATCAGCGTTTTTGCTGTTAGAGGCAATCGAGTCAATGGACGCCGTGAGTTCCTCCACGGCGGCGTTCATCTCCTCGGTGTTGGCGCCCAGCGACTGCGCGGAACTGGCAACGCTGCTCGACCGTTCGGATATCACCGTGGCTGCATGCGAGAATTCACCGGCCAGGCGCCGAACATTCTTCTCTACCTCGACCTGAGAGGAGATATCAGAGGCAAACTTGACGACCTTGTAGGCCTTCCCGTCCGCATCAAAAATAGGATTATATGAGGCGTTTATCCACACTTCACTGTTATCACGCGCCAGACGCATGTAGCGCCCGCTGTCAAAATTACCGCTTTTCAGGTTAGCCCAGAAATCTTTGTACTCAGGGGAATTGACGTAATCACTCTTACAAAACATGCTGTGATGTTTGCCAATGATCTCTTTCAACTGGTAGTTAAGCGTGCTCAAGAACGCTTCGTTGGCGGTGATGATGTTGCCGTCCAGATCGAATTCGATGATCGCCCGGCTGCGGTTCAGGGCGGCCATCTTGCCGGCATTCTCCAATGACTCAGTTTTCATTTGGGTAATGTCAGAGGCAAATTTCACCACCTTTGAAACTCTCCCACTTGCGTCAAACACAGGGTTATAGGAGGCATTGATCCAAATTTCTTCACCCGTTCTCGTGATGCGCTTATACTCATCAGCTGAATAATCACCGCCTTTCAAAGACTTCCAGAACTCTCTGTACTCATGACTTTCGGTGTATATTTTCTCGCAAAATATACTGTGGTGCTGCCCAATGATGTCACCTTCTTCATAGCCGGTAACAGCCAGGAAATTTTCATTCGCACGAATAATGTCACCTTCAGGTGTAAACTCAATCACTGCCTGCGATCGTTCAATCGCATCAATTTTACCGCTGGCCTCCGCCTGTTCTCGCTTTGATGCTGTGATATCAGTCGCGTATTTTATGACGCCAACAACACGATTGTCTGTATCAAAAACAGGATTGTACGACGCGTTTATCCACACTTCTTTGCCTGTTTTGGTAAATCGCCTGAATTCAGATGCGACAAACTCCCCACTGCGCAGCTTGCCCCAAAACTGTTGATACTCATCCGTTGACACGTATTCAGGATCACAAAATATGCGGTGATGCCGACCCACAACTTCCTCGAGCTGATAACCCGTCACGCTCAGGAAGTTCTCATTGGCCCTCAGTATCTTTCCTTCCACGTCAAATTCAATCACTGCCTGCACACGGTCAAGTGCTGTCGCGATCGATGCTGCTTTGGTTTTTAGGGCAATACTCTCAGTAATGTCTGTCGCGTATTTTATGACGCCTGTAACACGGTTTTCCGCATCAAAAACCGGGTTATAAGACGCGTTTATCCAAATCTCATCACCCGTTTTCGTGATTCGTTTGAACTCCGATGCCACAAATTCTCCACCGCCTAAGGTGGCCCAAAATTGCTGGTACTCTTCGGTTGCGGTGTATTCAGGATCACAGAATATGCGGTGGTGCTTGCCCACGATTTCCGCAAGTTTATAACCCGTCACGCTCAGGAAGTTCTCATTCGCCCTGAGTATGTTCCCTTCCACGTCAAATTCAATCACTGCCTGCACACGGTCAAGTGCCGCTAGCATTGCAGTGTCACTTCCTTGTTTCAGGACACTCTCAGTGATATCGACTGCGAATTTGACGATGCCTTTTAGTTCACCTTGCTCATCATAAACCGGGTTGTATGAGGCTTTGAGCCACACAATTTCACCCGATTTTTTCACTCGGCTGAAATTTTTAGAAATTGATTCCCCTTCCCTAAGATTCTCCCAGAAAATCTCGTATTCAGGTCGGCTAGATTGCTGCTCGCTGCAAAACATGCGGTGATGCTTACCTTGAATTTCTTCAAGTTCGTAGCCCATCACTTCAAGGAAATTTTCATTGGCGGCTATGACCGTTCCGTCGAGGTTGAACTCTATTACAGCCTGTGCAGCCAGCAATGCTTGCAGAACACCGGACTGTGCGCCTTTGCCAGTCAATTCATTTTCTCTATCCATCGATGTTCTCACCAGTTGCCGATCATTAAGTTGCTTGCTCGCAGTCATAATCTTTGTCCGTCATTTTCTGTCACCGATGTGCAAGCCATTCACTGACGACACACCTTCATTCTTCCGAGAATCGGGTGATAACAAACAAAGATATTCACACGTGGATCCAGACTTCACCCGAATCCTGCCAAGGTCTCTATCGGTAACATTTCCAATCTGTAAAGTTACAAAGCCGAATTTGTATCCAAATCCGTAACCAATTGGCTTGATGAAACCTTCATATCTGTGCTGTAGTTCGGTAAAGATGTGCAAATGTGCGCCATGGTGAAATAGCTGCTCCTAAATTTTGTCAGTGTTCGGATGACGTTTTTTAAATCGAATTGACACGGCATATACGTGCGCATACATCAACAAACACCCCGTGAAACGCCCTGCCTGTTGTCAAGCCGTGTGAGGAAGTAGAATCAGCGCCAAACTAGCCATCCATGCTTGTCGTATAGGCACCAAATGACAGGCTTCAGATTGAACGCTGTTCAATACAGCTGCTCACAGAGTTTTTTGCACATTAATCCGTTTTAATGACAATCAGAATAAACGCGTGTCTGCTCAAGCAGTGCACCACGAAGCAAGGGTGCTTGCGACAGCACGATAGGCCGCACGGTTATTCAACGTGGTCAAACAGGTCGGTGGCACTTCGATGGGATAGCGGAGGTTATAAAGCGGGAGCTTTCTAGGAATTGTGCGTGTGCAGAACATGGTCTTCGAGACACGCTACAGAATCAATTTTGTAACGGGCTTGAACAGTCTAAGAGACTCGCAGAGCGAGTGTAATTCACTTCGAAATATGCGTTGCCATGGGCTTATCTGCTGTTCTAAATCTGCCTGCAAAGACAGATTCTGCAAAAACCCGTCCAGTGTAATCAAAAGGGGGGCCCGCAACAATGGAACTCCTCACGGAGGGGGAACTCCATTGCCGCAAGGGCGCTGCTAATCAGATCGTGATTACATCAAACGGTACCGCTGTGTCGACTTCCTGCTCGTAGTCAATACCGTCGATTTCGAAGCCAAACAAACGCAGGAACTCAAGCTTGTAATAAGCGTAGTCAGTCAGTTCGAAGAGGTTTTCGGAGGTCACTTTGGGCCACAGTGCCATGCACTGGTCTTGAATGTCATCGCGCAGCTCCCAGTCGTCCAAGCGCAGTCGACGGCTGTCATCTGTCGCCGGGCTCTCTTCCAGCAGGCGAGTGCGGAACAGGCGGTCGATCTGATCGATGACGACCTCGTGCACCCCTTCAGATTTCATGATTTTAAACACCATGGACAGGTACAGTGGCATCACCGGAATAGCGGAGCTCGCCTGGGTCACCACCGATTTCAATACGGCGATGTTGGCACGTCCACCCGTGCTGCTCAATCGCTGGCTAATGACATCAGCAGCGCGATCGAGATCTTGCTTGGCTTTACCCAGCGCCCCGTGCCAGTAGATAGGCCAGGTGATCTCGGTGCCAATGTAGCTGTAGGCCACGCTCTTCGCGCCATCGGCCATCACACCGGCTTCACTGAGTGCGTCTATCCAGAGCTCCCAATCCTGCCCGCCCATGACGGTAACTGTGGCGTCTATCTCTTCCTCTGTCGCGGGCTCGATCTCGGCGTTGATGATCTGGTCTTTGTTGGTGTCGATAGCGGTGGATTTGTAGGTCTCGCCGATGGGCTTGAGCACGGAGCGGATCAAGTCGCCTCCGCCGGGCAGTTTGCGCACTGGCGAGGCCAGCGAATAGACCACCAGATCAATCTGACCCAGGTCTTCTTTGATCGTCGCGATCACCGCGGCACGCATTTCATCGGAGAAGGCGTCGCCGTTGAAACTCTTGGCGTACAGCCCTTCTTCGTGGGCGATTTTGTCGAAGGCTGCCGCGTTGTACCAACCGGCGGTGCCGGGCTTCTTCTCGGTTGCTGGCTTTTCAAAAAAGACACCAAGGGTCGATGCGCCGCCGCCAAAAGCTGCCGTGATGCGCGAGGCCATGCCGTAGCCGCTGGACGCGCCAATCACCAAAACCCGCTGCGGGGCATTTTCTAGCACTCCGCCCTCTCTTACTTTCGCAATCTGCGTGCGAACATTTTGTTCGCAGCCCGCAGGGTGCGCAGTGGTACAGATGAAGCCTCGGATTTTGGGTTTTATGATCATGAGCAATTGCCTGAATTGTGGTGCAGCAAATCCAGTATTTTAGCCTGATAAGGCGCAACAAACCAAAGCCAGCGGCAATTGCTCTGAAATGTAAGGGCGGCCGTCAATTTTCCAGGCCCGTTCAGCACACGGAACATCGACGTTTTAAACTGCAGAAACGGCCTTCACAAGCAAATAAACCGCGGATCAACTGCCGCTGCTTGGCTTAGACCAATCCACCGTGCGGCCATCGTGCAGGTTCTTGTAGGCGCGCAGCGTTGGCGAGAGCCGCTCGATGGCCTGCAGTAACAGCGCCTGATCGTCCGGGCGCGTCGCCATGTGCCACAGTGGCCACTGCTGCACCAAGATCGCAAAGACAATCGCGCCGCTGCGTGGCAGGCGGCGAAGCGTCTGCCGCTCCGTGCGGTACCAGGCCAATGCACCCTGTTGCATTGCGGCGCCGACTGCGGGCCGCTGGCAGAGCGTGGGCTCAGCATCGAGCGACCAGTTGAAGCGCGCGATGAATTGCCCCTCGGGCATTTTGTCGAGGAAACGATTGACCGAACGCGCGAGTGAAGCGTCGTAGCCCGGCACTGGCGCGTGGATGGGGTCCATGGACTTGCCGATTTTGTCTTCTAGACGCCAGTGACTGGGGGCACACAGGTGGGCACCGGCCAATAGGTAGCCAGCATTTGAGGGCAACAAGATACACAGGTCTTCCGCCACGCAAAGCGACAGCGCGTAAAGCTGCTCACTGACCGAGCCCAGGGCATCGATGCGCTGCTCTGTGGCCTGCTCTACCCCTGCCCGCAGCTCTGCAACCGCCGCTGCACATGCGGGGCTGGTGTCCAAGACCTTGCTGCCCAATTCGCCGGTGCGGTCTATTTTGTTCGCCCTGTAGGCGTCGAAGTTGAGCCCCTCGCGGCACAGCCACTGCGCCTCATCGATGCGCTTGAGCCCCATCGACAGCACAGAAGCCTTGAGATGCGCCGTGGGCGGCACGCTGCCCAAATTGATGTGTGCTGGCAGCTCAGGGTTATCACTCATCGGGCAATTCACGGCTTCGTTGACTCCACAAGGGTCAGGGCGCCCGGGCGCTGAACTAGCGCCCTAAAAATGCACCGAAAACAACTGCGGCAGATCGCGCTCATCCGGGTCGAGCGCCAACTCGACGCTCTGCTCACCGAGTTGAACCCTGAGGATTTGCTGCTGCGGCGCAAGCGGCACACGCACCAAGGTCAAGCGCGCGGGCAAGCTCTCCCAGCCCCGTGTGTCCGCCTCTTCGAGCAAAAAGAATACGAGGTTCAGCACTTCGGCCGCCGCCGCGTTGTCGTCGCGCAGCTCGTTCACCAACTCGTGCTTCAGCCTGCCACGCAGCAGTGCTTTGGCCAAGACCTTTTTGCCCCTGGCGTCCAAGGTGCGCTGCGCCACGCTCGACATGTCGGTGCTGACGCGCTGGACCGCCAATGGCTGGCCCTGGCCATCGCTGAGCCGCAGCGAGCCGCTAGCCCGGGAGGAGAGTTCGTAGCTGGGGAACGACAGGCGCTCGCTGCCGTAGAAGATGGAACCACTGTGTTTGCGCGGGCCGCGGCCCGCGCTGATGAAGAGAATTGCCTCCCCTCCTTCCAGCCCATACTGCGTCCAGAGATCTGGCGCGACTTTCTCGCGCCAGCTCTCACCACTCTCGCTGCCCACCCGCTGTGCCATGCGGTAGGTGGCCTGGGCCATGCTCGCGGCGTCTGGCAGGAGCTCATGCAATTGCCGGTACGCGACGTAGGCGTCGTTGTATTGCTCCGCCAATTCAAAGCTCAAGGCTATCAGTGCACGGCTGAACAGCGCGCCGTCCAATGACTCCCCGTGCGTCTCCAAGGCTTGCAGCGCCCGCCTCGCTTCCACCGCGGCGCTCTCTGGGGCACCCGCCCGAATAAAGCTCATCATGGCGTAACTGTGCGTCCACAGCTGCTCGCTGTATTCGCCGAGGTAGGCGGTGCTCCAGTCGTTGCTGAGCAGGGTTTTCGCCTGCCCGCTGACGCTGATCTTCTGGTGCTGTTCGATGAAATCGGAGGCCGCCAAAAAAGCTTTGGCACTCTCCGCAAACAAACCCGCACGATACAGCATCAGCCCGCGCTCCAGATGCAACAACAAAGTGTCGCGGGCCGGGATCCCCTCTTCGGCTGCGGCCTTGTCGAGCACCGCCACACCTGCCACTGGATCACCGGCGTAATAGTGAGAGCGCGCTTCGTCAAACACCGCGGTCGCACAGCCACCGAGCGAGAGGCACAACAGCAAGGCGGCGCCGCGCGCGCCACGCTTACAGCATGTCAGCATGGTTTATTACCAACCGATGATGGGACGCGAAGATTCGCGCGCCAGTTCGGCCTTGTCCGCCCAGGTGATCTCGCCGCTGCTGAGATCGGTCAGCTCCAAGTTGAGGCTGTAATAGACCATCTCTTTTTTGTTCAAGCGCCACTGTTTGACCTGCTGCTTTTCGATGGAGCGCAAGGTGCCGGACAGGATGAAATCAGCGCCCATTTGCTGGCCCACTGCTGCGCGGCTCGCCGCGGCTCCATTGGCTTGCTGGTGCGCTTGCTCCGCCATCAAGTTGTCGCGCTGGGTCTTGCTGACAAAACGGTATTTGCCCGCGCGCAGCAGCGCGAGGCGAATGTCATCGGTGATGCCGCTGGTGCTGATGTGCTCAGCCGTTTCATTGGCCACCGGGTAGACCACCAACACGGGCTTGACGCCCGATCCGCTCAGATCGACGGTGTTCAGCAAACTGGCCGTCAGGTCATCGGCGATGCGCTTTTTATCGGAGAAATCGTAGTGCGCGTCGTAATGCACATCGGCACCGGGCGACACACTCGAGGTGGTCGCGGCGCATCCGCCCAAACCCGCAACGCTGGCGAAAGCCACCGACAAACCCACTAGGTGTTTGAATTTCATAATATTACTCTCTGATGAATACAGCCGCTAGAGCTGTTATATTCCGTGACAATAGCAATAACTTTAGACCTTCTTTGTAACCAAGTGTTCCCGCATTGTCACGCCGGGTGCTGCAGTGCCGTATAATCGCGCTCTCTTCCATTCACACTGAATACGCATCGATGCAAGTTTATCTGCAGGCACTGGGCTGCCGCCTCAACGAAGCCGAGCTCGAAACTTGGGCCGACCAATTCCGCGAGCACGGGGTCACACTCGCCCCCACCATCGAGAGCGCTCAGGTGGCGGTGCTGAACACCTGCGCCGTGACAGCGGAAGCGGTGCGCAAATCGCGGCAGACATTGCACCGCTTGCACCGCTCCAACCCGCAGGCAAAAATTGTTGTCACCGGCTGCCACGCCACCCTCTCCAGCGAAGAAGTGGCCGGCGAACTGGGTGTGGACCTGGTGGTGGACAACGCCGACAAAGACAGCCTCGTCGCGCTCGCGCGTGAAGCCGGGCTGGTGCCCACCATGCCCGAGATCGCCACCACCCCGGCCGAGCCAAGCTTGTTCCTGCGCAATCGGCAGCGCGCCTTTATCAAGGTGCAGGACGGCTGCCGCTACCGCTGCACCTACTGCATTGTCACCTCCCTGCGGGGCGATGAGCGCTCGCGCCCGATCCAAGAGGTGGTGGACGAGATCAACCGACTCGCCGCCTTCGGCGTGCAAGAAGCGGTGCTGACCGGTGTGCACGTGGGCGGGTACGGCTCGGACACCGACAGCAGCCTCAGCGAATTGGTGCGCGCTATTCTCGCCGACACCGACCTGCCACGCTTGCGTTTTGCCTCGGTGGAGCCCTGGGATCTGCCGCCTGACTTCTGGTCCCTGTTCCAGAACCCCCGCTTGATGCCGCACATGCACCTGCCACTGCAGAGCGGCTCCGACACGGTGCTGCGGCGCATGGCGAGGCGCTGCAAGACGGCGGAATTCGAAGCGCTGATCGAGTCCGCCCGCGCGCAGGTCAAAGACTTCAACGTCACCAGCGACATCATCGTCGGCTTCCCCGGCGAGACCGAAGCCGAGTGGGCGCAGACTCTGGAGACCGTGGAACGCATCGGCTTTGGCCACCTGCATATATTCAACTACTCGCGCCGCGAGGGCACCAAGGCCGCGCGCCTGCCCGACCCCGTCGACAAGCAGACCCGCGCCGAGCGCTCGCGCGAACTGCACGCGCTGAGTGCACGGCAAAAAGCGGACTACCAACAGCAGTTCATTGGCCGCACGGTGGAGGTTCTTTGGGAGGGCAAGCGCATCGATCTCGGCGACGGAACGACCTTGCTCAGCGGCTACAGTGACAACTACTTGCGGGTGCACTGCGCGGTTGAAAACAACAGACTGCCCAATGCCCCCGTAAGCCAAGTGCGCTTGCAAGCCGTGGAAGACAGCCCGCGCGGCGCTGTGCTGAAAGCCACCCTGGGCTGAAGCGCCTGCGTGTCAGATGAGCCCAGTCACCGCATGGGCAGATGAAAGCGTGCAGCAGTATAGACGCAGCAATGAAAAGGCGAAAACATGAAGCTCTACCACAACCCCCGCTGCAGCAAATCCCGCGCGGCACTGGCGCATCTCGAGGCCGTGCAGCAGGAGTTCCAGCAGATTGCTTATCTGGAGTCGCCGCTGGGCGTGGAGGAATTGCTGGATTTGTTTGACCGCAGCGCCTCCCCGGCGGCGGATTTTGTGCGCTGGGCGGATGCGAGCGCTGCAGGGCTCGCGGTGGACGACAAACAAGATGCGCAGCAAATCGCGGCGCTGATCGCCGCGCACCCGGCGGTGATGCAACGGCCCGTGGTCGACACAGGCACACGCGTGATCATCTGCAGAAGTGAAGCTGCACTGGCGGCATTACAAGCTCAGCAATAGTTTTGTTTGTTGTCCAACAACACGGTCTGTGCTTTGAGTGCGGCGCGGCTGAGCTTGTGCACGGTAAAGGTGTTGCGCCCCTCGTCTTTGGCGGCGTAGAGCGCGTCGTCAGCCTGACGTGAGAGCTCTTCAAAACTGCAAGCGTTGTCCACTGAGTAGACAGAAATCCCCAGCGACACGGTGAATTGCACCACGCTGCCATCGTCGGTCACTACGCGAATCTGCTCGGCGGTCTCCCGCACCTGCTCCGCCAGTTTAACCGCGCCAATCACGTCGGTGCGCGGCGCGGCAATGGCGAATTCTTCACCGCCGATGCGGCCCACCAAATCACTGCCGCGGATGCTCTTGCGCAGCGAAATCCCGAAGTGTTTGATCGCCTCATCACCGACGCCGTGGCCGTGGTTGTCGTTGATCGCTTTGAAATGGTCCAGATCGATGTAGATCAAGGCCATCTCCGCCCGCTCCCTGACGTGCAATTTGAACAGCGGCACAGCAGCCTCGTGAAAGGCACGCCGTGTGAGGGTTCTGGAGAGCTGATCGATGGAGGCCAAATAACGCGCTCTGGACTCGGCGCGAGCGAGCTTGATGACCACCCCGCTGAACTGCCACGAGACGATGGGCGCGATCAACAGGGGATTGATGACCGCGATAAAGATGGCAGCGCCGCTCAGCTGTCCAGCGATCAGCCACAAGAATAAACAGCTCAAAAACAGCGACGCAATGACGGCAAAAGTCGTGATCAGCAACAGCATCGACAACCTGCTCAATTTGCTTAAATGTATAATCACAACCTCCCGCTAGCCATCATCAAAACCATGCCACGAGATACAATTGCACCGTGGCGCCTTGAAGCTTTCCTTAAAAACCAGGGGCAAGTTCGAGGGAATTCACCCCGGGCTGTCGCATTCACACGCCGTGAACACGCCAAGATCCAGCGCTGCAAAAACCACCTTGCACTGCAGCGGTCTCTGCTGGTGTCTCCCCAATTGCCGTGCTCAACCCAAATTAAAATGCGGCCATGCCAGCTAATAATTGCCATGCTTCAGCGCTTTGAGCGGCCAGACACGGCAAAAGTGGAGGGTTTTCGTAGTATTCATTAGCAGCGCACGAGCAACTAAGCCTCAACGCACTGGCGCTAACATCCAGTGCTGAGCGCCTTTTTGTCTGAGCAATCGCCTGAGCTGAGGAGACTTCCCCGCCAGAACAGCGCGCAAATCGGCCTGAACAACAGGGCTGCCCAGGTGGTAGTTATGGCCCGATGGCCGCCGCCGCGGCACGCCCGTCACATCGATCACCTCTATCCCATCCAGCACCGCTGTGTGCATGCCACTCTGCCCCAATCGCGGGTAGCCGTGCAGGGTCGCGGACAGCGCCAAGGGTTCGTCAAGTTTAGAAGTGTAAAGGCTGACACGCTGCGCATTCGCGACGATCTTCGCCTGCCGATCCGCAAACACAGTGGCGTCCATGTCCGCTGCCACAAAGATAACTTGAGCCGCTACCGGCCCCAACTCAGGCCGTTGGTCGTGCAGCTGCGCCAAGGCCAGCGCCAAGCCCCTGCCGCCCAGGCTGTGGGCGATCAATTCAAAGCCGCCCGCCCCATACTCGGCACTCAGCCGCTCCAGCACGCGACGGATGTAGGGCACACTCCAGTAGAGATCGGCCTCGTCCCGGGTGTAATTGATGATGTTGCCATCGGAGGGCCAGCTCAGCAGCACCAAACGCCCCGCCAAGCCCAAGCGCTGGCGCAGCAGCAAGGCCCGCCGCACGGATCTGTGAAAACTTTCGTTGTAACCGTGCAGGTAGATGACCGGCCGACCGGCCCCGGCAGACAACAGGCCATAAAAAGCCTGTTCGTCCAACACCTCAATCTGGGCTTTGGCTGTCCAGCGGTCCGGCACGTACACGGGCCAGTCTTGCGATTGCTCGCTCAACGCGTCGAGCGAGACAACCTGTGCAGAGACCCGCGTGTAGTGCAGCTCCCCGCGCTCGTCGCTCGCCTGCAGGCCGGAGCCCTCTGCGAGCAGCTGCCGCAGAGTGATCACCGGAAGCGATACCCGCTGCTGGCTTATCCACTCGGCGGCGCCGAGTGGCACCGCCCCGAGCAGCGAGACAAACAGCGAGACAAACAACGCCACCCAACAAAACACCGGCTTCAGCATGAGCCGGCGCCAGCTCATGACGCTGTGCCGATCTCGCGCGCGTAATCCACGACCACGCGGTAGTGCGGGTCCTCGACACTGTTCACTTCCACCATGGTGCCCGCATTTTTCAACAACAAAATGCAATCAGAGCTGAGGTGGGTGAGGTGCAGACGCTTGCCCTGATCCTGATAGCGCGTGGCGAGCGCATCGATGGCTTCCAGCGCAGAATGGTCCCACACTCGGCAACTGCCAAAATCCAGCACCACGTCATCGGGGTCATTCTTGGGATCAAACAGATCGCGAAAGGTAGCGATCGAACCGAAGAACAAAGGTCCGTGCAGGCGATACACCCGCGAACCATCTTTGCTGACCGAAGCATCGGCCCAGATGTTGTGCGCGGATTTCCAGGCGAACACCAGCGCGGAGGCGACCACCCCGATCAACACGGCGATGGCCAGATCGGTGGCAACCGTGGTCACGGTGACCAGAACCATCACAAAATAGTCTTCCTTAGGCACTTGGCGCAGCACCTTTAAGGAGGCCCAGGCGAAGGTTTTGATCACCACAAAAAACATCAAGCCAACCAAGGCCGCCAAGGGGATGGCTTCGATCAGTGGCGAGCCAATCAAGATAAACAGAATCAAAAACAGCGCCGCCGCGAGGCCGGACAATCGTCCGCGACCGCCCGAATTGATGTTGATCATGGACTGACCAATCATGGCGCAGCCGCCCATGCCGCCGAAAAACCCGGTGACAACGTTCGCCGCGCCCTGACCCAAGCACTCGCGCGAGGTCTGGCCACGGGTGTCGGTCATCTCGTCGATCAGGTTGAGTGTCAGCAGTGACTCGATCAAACCAATCGCCGCGAGGATGACCGCGTAGGGGAATACAATCCACAGCGTCTCTAGATCAAAGGGCACAGCTGGCATGTGAAACAGCGGCAGGCCGCCCTTCACTGAGGCCATGTCGGCGACTACGCGGGTGTCCACGTCCAGGCCAATCACGATCAAGGTGGTGGTGACAATGGCGATCAAGGGAGCGGGCACGACGCGTGTCACTGCGGGCAACAAGAGCGGAAGCGCAAAGATCAAACCCAGTGTCAGCGCGACAAAACCCAACATCAAGTACATCGGCTGACCGCTCAACCACTCGCCGTTCTCCATGAACTGCCCGCGCTGGGCGAGGAAGATGACGATGGCCAGACCGTTGACAAAACCGAGCATCACCGGATGCGGCACCAGGCGAATAAACTTGCCCAGTCGCAGCACGCCGACCAATATTTGGATCAAGCCCATCAACACCACGGTGGCGAACAAATACTCGACCCCGTGCTCCACCACCAAAGAGGTGATGACCACGGCCAGAGCGCCGGTTGCGCCGGAGATCATACCCGGCCGCCCGCCCAACAAAGACGTCAGCAGACAGATGATGAACGCCGCGTACAGACCCACCAGGGGATCGACGCTGGCGACAAAGGCAAAGGCAACCGCTTCGGGCACGAGCGCAATGGCGACCGTCAAGCCCGAAAGTATATCTGAGCGCGGATTCGTTGTAAGCTGGTACTTGGAAATATAATGCAGCATCGCGAATGAATATCTTTTTGAATTTAAAGAAAATTTAGCGGCGAATGATACCCCATTGCCACCTTGGCAACACCTGCCTATTTACACCACAAGTTTTGTGCCGATAGTGCCCTACACCCAATTCTCTGCCTTTGACATCCAAAATTTCGCAGCTCCAGAACTGAATGAGTGCGCAATCATTTCGTTTGCAACGATCTGTTCGGCCAACAGTTAGCCGAATTGTGGCTTATATCGAAGGCGCAATAATCGGATAATCCGATGCAATGCAGTCGCAGAGCTGTGTGACAACTAAATAAGTGGTACGAGCTGAACAAGGCGCACCGCACCCATGATGATGGAGATTACCCGATGGCGAATACCCCAGATGTGGATCCCTTAGAGACGCAGGAGTGGCAGGATGCACTCAATGCGGTTATCGAGCACGAAGGCGTAGAGCGAGCACACTTCCTGCTTGAGCGCATGATCGACCAGTCCCGTCGAGCCGGTGCCAATCTGCCTTATTCAGCCACCACGGCCTATATCAATACCATCCCGGTCAGCCACCAGACGCCGATGCCCGGCGACGCCGAGCTGGAGCACCAGCTGCGCTCCATGATCCGCTGGAACGCTGCCGCAATGGTGCAAAAAGCCAACCAGCGCGATTCGAGCTTGGGCGGTCACATTTCCAGCTTCGCTTCATCCGCCACGCTCTATGATGTGGGTTTTAACCACTTCTTCCACGCCCCCACTGCCGAGCACGGCGGTGATCTGGTGTTCGTGCAGGGCCACAGCTCGCCCGGTGTCTATTCGCGCGCCTTCCTTGAGGGCCGTCTCACCGAAGAGCAGCTCGATAACTTCCGTCGCGAAGCCGACGGCAAAGGCCTGCCCTCCTACCCGCACCCGTGGTTGATGCCCGATTTCTGGCAGTTCCCCACGGTGTCCATGGGTCTGGGGCCCATCTGCGCGATCTACCAGGCACGCTTCCTCAAGTACCTGCACCACCGCGGCGTCGCCAAAACCGACAACCGCCAGGTCTGGGCATTTTTGGGTGACGGCGAGACGGATGAGCCGGAATCTTTGGGCGCGATCGCCCTGGCCGGGCGCGAGAAGCTGGGCAACCTGAACTTTGTCATCAACTGCAACCTGCAGCGCCTCGACGGCCCTGTGCGCGGCAACGGCAAGATCATCCAAGAACTCGAAGGCGTATTCCGCGGCGCGGGCTGGAACGTCATCAAAGTCGTCTGGGGCTCCTACTGGGATCCGCTGCTGGCACAAGACCACGACGGCAAGCTCAAAGAGCTGATGATGGAAGTGGTCGACGGCGAGTACCAGAACTGCAAAGCCAAGGGCGGCAAGTACACCCGCGAGAATTTCTTCAACCGTTACGAAGAAACCAAGAAGATGGTCGCCAATTTGACCGATGAGGACATCTGGCGCCTGAACCGCGGCGGCCACGACCCACACAAGGTCTACGCGGCCTACCACCAGGCTATACAAAACACCGATCAACCCACCGTTATCCTGGCCAAAACGGTCAAGGGCTACGGCATGGGCGAATCCGGCGAAGGCACCAACACCACGCACTCGCAAAAGAAGATGGCGATTGGCTCGCTGAAGAAGATGCGTGACCGCTTCAATATCCAGCTCGACGACAAGCAGGTCGAAGACTTGGAGTACATCAAGCCAGACCCCGAGCACCCCGCTATCAAGTACATGCACGAGCAGCGCAAGAAGCTCGGCGGTTACTTGCCACAGCGTAAGAAGTTCGCTGCGCCCTTGGAGGTGCCTGCACTGGACACCTTCAAATCCTTGCTCGGTGATTCCGGTGAGCGCGAGATGTCCACCACCATGGCCTTTGTGCGTATCCTCACCGCGCTGACCAAAGACAAGAAGATCGGCAACAACATCGTGCCCATCGTGCCCGACGAGGCACGCACCTTCGGCATGGAAGGCATGTTCCGCCAGCTCGGTATCTACAGCTCTGTAGGGCAGCTGTATGAGCCGCAGGATCGTGACCAAATCATGTACTACAAGGAAGACAAGTCCGGTCAGATCTTGGAAGAGGGCATCAACGAAGCCGGCGCCATGAGTTCCTGGATCGCCGCGGCGACCGCCTACTCCACACACGGCGTGAACATGGTGCCTTTCTACATCTACTACTCCATGTTTGGCTTCCAGCGCATCGGCGATCTCGCCTGGCTGGCGGGTGACATGAGTGCCCGTGGTTTCATGATCGGCGGCACCGCTGGACGCACCACGCTCAACGGCGAGGGCTTGCAGCACGAGGACGGCCACAGCCACATCCAAGCCAACACCATCCCCAACTGCGTCAGCTACGACCCCTGTTACGCCTACGAGCTGGCCGTGATCATCCAGAACGGCATGAAGCGCATGTACGAAGATCAAGAAAACATCTTCTACTACATCACCACCATGAACGAGAACTACAGCCACCCCGCCATGCCCGCCGGGAGTGAAGAAGGTATCGTGCGCGGCATGTACAAGCTCAAGGCCGGTGGAAAAGGCAAAAAGCGCGTCACCCTGCTCGGCTCCGGCACCATTCTGCGCGAAGTGGAAAAAGCAGCGACCATGCTCAAAGAAGAGTGGAGCGTCGACTCCGACGTCTGGAGTGTCACCAGCTTTAATGAGCTTGCACGTGACGGCCAGGCGGTGGACCGCTGGAACCTGCTCAACTCTGAGAAGACCCAGAAGACAGCATTTGTCTCCGATTCATTGAACGGCACAGATTGCCCGGTGGTCGCGGCGAGCGACTACATGAAGAACCACGCCGAGCAGATTCGCGGCTGGATTGCTGGCAGCTACAAGGTGCTAGGCACCGACGGCTTCGGTCGCTCCGATACCCGTGACGCACTGCGTGACTTCTTTGAAGTCGACGCCCGCTATGTGGTGGTCTCCGCGCTGCGCGCCCTCGCCGACGACGGCAAGCTGGAGATGAGTGTGGTGAGCAAGGCGATCAAGAAGTATGGCCTCAACCCCGACAAACCCAACCCCATCACGGTTTAAGGCAACGGAAAACGGAGAACAGTAATGAGCAATCTGATTGAAGTTCACGTGCCTGACATCGGCGATTCCAAAGATGTTGAGGTAATCGAAGTGCTGGTCAATGTCGGCGACACAGTCGCCGTCGAAGACAGCCTTCTCACAGTAGAATCCGACAAGGCGAGCATGGAGATTCCCTCCTCTGCCGCCGGCGTGGTCAAAGAAGTGAAGATCGCTGTGGGCGACAAGGCCAACGAAGGGGACCTGGTCATCATCCTCGAGGCCAGTGCCACGGCACCCGCCGAGAGTGCAGCCCCAGCAGCGGCAGAGCCCGCAGCAGCGGCACCTTTGGTCGCACCAGCCGCCACCCCAAGCGAGATCCAGGTGATCGTGCCCGACATCGGCGACAGCAAAGACGTGGAAGTCATCGAGCTGCTGGTCGCCGTCGGCGACACTGTGGCGGTCGAGGACTCCCTGATCTCACTGGAGACCGACAAGGCGAGCATGGAGGTTCCCAGCTCTGCTGCAGGCGTTGTGCTGTCCATCAGCGTGAAACTTGGCGACAAGGTCAGCGCCGGTGATTTGGTCGTGGTATTGCAAGGTGTCGCCGCTGCCCCGGCAGCAGCGTCTGCGCCTGCAACAGCGCCACAGCCCGCCGCCGCGCCGAGCCCGGCACCCGCCGCCAAAGCGCCTGTCGCACAGCCCGCCAACTCGCCCACCGCCAGTGTAGCCAATGGCAAGTCCCACGCCTCGCCTGCGATTCGCAAGTTCGCCCGCGAACTGGGTGCAGATCTGAGCAAGATCAGCGGCAAGGGCCGCAAGGGCCGCATCCTCAAAGAGGACGTTCAGGGATACATCAAGAGCGTGCTTGAAGGCGCGTCCACACCGGGCGGTGTCGCCACCACCGGCGGCGCGGGCATCCCACCGATCCCCGAGATCGACTTCAGCAAGTTCGGCGAGATCGAACGCGTTGAAATGGGCCGTATCCCCAAGCTCTCCGCTGCAAATTTGCACCGCGCTTGGCTCAACATCCCGATGGTCACCCACCACGACGAAGCGGACATCACGGAGCTCGAGAGCTTCCGCAAATCACTCAAAACCGAAGCTGAAAAAGCTGGCGTTCGCGTGACTGCACTGGTGTTTCACATGAAGGTGCTGGCCGCTTGTTTGAAGGCCTTCCCCAAGTTCAACAGCTCGATCACCGCTGACGGTGAGGCGTTGATCTACAAGAAGTACATCAACATCGGCATCGCCGTGGACACCCCCAACGGCCTGGTCGTGCCGGTGTTCAAGGACGTGGATAAGAAGTCCATCTATCAGCTCTCTGAAGAAATCATGGACATCTCCAAGCGCGCCCGTGACAAGAAACTCAAGGGCACCGAGATGCAGGGCGCCAGCATGACCATCTCCAGCCTCGGCGGCATCGGCGGCACGGCGTTCACGCCCATCGTCAATGCACCGGAAGCCGCGATCCTCGGCATCACCCGGGCGCGCATGCAGCCCGTGTGGGATGGCAAGGAATTCGTGCCACGCCTGATGTGTCCGCTGGACATGAGTTACGACCACCGCATCATCGACGGTGCCGACGCCGCGCGATTCGTCGCGCACTACTGCAAACTGATCAGCGACATCCGTCGCGTTCTGCTCTGAGGGGGTTGTCATGGCCGATTTAAAAACCATTGAAGTCCCCGATATCGGCGACTCGGCGGATGTAGAAGTCATCGAAGTGCTGATCTCAGTCGGCGACACCGTCGCCGCCGAGGATTCACTGCTCACGCTGGAATCCGACAAGGCAAGCATGGAGGTGCCCGCTCCTTTTGCCGGCACCGTCACCAGCGTTCAGGTGAAGGTGGGCGACAAGGTCAGCGAAGGGTCTGTGATTGGTGTCATGGAAGTGCAGATCGCCGCGGCAGCCGAAGCGCCCGCCAGTGCGCCTGTGGCAGCGGCTCCCGCCGTCGAGGCTCCGCAGGCCAGCAGCCACACGGGCGGCGCCGACATCGAATGCGACCTGCTGGTCATAGGTGCAGGCCCAGGCGGATACAGCGCCGCTTTTCGCGGCGCCGATCTGGGCCTCAAGACCGTGCTGGTCGAGCGTTACAGCTCGCTCGGCGGTGTCTGCCTGAACGTCGGTTGCATCCCGTCCAAAGCGCTCTTGCACGTGGCAAACGTGATGGACGAGGCCAGCCACATGGCGGATCTGGGCATCAGCTTCGGCAAGCCTACGATCGACGTCGACAAGCTGCGCGCCCACAAAGACGGCGTGGTGAACAAACTCACCGGCGGCCTGGCGGGCATGGCCAAAGCACGCAAGGTGCAAACCGTGCGCGGCAACGGCCTGTTCCTCGACCCCTTCCACCTGGAAGTGACCGAGACCACCGGCGACGGCAAAGACCAAACCGAAGCCAAGCAGACCATCAAGTTCAAGCGCTGCATCATCGCCGCGGGCAGCCAGTCAGTGAAACTGCCTTTCTTGCCCGATGATCCACGCATCGTCGACTCCACCGGTGCGCTGAACCTGAAGTCTGTGCCCAAGCGCATGCTGGTGGTCGGCGGCGGCATCATCGGTCTGGAGATGGCGACTGTCTACTCATCACTCGGTGCGCGCATCGACGTGGTGGAGATGCTCGACGGCCTGATGCAGGGCGCTGACCGGGATCTGGTCAAGGTCTGGGACAAGATGAACAAGCACCGTTTTGACCACGCCATGCTGAAGACCAAAACAGTCTCTGCAGAAGCCAAAAAAGACGGCATCCACGTCACCTTTGAAGGCGCCAAAGCCCCCGCAGAACCGCAGGTCTACGACCTGGTGCTGCAGGCAGTGGGTCGCTCGCCCAACGGCGGCAAGCTGGGCGCTGACAAGGCGGGTGTGGCGGTCTCTGATCGCGGCTTCATCGACGTCAACGCCCAGATGCGCACCAACGTGCCGCACATCTTCGCCATCGGTGACATCGTCGGCCAGCCGATGCTGGCGCACAAGGCCGTGCACGAAGCGCACGTGGCAGCGGAAGTGGCCGCAGGCGACATCCAGAACGATGCCAAACTGCAAGCCACAGCCTTCGACCCGATGCAGATCCCCTCGGTTGCCTACACCGACCCAGAAGTGGCTTGGGCGGGCAAAACCGAGGAGCAATGCAAGGCCGAAGGCATCGCTTATGACAAGGGGGTATTCCCGTGGGCAGCCTCAGGCCGTGCCATCGCCAACACCCGTGACGAAGGCTTCTCCAAGCTGCTCTTCGACAAAGAGACGGGTCGCTGCATCGGTGGCGGCATCGTCGGCACTCGTGCCGGCGATCTGATCAGCGAAGTTTGCCTCGCTATTGAGATGGGCAGTGACGCGGTGGACATTGGCAAGACCATCCACCCGCACCCCACCCTGGGCGAGTCGATCGGCATGGCGGCAGAAGTGGCGCACGGCACCTGCACAGATCTTCCCCCGCAGAAAAAGCCCAAGCACTAGAGCACCCGCCCACGGCAGGTGGCACACACACTGTGTGCCACCCACTGCGGCTCATTGCACAGCTCGACCACCTCGACCGAAACAAGACATCTCACCGCACACCTACAAAGCTGGCAAAACGCGCCCAGTTTTGGCGGTAGCCCTCAATAACCCAGCAGCCCCAACACTCGCACCAGACCCAAGCTGAGATCAAGCCGGGCACACGGTGTGCGCGCAGCTCCTGCTTGATGAACAAACACCTGTTCACTTCTCTCGCCTCTTCTCGAAGCGCAACCACGTGCATAACATCCAGCTCAGTGATCGCGTAGAATCGAAGCCGACGCGGTGCGAGACCCGCCAATCACCCCCCCAAGACAACAACTCGGTCGCGATTCGCCCTGCAACAATCGCATTTAGTGCCACAATTAACCCACACGCCATCGCAGATCTTTGCAATGCGGGCCTGCTGAGCGTGATTCCTAGCGACAGTGCACAACAATAACAAGCGCGTTCAAGCTAGGCTAAGGCCCATCAAGTCAATGGCCAGAAAACGCCCAGACTCATTCCCACTTGGGTGTTGGCACCCCAAGAAAAGACAAGCACTGAAAAGCGAAGACAAATTATGCTGGAAAATTTTCACGAGCCACACTCGCAAGGCAACGACGTCGCCAAGCTGATTTTAAGGCTCTCCTTGGGCATTTTGCTGCTTTTGCACGGCATGGCAAAAATACAATCGCCCGAAATCGTATTGGCCATGGGCGCTGCGCTCGCGGATGTGTATCTGCCCGCGGAGACAGCCTGGCTCACGCTGCTCGGAGAGGTGCTGGGACCGGTGCTGCTTATCATCGGTGTGCTGACGCGATTTGCCGGCATCGTCATTGCCATACAGATGTTTATCGTCATCTTGATCGGCTACGCAGACACCATGGCGACCTTTCTGCCCGACGGCGGATACGCCCTCGAACTGCAAGCCATGTACCTGTTCGCCGGGTTGACTGTTGCCTTCCTAGGCAGCGGCAGCTACGCCATGGTGCGCGACTGAAGCATCGTGCAA
>JAWSVD010000235.1:0-3016 GCA_033852095.1 Granulosicoccaceae bacterium | reverse complement strand
ACGGCGTGCGCCTTGACCCCCTACCGTTCTACAGTCGAACTGGTTTCTTCAAAACGCTTCACCTTGATCGACTGCTTCAACGCATCTACAGACGCGCTTTTTTCGGTCACCACAAGGCAAGCGCCGTAGCCGATCTTCAACGATGAGTAGCCAGGAAGAAGCGCAACAGTATCCGGGTTTGCGCAGCAAACGAAATCTCAGGTCATTCAGCAAACAATGCATCGATACTAGACCTCGGTGCTCCATTCGACCGGGATTGCTTTTTTATCCGCGTGATCAAATGTCCTGTTAGCGGCGCAAAGAGACTCAAATTTGGAGCACTGATCCCTTGGGTTTAAGCGCAGCTTGTAGGTGTTTAGTCTTGGACCGCAAATTTAAGGAGTGGTCGTAGTCTGAAGCGTTCGATAGGTGCCTTCATATGGACTTTAGCACTGGGTCACATCAACCTCCCTCTTACAAATACTCAAGCGTCGACAATGCCCCAAATAGGTACGCCTGAAGGATTGGACATTGCATCTTCTTTGTTTTTTCTGAACATCTAAGGGAGCCACGGATGACGATTCATGAAAAACTACGGGCAAAGGCAGCTCTAGCCACCGTTATTTCCTTGCCACTTTTATCTCTTGTTGGTTGCAATAGCAGCATCGGCGTAGCATCGATACCTGGCACTGGTCCGCTTGCCGTTCGCCCAACCGTCGCTACCACCACTCCGGCGGCAGACGACAACCGCATCGCGCTTAGCGCTAACCTGGATGCCACGTTCAGTAAAGCTCTATTATTGAGCAGTGTAGATAGCAGTCAATTCACGCTGCATCGGAGCGGCGTGCTGATTCCCGCACAAGTGACTTTCGACGGTACCACTGCTGTCTTGAATCCCGATGACGATCTTTTGGCTTCGACCCATTACACCGTGTCGCTCAACAGCGGCATCGTCGGCAACGACGGTCTGGCGTTAACGCCTCATCAATGGAGCTTTTACACCGACGGCAACGGCTGGACCCCTGACGAGCTGATTGAATTCGACGACGCAGGGGGGGGCTCAAGTTCTCAGATAAGTTTCGACAGCAATGGTAATGCATTCGCTGTGTGGCGCCAGAGCGACGGCACTCGATATAACATCTATGCCAACCGTTACACCGCCAGCTCCAGCCGCTGGGGCACGGCTGCTTTAATTGAAACCGACGACGCGGGGAACGCCTCCAGTCCTCAGATCAGTTTCGACAGCAATGGTAATGCTTTCGCCGTGTGGACCCATCACGACGGTACTCGATATAACATCTATGCCAACCGTTACACCGCCAGCTCCAGCAGCTGGGGCACGGCTACGTTGATAGAAGCCGACGATACGGGCAATGCTTTCGCCCCTCAAATCAGTTTCGACAACAATGGCAATGCTTTGGCCGTATGGCAGCAGCACGACGGCTCTCGATATAATATCGTAGCCAACCGTTACAGCGTAAGCACTGACAGTTGGTTCACCGCTGCGATGATTGAATTCGACAACGCGGGGGACGCTACCGATCCGCAAATTAGTACAGACGCCAATGGCAACGCCCTCGCCGTGTGGCGGCAGAACGACGGCACACTCCATAATATCATCGTCAACCGTTACAGCGCCAGCATCGACAGTTGGGGCACGGCTGCGTTGATCGATTCCGTCAGCGCGGGGTCTGCTGACACCCCCCAAATCTGTATCGATACCCATGGTAATGCCATCGCTGTGTGGCAGCAGCACGACGGCACTCGAAATAGCATCTATGCCAACCGTTACACCGCCAGCTCCAACAGTTGGGCTTTGGCTGCTTTGATTGAAACCGACGATGCGGGGCGCGCTGCCCGGCCTCAAATCAGTATCGATTCTGACGGCAATGCCCTAGTCGTGTGGCTGCAGCTCAACGGCACTTATAGCATAGTCGCCAACCATTACAGCGCCAGCACCGACAGTTGGGGCGCGGCTGAGTTGATAGAATCCGACAATGCGGGGAATGCTTACGACCCTCAAATCAGTTTGGACACCGGTGGCAATGCCATTGCCGTGTGGTCTCAGGACGATGGCACTCGATTTAACATATATGCAAACCGTTACACCGCTAGTACCCACAGCTGGGGCACGGTTGCGGTAATTGAATCCGACAACGCGGGGGACGCTACCTACCCGCAAATCAGTGCAGACGCGAATGGCAACGCTCTCGCCGTGTGGGGGCAGAACGACGGCACGCGCGATAATATCGTATCCGCAGGTTTTGATCCACGTGTGGTAGCGCCGTGAGAAGAATTTAGGCGAATCAGAAAAACAGGGCCAGACCTAGAATCAATGCATTGGTCCTAGGTTGTGGTTTCAATCTTTTTGACCGGCCTGCAATTGTTGTGATGTGAACATCAAAATGGTCAGCAACCTCTTGCAGAGTGTATGCCGTACTTCTATAGGCAGTCACTGCTGTCCGGCAGTAAACATAGACACGCATTTAAAAACAACCGAACAAACTGACCAATCGGCGATGCTAGATCCCCCATCACCTGCCGCCCCGACCTGCTGCTTCCTAACAAATCACTCAGGTGACACCAGACCGTTACAGTGCCTCTAAACACCAGACGAGCAGGTTCTGGACAAAGTGACCCACCGGTTGATGAGGAGTTGGATTGGCGCTTCTAGGCGCTGAACACTTGCCTGCAGTGGGCGCTGCCGTGCACGTGGCGCATTCCTTTGCGCTCGCACACTTGCTGGAGCTCGGTGTCGCTGCCTATCCAATTTGTGAAGTGTTTTTCAAAGTTCAGCGCCAAGTCTGTCCATTCTTCTGGACTGATCTTTAGCCGCTTGAATATTGGCGGGAGATCCTTGGCGATGTAGCCACGCTTCTTGGGGTGTACAGCTCTCCCTACCTGGCCGGCCGCGTCTTCCACCAGTTCGATGTGGTCTTTCATGGCGAAGGGGATGGGATGTGGCTTCTCTTGCTTGACTTCATTACCTTGAAAACGCGCTAGCTGCTTGGGGATTCCCCCTTTTTCTGCCGCTTCG
>JAWSVD010000234.1:0-22520 GCA_033852095.1 Granulosicoccaceae bacterium | reverse complement strand
CGTGAATGACTTTGCTGTATTTCGGGAGTGTGCATGTGGTCCATAGCTTGAGACTTTAGGTCCACCAATGGGTGTGTCGAAATCGACACCGGTGCTCGGTAAATTGACCCTGATCATTGCGGCCTCTGCGTTGCGTTCACAGCGGGCCACTTGGGCATGCACTGCTGAGACGCGGCGTAGTGTCCGACGTGTCTGAGGGTTGATGTTTGCGGCAGCTTCGCCCGCGACCCAGCTCCCGCCGATACAGTTTTGTTTTTGCTCTGACAGTGTTGTTTTCCGGAACAGGTCGGGGAAGGCGTTAGTTGCCGATGATGGCCGTTTGGTCGGAATAACGAACCGTGAAGGTCATTGCGCCTTCGTTCAGCATCCAACGATTTAAGGTGTAGTGACGCAGGCCAGCGACATGAAACGGGTCCGCGTCGGCGAGCGTGCGAGCTTCGGCTTCACTCTTGGCGCGCACGACGATCATGCCGGCGTAAGGGGCCTCAGCGCCTTCCTCGAACAGCGGGCCGGCGCCAAACAGAGCGCCGTCGCGCTCCATCTGGATCTGGTAGTCAAGGTGGGCCGGCAGCACATCTTGCATGCCGGGGCCACGTGCAGGGGTTGTTGTAATAACGTAAAGCGTCTGACGCAGCATGGTGGCGTAGAGTTCTTCGGGTGTTTTTGCACTCATCGCGTTACTCCAATGAGATGAACAGGAAATGGCCCGCTGGACGATGCCGGCGGGCCAGTGGGTCTAGCGCTTTTGGATACCTGCAGCTTCAATCACATCCGTCCACACGGCGATCTGGCCTTCGATAAGAGCTTTGAGCTGCTCACCGCTGGAGCCGCCGGGTTTGGCGCCCAATGCGGCGATCTTTGCCTGAACGCCCGGCAGCTCAAGTGCGGCATGCACTTCGCTGCGGATGCGGTCTGCGATGTCATCAGGTACGCCTGCAGGCATGCCTATCGCTGTCCATGACACGACATCAAAGTCGGGCGACACGGTTTCTGAGACAGTCGGAAGGTCAGGGGCATCTGGCCAGCGCTTTTTGGACGTAATCGCTAAGATGTCATAGACACCGGCCTCGGCTTGGCCTCGGATAACGGTGCCTGTGTCGATGATCACATCGACTTCGCCGCCCATCAGCGCGGTACTTGCCGCAGCCCCGCCCTTGTACGGCACGTGGATAAAGTCGGCACCGGTGCGCAGACCGAGCAATTCGCCCGTCAAGTGCTGAGTGGAACCTACGCCCGAATGACCGATCTTGATCGTGCCTGGAGCTGCCTTTGCCGCTTCAATCATTTTCTCGATCGACGCGTACTCACCGGCACGAGCGGCCACCATGAACGGAAACTGACCCAGGGTGGAGATGAAGGTGAAGCCCTCAACAGATTCGTAAGGCAAGCTGTTATAGAGCGCTGCCGCGACAGCATGCCCGCCCACCATTAACTGCATGGTATAACCGTCGGGATCCACTTTCGAGACGTAACCAGAGGCAACCGTGCCACCCGCGCCTGGGCGAGACACTACCACCACCGGCTGTTCGAGCTTTTTCGACATTTCTTCGGCCATAATTCGTGACACGGTGTCGGCATTCCCGCCAGCGCCAAAGCCGTGCACGATCCGCAGGGAGCGGTCTGGGAAGCTGTCCTGTGCAGCTGCAGGTAGTGCCAGTGCAACGGTCAACGGCAGTGTCATCAGTAGTTTCTTAAACATGGTCTTCCTCCTAGTTTACTGAGCCCTTTTATTTTTAATATGCCAGCCCTGGGCTACATTCAGGCTTGCCGTCCGCTCAAGGGATTGATTGGACGGATTTTCTTCGAACAGAAGTGCTCGACCAGATCGCGAAAATGATCAAGAAAGTCGAGCAGGCAACCAATACCGCACTGATCGGGCGGGTCAGAAAGACGGTGAAATCTCCGCTGTAAAGCAACATCGTGCGACGGAAATTGTCTTCTAGCAGCGGCCCAAGAACAAAGCCCAGCAGCACCGGTGCTGGCTCAAAGCGATAGTTCTTCATCAGGTATCCGAGCACGCCGAAGGCCAGTGTCAGCACCACATCCGTCACGCTTGTGCGGTGTGAATAAACACCCACGCAGATCATCACGATGACCACGGGATACAATTTTTGGTAGGGGATGCGCAGCAGCAGAACCCAGAGCTTGATGAGGGGAATGTTGATGAGCAAAAGGATGATATTGCCGACAAAAAAACTGGCGATCACGCCCCAGAACAACTCGGGCTGATCGACCATCAGGCGCGGGCCTGGGATGATCCCGTTGAGGATCAGGGCGCCAATGATCAGCGCCATCACCGCGTCACCGGGGATGCCCAGCGTCAGTGTAGGAATGAATCCCGTTTGCGCGGCTGCGTTGTTGGCTGATTCTGGCGCAGCAAGCCCTGGCAGGTGCCCCGTTCCAAACTTCTCAGGCGTGGATGAAACCCGTTTTTCCATGGCATAGGCCATGAAAGAGGCAATCGCCGCGCCGGTGCCGGGCAGGGCGCCGAAGAAGCTGCCGATGCTCGATCCGCGAACGATGGGGAAAGCCAATTGGCGCGCTTCGGCTCTTGTCGGTATAACGTCACGCATTGCGAGCGACAGGGCCGGCCCCGGTGGGCTGCGACGGGAGGCGTTGCGAATAATTTCGCTCACCCCGAAAAGGCCCATCGCCAGCGATACAAGGCTGATCCCGTCTGCCAGTTCTGGCATGGCGACGAAACGGTAGTATCCCGTCGTAGCGTCTGCTCCCACAAGGCCCAACGCTATGCCAAGCACCACCATTGCGAATGAGCGAATCTGTGATCCAGTCCCGATCAATGAGGCGGCCAGTAATCCCAATATCACAAGCATGGCATATTCGGGGGCGCCAAAGCGCAGGGCGATTAGGGTCATGGGAATGGCCGCCAGCACCAGAACGGCGACACCCACCATGCCGCCGATGAAAGACGAAAAAGCGGCGACAAAAAGTGCGAGCCCTGCGCGTTTACTCTGCGCCAGTGGGTAGCCTTCAAGGCAGGTAACCACCGATGAGGGCGTGCCTGGCAGGTTTAACAAAATCGAGGCTATCGATCCACCGTATTGTGAGCCGTAGTAAATCCCTGCCAGCATGATCATCGAGGTTGTGGCGTCGAGATGAAAGGTGATGGGCAGCAACAGCGATATCGCCGTGATCGCGCCGATGCCCGGCAACACCCCAATGAGTTGCCCAATAAAAACGCCGATGAACGCATACATCAGAATATGGGGTTGCAGTACGACGCTCAAGCCAAGCAGGAATTGATCGACCATGGTTATCTCCAGAAAGCGGGGATAGGCAGTTCAAGTGCAAGGATGAACAGTAGCCAGCCCCCAAGAGTTGCGAGGCAAGCGTATATGAGCGCCGTCAGTGGGCGCACCTGATCGTCCGCAAATTGAGAGACCAGGACAGCAAGGAACATCGACACGACGAGGCCGAGAGCATCGACGAGCGCCGCGAAAATGAGAATGGCCGCGCAGATAAAAATCAGCCCGCGCCAATGTATTTGCTCTGCCTGGGCGGTGTTGGTCGAGTTGACATCAAGAGCAATGATCGCAACAGCCAGCCCGCACATCAGAAAGCCCACTACAAGGGGGATGAAACCTGGACCCATCTGCGTCAGCGTGCCGACGGGATAGCCCCAGGCGATCAGCAACATCGCCAGACTAATAGCCAAAAGCACGCTTCCGCTCAGGGCACGTCGCGCCACGCTTGGCTGATCTTGATCGGTGCTTTGCATCGTCGCGCTCTCTCTAGTTATCTTCAATAATGGGCTTTGACTCAGGTGCTTTTTCGCAGAGGTTCATGCAGCTTCCATTGGCTTAGGCGGGGTGATGGCAAGCCTGTTGGCCACTGTTGCTAGACGTTCCAGCGTGCCTTCCGCAAGGGGAATACCGTTTTTCATCTGTTTCGCAGACAGTCGGAACCCGCGTTCTCCGGGCATCAGGATGTCATCCGTGCCGGCCGCTTTTGGCAAAGCTTTAAGCTGACCGGCCAAGTTTGCAATGTGCTGAGCAAAGACCTCTGGCTGGCCAAAGGCCTGCACGTTTACCGCCAGTGCGACGCCGTTCATGGCCCCTGCGCTGCCGGATAGCACGCTGGAGATGGCGGGGTTTGATATGAGTACGCTGGCCAATACTTCGATCATCAAAGACAGTCCTGAGCCCTTTGCTCCGCCGAGTGGTGTCAGGGTTGCTGCGTCTGAAGGGTTCGTTGCTGGCTCGCCCTGTGCGTCGATGGCCCAACCCTCGGGCAGGGACGTGCCTGCATCTTTGGCTTGCATGATCTTGCCGAGCGCCACGGTGGAGGTGGACATGTCTAGCAGCAGCGGCATCTCTGTTGAGGGCGCAGCGATAGAAAGCGGATTGGTAGAAAGCCCCGCTACGCGGGAGCCGTGGTAGGCCATCAACGGGCCAGAGGCCGTCATCACTATCCCGAGGTAGCCTTGCTCTGCCGCTCTCAAAGCGTAGTAACCAACGGCGCCCGCATGGGTAATATTGCGAGCAGAGCACCAACCAATCCCTAGGCGGCTAGCAATGTCGAGGGCCTTGTCCATCGTGCAGACCATCGCCGAGGGGCCAGGCGCGCGCGCCGCTTCGACCACCGCCACCGCGCCACATTCGGACACGACCTGTGGTTCGGCCAGTGGATCTATCATGCCCTTAGTGGCCATCTCAATATAACGGGGAATGCGCAGCACCCCGTGCGAGTTTGCCCCGCGGGCGTTGGCCCAGACAAGGATTTCCGCCGTGCGCTGCGCGTGGGCGTTGGAATAGCCGCCCGCCTGTAACAGCGCGACCGCATAGGCCTTGAGATCGTCGGGGCGAAAGCGTTTCATGCATCTTGGCTCAATGGCGTGGGGAAAAACTTTTTAAGCCAAGCGCTAATCAGGGCGCGGGTGTGGGGCGCATCCTCGTCCGACAGCGGGAAATGCGATACGCCGGTCGGGACCATCAGCTCGGCGTTTCTTCCGGCTTTCTCGAACAGTCGCAGGGACTGCTCCATTGGTGTGATCACATCCCCTGCGGTGTGAAACAGCAACAGGGGGCGTGGGGCAATGTCGGCCACCACATCTTCAGCACGGAAGTTGTACATGCTGATAGCCGTCTCGACGGGCACTTCGAACTGCGCTTGCGGCGATAGATTTTTGCGCAACTCTTCGGGGATAGGCACGACATCAAAGCGCGATACCCACAGGCTTTCTCCTGTTTCGGCCTTGTGTTTTCGGCCATCTTCGAGCGTGCTCGTGAACTTGGCCCAGGCCTCTGGCGTCGGGTGCTGGCCGCGGAACTTGCGCTCCCCATCACCCCAGCCACACAGGGACAGCACACAGGCCACTCGCAGATCGACACCGCCGGTGAAAATGGCGACGGCTGCGCCGAAACTGTGTCCAGTGACCCCAATGCGATCAGGGTCTACCTCCTCTCGCTGGGCTATAAAGCTGAGCGCGTTCCGTGTATCGGCTACCTGGTCGAAACAGCGCACTTCCCCGCGTGCCCCTTCGCTCTGGCCGCAGCCGCGAAAATCGATCCTGAAAACACAATAACCCATCGCTTCGATCATGCGGGCTACGAGCTCCACATGGGATTTGTCTTTGCTGCCTACAAAACCGTGCAATACGATAAAGGTCGGCAGGCGCTGCCCCTGTTTCCGCTCTGCTGGCACGTGCAGAACACCCGAGAGCTTTAGGCCGTCAGAGAGGAAAGTTAGATCGTGTTCCATTCAAAATCCTTGTCTTAAAAACGTTGGGGGCTAGGGTGTTGCTGCGCCCCAAGTGCTGCAAAAGTTTTTGAAATCAGCAAGATGGCTGCGTAAAAATGCTTCGGTATCGGCATGGGTGATTCGACTCGTCTCGACATCTACTTTGCCTTTGGCCCCGGATATCTGAACCTCCGGTTTAGCCATGATTTGCATGTCCATGCAATGCAGTACCTGCCGCAGGCTTTCATGAACACGTGCGCCACCGAGCATGCCGGGAGATACACTCCATATTGTCACCGGTTTACGAGCGATCGGATCGGGTTTGGCGCGGGATATCCAGTCAATGGCGTTTTTCAGTGAACCGGGCACCGACCAGTTGTATTCGGGTGTGACGATCAGCAAGGCGTCAACGCCTGCGACGGCTTCAATCATGGATGCAGCACTGTCCGGCAGCCCCGCGTCCAATACGTCTTGATTAAACAGCGGCAGGGTGCCGGGGTTGGGTAAAACCACACAGCTGACCCCCTCAGGCGCGAGGTCAGTAGCGGCGCGTGCCACTGCGCGCGACAGTGACGCTGTTCTGAGTGAGCCTTCGAGAATACCCAGTGTGATCATGTTCAGGTCCGTCCTTTTTGTCGAGAGATTTCAGGTGTCACTGGGAGCTGCCCAGGGGAATTTGTGCGCCAGCCATGCGGGTGGCGCAGGCTCGCCCCAAACGTTCATGATCCGGACGTTCTCTGGACGCTTCAAAGCGGTGATAATGTTTGCTTCGTAGCGATCATCGTCGTGGATGAAAGCCATGCCGCCCGCGCATTCGACCATCGCACCGCAGGCATCGATGTAGTAGGCGTAGGTATTGTCCCCAGGGCGGTGCCGCCCCGGCCCCCAGACCATCATCTTGTCGTGGTCGTCAAGCAAATCACCCAGGCGGCAGTAGTCGGAAAACTCCGATACTTCCCATGAGTAATGGTGCATGCCGGTCGGGCCACGCACGATACCGAGGATGTGGTGCAGGCGGTTGCCACCGCGCATCCAACTCAGCCCGTCGTCTACCATCCGTTCCGACAAGCGCAGCCCCATGATGTGTTCGAGTTGGGTTCGTGTTTCTGCCGGCTCCGGCGATGTGATGTTGACGTGATCAATACGCAGAGGTTTTATGCCAACTCCTGCATGTCGCCGTCCGTAGGTGGTGTCGGCGACAGGGGAGTGGACTTCGAAAGTATGGCCCTGTGGTGTGACAAAGCTCATGCCGGTTTCACAGCACGAAAGGCTTGGCTCAGACTTCAGCAGGCGGCAACCGGCGGCTTCAACGCGGCTAGCGGCCTCGGACACTGCAGCCTCGGACATGGCTTCGAAACCGATGGAACGCACGGCGTTTTCTGAGGATTTATGCAGAACCAATTCCGCCTGACGGCCATTCGAAGACAGCCACACCGATTCGTCATGGCGCTGTGTGACGTGCAGACCCAGGATGGAAATCGACTCCTGCACCAGCGCTTCGACGTCAATCACGTTCAGTTGTACATGACCGAGCGCGTTAACCAAGTAGCTCATCTTTTGCATTCCCCATGACTGGTTGTTTCAACAAAAGATAACAGGCCATTTCCGTGATCGCAAGTATTTTCGAAAATCCTTCAATTGTGGAAAATGCACGCGGCTCACCTGCCATTGCGCGCTTCTGAACGCGTTTTTCCAGGGCTACTGTTCCTTCTCCACTCTATTGCACAGTGTCCCAATACCGTCGATCTCCACCTCAACGAGATCACCGGGCTTGAGAAACTGCGGCGGATTTTGGGTGATGCCAAAGCCAGTACAAGTCCCGGTGACGATGACATCGCCGGGAACAAGCGGCGCGAAGGTTGAGATATAGGAGATCAGGTAAGGGATATCGAAAATCATCTTTGACGTATTCGTGCGTTGTTTTTCGACGCCATTCACGCGCGTGACCAGCGATACACCTGGATTTTCAACGGGCAGTGCGGACGCTTGTACCATCCAGGGACCGAAGGCACCGGTGCCAGAAAAGTTCTTGCCGGCGGTAAACTGGTGCGAGTGTTTCTGCCAATCCCGTACGCTGCCGTCGTTGTAGATGGAATAGCCCGCCACATGGGACATCGCCTGATCGCGCGCAATATGCCGACCCCCCTTGCCGATGATGAGCGCCAGCTCCCCTTCGAAGTCGAGCCGCTCTGAGTGGCGGGGCTGTATCAGCGCATCACCCGCGGCAATCTGTGACGATGGCAGCCGCAGGAACAGCACGGGGAACGCCGGAACCTTGGCGGGATCGTCGTCTGCCTCACGGTAGTTCAAGGCGGCCATGACGATCTTGTCCGGGTTCGGGATCACCGGCAGCAAGCTGATCTCATCGAAACCGACGTCCGCCGCCGTGACGCGATCGAGCAGCTCTTGCGGTGAGCCGGCTGCGAGGTAGGACCTGAGATCAGAGAACGCACCGCCCGAGAGACGTCTCAAATCGGCAATGCCATCATCTAGGGCGATGCCCCAAGAGGTTGCTTGTTTTTTGCTAAAAGAAAGCAGTTTCATGCTCTGTTATTCCAATATTCGAAAATTTGGGTAATTTAGAATATAATAGAATGCGCAGAATTTCATTGATCGTTAGTGTATAAGGCGTGTCTGAGGAGATTTTGCAGCTCTGGGGTGGCTCATGGGAGCTGACGCTCTGAGCATGACCTTGCCTAAGCCGCCTTTGAAACGGAGTACCGCTTGAAAAAGAGCCCTGAAACGCAAAAACTGAAACCGTCGAGCACTGGGGATTCGTCCGCTGGTCAGGACGTTTTGTCGCGCCTGCGCACCGATATTGTCAGCACAGTTTTCGAGCCTGAAACTCGACTGAAATTTGCCGACATGACCAAGCGCTACGACGTGGGCATCGGCACCTTGCGCGAGGCCCTTTCACAGTTGGTTTCCGAAGGTTTCGTGACGCTGGAGACCGGCAAAGGCTTCAAAGTTGCTCCGGTGTCAGCCGAGGAGCTGATCGAAATCACTGAGCACTTTATCAGCCTTGAAAAGCGCGCAGTGCGCAATGCCATCGAAAACGGCGATGAAGATTGGGAGGCCAATATCGTTGCGGTTCATCACCGTCTCAGCCTGATCGAAAGCCTGCCTTGGGCCGAGCGCATGGAGCGACATTCAGATTGGGTTCAACGGCACCGGGATTTTCACGAATCTATCGTGGCGGCCTGTACGGGGCGCTGGCTGTTCAAGCTTCGCTCGATCATGTTTGATCAACTCGACAGATACCGCTTTGTCACTAAAAGAGCGCCGCAAGGCATCGGCGAAACAAAATTTGAAGAGCACCGAAAAATCATGGTCGCGACATTGGCACGTGACGCCGATCTTGCGGAACAGCTTATTGAGCAGCACATAAACGATACGACGGACCGCGCCATTAAATTGCTCTAAATCGGCGTGCTGTTGTGCATGCACAGGCAGCGACCTAAAGCGTGTGAGTGCCAAGGCGTTCTCTGCGCGCCGGTGGCTGAGCGGCGTTCATGGTCACGTTGTTCAATTTTTCGGGTCGAAGTTCAAATGCCAAGCGCTGCTGGGCGATCAAGCTCTTATCACCTGTGCGGCATTGTTTGACCTGAATCCCATCCGGGCAGGCATTGCAAAAGCGCCTGAAACCAGCGACTTCAGCCGTATAATCCACTTCCCAAAGCCTTTTCCCTGTGCGGCTGCAACATCTGGATAATCGCCGGACTACCGTCGCAGCGGTGTGGCGTAAGGCACGTGCACAGCAGCTGAACATGCCTTCTGCTCAACCACTGTCAGCCGCGCACTGTTGCGGTCAGGCGCGATGATGGAATCACAAGCCCGGTCGCCATAAGGGGGGCGAATGTTTGCCGATGACGTTTCGCCGTGCTAACGCGCCATGCCACTCGAACGTACAGCGATTGAGCCGTTCGTCATTTGCCGCGCCCAAACACGGCCAGAATATCGGCCTGCAATTCAATCACGGCCGGTGCGGGCGTGTGTTCTGCCTGGCGCAACAAGTACAAGCTTCGGATCGCCGCTTTATCGCGCAGTGGCCGAATGACCAGCGCCCGCTCGTCGGGCACCGCGTTGAGTGGCAGCAACGTCACGCCCAGCCCATTGCGAACAAATGCTAAAAGCGACGCGATGTTGTACACGCGCAAATGCGCATTGTCGCTCAGAGCCCGCACAACCGGGTGGTCGATCTGCTCGCACAAGCCATTGTGGATAAAGCGGTGTTTGGCCAGTGCACTCCATGCCAGTGGCGTCTCGCTTTGAGAGAGAGGATGCTCGGTGTTGCACACGCAAACAAAGGCGTCGGAGGAGAGGTGTTGGTGATGCAGGGTGCTGCCAGCAGGTGGCAGGCTTGCGACACCTAGGTCAGCGGTACCGCTGAGCACGGCGGCGTGCACGGCTGTGGAGTCGGTGTCGTGCAGCTCGATCTGCAGCGATGGCCGTTGCTGCTGGCAGTTAGCGATGGCCTCGGGCAATTGTTGCGTTGCAGCTGAGGGGACAGCTGCAATGCGCACGAGGCCGGTGTCCCCTTGGGCATAGCTCGCGATCTCTTTGAGTAGGCGCTGGTACTGCGTTACAGACTGCTCAGCCCGTGCAAAGACAAAGCGGCCCAGAGGGGTGAGGTCTCGTTTGCGATCACCCTCGAACAAGGGGCCGCCTAAGGTGGTTTCGATGTGCTTCAAGGTCATGGACACGGCAGACGGTGTGCGGTGCAGCTGTTCGGCCGCTTCCATGAGGCTGTTGCATTGGCTGACGATTAGAAACTGCCGCAGTTGTTCGAGTTTGATCATGGCTTAAGAGAAATTGAAGTTCGCTGAATTATAATCAATTTGACTGAAGTGACTGTAAAGTACAACCTGCGTGCAGGATAATTCATTCAAGAGGCGCGAGCAGATGGCGGCACAGGGGCAAAACTACATCGACGGGCAGTGGGTCGATGGTGTATCGACAGTCGAAAATCGCAACCCTTCCGATCTGAGCGACCTGATCGGGCATTATGCGCAAGCGTCGACTGCGCATCTTGATCAAGCGCTTGAAGCGGCGCAGCAAGCACAAAGGCTGTGGGCCAAGTCCGGCTTGGAGAAACGTTACAGCGTTTTGATGGCGGTTGGCGAAGAGTTGATCGCACGCGCAGAGGAACTCGGTGAGTTATTGGCCCGTGAAGAGGGCAAGCCCAAGGCTGAGGGCAAAGGCGAGGTTTACCGCGCCGGTCAGTTTTTCACCTACTACGCGGCTGAGGCGCTGCGCCAGATTGGCGACACCGCGGACTCCGTGCGCGATGGAATAGAAATCGATGTGCGTCGCGAGCCGGTGGGTGTGGTCGGTATTGTCTCGCCGTGGAACTTCCCGATGGCGACCGCGGTGTGGAAGATCGCTCCAGCCTTGGCTTTCGGCAACGCCGTTGTCTGGAAGCCCGCCAACTTGGTGCCGGCATCTGCCGTGGCGTTTGCGCAGATCATCGCTAAACAAGATGTCCCCGCCGGGTTGTTTAACTTGGTGATGGGCCCTGGCGGCAGCATTGGTCAACACCTGGCCGAAAGCCCACGGGTCGACGCCATCAGCTTCACCGGTTCTGTGCCGGTGGGGCAGCAGATTGCGGCTGCCTGTGTCGCCAACTTCACCAAGGTGCAGCTGGAAATGGGCAGCAAAAACGCACTTGCGGTGATGGATGACGCCGACATGGACACCGCCGTTGCCTGCGCCTTGGGCGGTGCCTTTGGTGGCACAGGCCAGAAGTGCACAGCATCCTCTCGTTTGGTCGTGCACCGCGCGGTGCACGACGAGTTCGTCGAGCGCTTGGTCGCGGGCGCCAAGGCGATGGTGGTTGATCATGCGCTCAAAGACGGCACGCAGCTCGGGCCAGTGGTCAACGAGCAGCAGTTGAAGGAGAACCTAGCCAATGTTGAGCTGGCGAAGCGTGAAGGCGGTGAGCTGGTGTGTGGCGGTGAGCGAGTAGCGCGCGATACCGAGGGCTATTACATGACGCCGGCTGTGTTTGTCGGCACGCGCAACGACTGGCAGGTGAACCGCGAAGAGCTCTTTGCACCTCTGGCTTGTGTGATCAAAGTCGAGGGCTACGAGGAAGCACTGGCGACGGTCAACGATACGCGCTTTGGTCTGACGGCGGGCATCATTACCCGGTCTTTGGCGCGTGCTTCGCACTTCCGCCGCGGCGCTGAATCGGGCTGCGTGATGGTGAACCTGCCGACGGCGGGTACTGACTACCACGTGCCCTTTGGTGGCCGTGGGCAGTCAAGCTATGGCCCACGAGAGCAGGGCGCCTATGCGCAGGAGTTCTACACCACGGTGAAAACTGCTTATATCAGCTCTGGCACGCCCACTTAAAGTGCTGGGTGGCGGAATGCGTTGGCCCCGGCGGTGCTCCGCCGCGCGGGTTTGCGGTTTCAGTGTCTGGCCTGTGACATCATGGACAAAGGACCTTTAGCATGACGACTGACTACCGCATTGACGGATTGCAATACGCCAACTGGTCCGAGAAGGTATTTCGCCAGATGCGCGAAGGGGCCGTGGACGCGGTTCACGTGACGATTGCCTACCACGAGAGCTTTCGTGAGATGGTGTTAGAGCTTGAACGGTGGAACCGGTACTTTGAGCGCTTTCCCGATCTGATCTTCAAGGGTTTGTCGGGCAGTGATGTCGCACGGGCGCGTGAAAGCAATCGCACGGCGATTTTTTTTGGCTTCCAGAACCCCTCGCCTATTGAAGACGATATTGGTTTGGTGGAGGTCTGCCACACGCTGGGTGCGCGCTTTATGCAGCTCACCTACAACAACCAATCGTTGTTGGCGACCGGGTGTTACGAAGCCGATGATACGGGCTTGACCCGGATGGGCCGAGAGGTAGTTGCCGAGATGAACCGCGTTGGTTTGGTGGTGGACATGAGCCACTCGGCCGAGCGTTCAACGCTTGAAGCGATCGAGCACTCGAGTCGGCCCATTGCGATCACCCACGCCAATCCCAGCGTCTGGCATCCAGCCCTGCGCAACAAGTCAGGCACTGTGCTCAAGGCGCTGGCCGAAACGGGGGGCATGCTCGGCGTATCGCTGTACCCGCACCACCTCAAAGACAAGAGTGATTGCACCGTTGAGAGCTTTTGCCAGATGGTCGCCGATACCGTCGAATTGATGGGCGCTGAGCATGTGGGTATCGGTTCTGACCTGTGTCAAGACCAGCCAGATAGGATTGTTGAGTGGATGCGTGTGGGGCGTTGGAGCAAGAAGATCGACTACGGTGAAGGCTCGGCCAGCGACGCGGGATTCCCACCGATGCCGACGTGGTTTGAAGACAATCGACACTTTGGCAACATCGAAGCGGGGCTGCGCCAGGTTGGTCTCAGTGAAGAGGATGTCGCTGCGGTGATGGGGAATAATTGGAAGCGCTTTTTTGAGCGAAACTTTGGCCCCGCCGTTTGAGGGCACGGAGAAGTCACAGGGTGATCTGAACGTGTGGCCAGAGGGGCTTTTCGCTGACAGTGACAGGTGGGTTCGCCAGATCAGCTGGCCACGCCGGCATTTATGCTTTGATTGATTATCCTATCGGAGATTTGCATGGCTTCGAAAGAACATGCGCAGTGTGGAATACGAACTGCCGCAGAAAAGCGCAGCCCTGACACAGTGATGCGCCTTGCGCGCATGGGCAGCTTTCACCAGACCCGTTTGAGCTTTATGCGTGCTCTGTTGCGCCGTTTGCGCCGCGAACAGTGGCGATTTGAACAAAGCCGGTGGGAAATCGACGCCAACGGGGTGGGTTTCGCGGTCTACACCGCTTATGGGCCCAGACACAATTACTCGTTGATCGCCTTTGCACATGACCTGCCGCCGGAGATGCGTTCAGACCGAGTGATTGCCACCGCTTGGGATGCGACATTTTGCCTGTTCGACGGTGTCCCCAGCGACGCGGATATTGAGCGATTGCGCGCCAACGTGCCGCTGCAAGAAGCGGGGCGCATCAGCGACAGTGAGCTCTCTCTTTCACGGGCCAATCGCTCGGTGAGGTTGTGGTCGCACGTGGTTGAGCGTTTGGCCGCCGGTGAGCAGCCAGATATCGCACAGGTTGATCAGGTCGGTTACCTGATTCGCACCACGGCGGTCTACGGATCGGGAAAATTCGGTGCCGCTGACCGCTATCGCATCCAAGACCGCTTGCTGGCCGGCGGCCCTTTTCGCATTGAGATGCTGTCGGTGTATTTAACCCGCGCGTTCAGTTTGGATCTGGTCGAGCACAGGGCGCGGCAGCTCGGTGGCGAAAAAGCGGTGGTGATAGAGCCCCGCCTGCGCAGGCGTTTTGGTGTGGGCAATTCGACCGGCTTGGGCATGGCGCCTTTTTTGATCAATCACCCGCTGCTATTACACCGTTGGATTGACGCCAAAGAGACGGCCATATTGCGGGTGCGTTCAGTGCGCGTCGCCAGCGCGGCGGAGCAGGCTCACTTTCGGTGCTTGCTGCAAAGAGCCCGCAGCAATGTTGAGCTGTGGCACAGCGAGCATCCCCTGCAAACAGAGAAGCTGCGCCAGCTGCGGTCGGACCTCCGTGCGTTGCAGTTGCACCTGGAAGATGTTGATCTGGCGGCGGACCACGCTTGGGATGCGCTCTATCGGTGGGCCGAGCAGCAGCTGTCACTCGAGGGGCAAGAGCAATTGCTGGCGCTGTTGCTTGAGCCCTACGGTGCGTTGATCGATGACCTGACGGCGCACATGTGGGCGGACGAGTACGCCGCGTTTCGTATTGACGGGGGCGAGCGCGTGGGGGAGCTGCGCGAGCGACTGGAGTGCGAATACCACTGGGCAATTGCTGTTGATTATGCGGAGCCAAATAATTGTGCGCGCTTTTGGTATGTCTCAGAAGAAAAACTCGAGCCGCGCTTGGGCGAGCGCTTTGACGAACCGGGTGCCGAGTACGAGCAGCCGTTGGACGTCGGCCGGGCCGCCGCCAGTTTGTATCAAGCGCTGTCCGAATGGGACAACAAGGCCTTGCTTGCGGATTTTTTATTGGCTGCGCCGGAGCACCGACACACTGTGCGCCGCGTGCAATTGCAAGCCAAGTACCCTTTCGCGGAAATACGCGACAACCTGATCAGCGATGACATGCTGCCGATTGATTTGCTGCGCTGCAAACTGTCATTTTTTGGTGCAACACATTTTGATCCGCGCTCTGACCGCTGGGTGCGAATATGTATGTTCCAGCACGCGCCTTTCCCGCACGAACTGGCGGTTCTACCGGACGACGATTGGGCCTATCCTCCCGCGGGGGTTGAGAAATGAGCGCGTTATTGTCACTGAGTGAAATTGATGCGCTGGGGCGCAAAGCGGCGCGCGGCGCAGGTTATGAGTGGGGCGTGGCGGAAGAAGCAGGGCGCACGGCGCGGTGGTTGTCGGCCTACGGCTTTCAGGGGCTGGAGGCGTTGGCGCATTGGCTTGAACTGCGCGGCGATAACATGGCGAGGCACAGGCCCGTATTGCAAGGCGGTGTGTGGCGTGCAGGCGCAACGCTCTGCCCGTTGACGGCCGGCACGCTGGTCAGTGACCGAGAGCACGAGCTGTTGAGTGGCAGGGGGCTTGCGTTTGGCGCTGTCCAACAGCCGATGCTGATGCTCTCGATGGTGGCGCGTATCATTGAGAACCGGGCCTGCGCGGTGGTTTTTTCGATAGACAACGTCGATATTCACTGCGTGGCGCAGGGTCTGTTTTTCCCTGTGATTTCCCCATGGCGCCGTACAGCGAGCAACGTCCGGTGCGTATTGGCTGAGGCAGAGACACCCCCGACGGACGGGATGCTGGTGCCTTCGCCGCGCGGCCGTCCGGTGGATGTGTTGGCGCTGCGCCAGCTTCAGGCGTTGGCCAGTCGCACCTACGCCCCCGCCACCGATGCCTCTCGATTGGCGGGTGCTGGCGCGGGAAGATCCGACAACGATTAGACCTTGCCGCCAGAGCCTGAATGATACAAGGAGTACAACGATGAGCGAAAAAGAGAAAGTCACGGTCAGTCTGCAGCACATCGAGCAGGTAACTCATCAGGCGTTGAGTCGAGCCGGCGCCGACGACTGGGTCGCGGCAGAGGTTGCCAAGGCGGTGCGCGAAGCAGAGGCCACCGGTAATGTGATATGCGGCCTGTATTATTTGGAGAGCTACTGCAAGCAACTGGCGAGCGGGCGCGTGAAGGGCGATGTCATGCCTGAGGTGAGTAGGCCGCGCGGGGCCAGTGTCAAAGTGGATGCGGGCCTGGGCTTTGCTCAGCCCGCGTTTGCCAAGGGCTTGCCACGTGCTGTCGAGCTGGCGCGAGAGATGGGTACCTGCAGTCTGGCGGTTTGCCATGCACACACCTGCACGTCTCTCGGTTACTTCACGCGACAGATCGCAGAGGCGGGGCTTGTCGGCATAGGCTTTACCAACGCTTCGGCGGTGGTTTCGCCACCGGGTGGAAAGCGGGCGGTGTTGGGGACAAACCCCATCGCTATGTCGGTACCGGCGCAGCAGGGCGGTGTGGCCTTTCAGTTCGACCAGAGCACCAGCGCGGTTGCGCTCGGGAAGATCACCTTGGCGGCCGCCGCCGGGGAGAGAATCCCGCTGGGCTGGGCGGTCGATGCCAACGGGTTGCCAACGACGGACCCGCAAGAAGCGCTCAACGGATCTCTGGTGTCCACGGGCGGGTATAAGGGATACGGATTTGGCTTGATGGCAGAGATATTGGCCTCGGCCATGACTGGCGGATTAAACTCTATTGAAATCAAAGGCTTAAAGCTGTCCGAAGGCGCGCCGCATAACCTGGGGCAATTTTACTTTCTGCTCGACCCCGCGACATTTTCCGGCGCTGGATTTTGGCAGAGCTTGTCGTGCCTGACTGAGGCGGTGGAATCGCAAGAAGGCGCACGTCTTCCTGGCTCCCATCGAGCGGATATCAGTGAGGTAAGCATTGAATCCAGTGTTTGGCAATCAACGCTATTATTGGCGAGCTGATTTTTTATCGCGCATCTGCGCATATTGCGGCACAGGAAAAATCAAAAACTGGCGCATTGGGGTGGACATGTGTCGTAGTTCGCATAGCTGACTCGGTGAACAGCTTTTAATCTTCCTTAGGGCGAGCTGAAGCCAGCACAACGGTGTTAGTGATAGTCCTTATAAATACAATTAAATCATAGGGTGGAGACGTAACATGGCGATAGAACCCCCATTTACAGAACTGGATATAAAAAAAGCGGACTCTGGATTCTACGAAGGAAATAGCTTACCTATTGCCTTGGTGAGTAAATGTATTATGGTTGCACTGGTGCTGTGGGCTTTGCTCTCACCAGCTACAGCTAATAAAATGCTAGGGGCCTGGAACTGGTCCTTGCTCGAAGGCTTTAATACTTTCTATATTATCTCGGTAGGCGTATTTGCTTTTTTTCTCGCAATCTTAGCGCTGATACCGTCGGTTGGTAGACGCCGCTTAGGCGTTGAAAACGAGAAACCTGAGTTCAGTAATTTCTCTTGGTTTTCGATGATGTTTGGTGCTGGCCTGGGTGTTGGTTTGATGGTGTATGCCACTGCAGAGCCGATGGGGCTGTGGGGTTCAAACCCTGTGCTCCTTGAGGGCGGGGCGGTGGCCAATACACCCGAAGCATTAAAATCAGCCTACCGTTACACTTTTCTCCACTACGGCTTCCACGCTTGGGCAATCTATGTGGTGACGGGTCTATCACTTGCGTACTACGCATACTCCCGCGGTATGCCGCTGACCATCCGTGCTGCGCTGACGCCTCTGTTCGGTCGTCTGATGAACGGTTTTCTTGGGCATGTAGTTGATATCCTCGGTGTTGTCGCCACCATTTTGGGCGTCTCCGTGACTATCGGCTTTGGCGTAAGCCAGTTGATCGATGGCATGTACGCCATTACAGACATGCGCTGGTTGATGGATTTCTCAGATGAGACGCCCAAGCCGAGTACGGTTGGACTGATCTCTGGCCTATTAGTGATCATGCTGATGTCGATCATCTCGGCAGTATCAGGGGTTGGCAAAGGAGTTAAGTATCTTTCAAATCTTAACCTTGTGTTATCGCTTATTTTGCTAGGCATCTTTGTCGTGTTTGGCTCCTTTGGCTTTGCTATGAGCACCTACGGCTCTGCTTTCGTCGACTACATCTTGCACTTTACACCGCTTTCATTTGATGCCTATGCGCCGCTGGTTGAAGCGGATTTTAGGGCGGCGCTACCTGAAGCGGTCAAAGCGCTACCGGCCGCTGATGTCAATGCGCTCTACACTGGGGCGACCAATGCTTGGGGTTCTCTCGCTGGTTTCCAAGACAAGTTGCCCGAGGCGTTCACTGCGCTTGAGAACAGCGATGCACTGACGGCCAGTGTTTATGAAGTGGGTACGCAGGGTCGTCAGTTCGGTTGGCAGGCGGGTTGGACTACCTTCTATTGGGCTTGGTGGATAGCATTTTCGCCCTTTGTTGGTCTATTCCTCGCACGTATTTCTCGTGGTCGCACAGTGCGCGAGTTTATCTTAGGCTGTGTTTTTGCACCGGCCATGGTGTGTTTTGCCTGGATGACTATCCTCGGCGCATCGGCGATTGATATGGAGATCAACGGCGCAGCGGATGGTGCAATTATCGCGGCCAGTACGACCAATAAGCTGTTTGCCACACTGCAGGTAATGCTGGCCGGCAACGATTCTTTGTTGTCGGGTATCACTGTCATGTGTGTTGTCTTGATCTTGACCTTCTTGGTGACCTCAGCGGACTCAGGTATCTTGGTGATGAACACTATTATGTCCGGCGGTGAGCAGGAAACAGGCATCAAGCACCGCATTGTGTGGGGTGTGGTGATGACCGCGGTTATCGGCACTTTGTTGGTCGCTGGTGGCGGTGGACTGGACGCCCTGAAAAACGCCATGATTATCGGTGCACTGCCGTTCACAGTGGTGATGGTGTTGATGTGTATCTCCTTGGCAAAAGCCCTGTACCGAGACGGGTTGCGCGAGAAGGCATAGCTCTACTCGCAAGCGCCATAAAAAAGGCCGCCCAATTTGGCGGCCTTTTTTTGCGACTATTTACTGCGACCATGGCTGATCCGGCTGTTTCTTCAGAATCAGATTAACACTGCTTCCAATGAGTGTTTGGCTGGCGTCCGGTCTCGGTTAGCAACCATTTCCTGTGCTTTGTAGCGCTAAGCGTCAAAGTCGTACAGCGCAGCGGCATTTTCCCAAAAGTATTTTTCACGGGCAGCGGCGTCAGGGAAATGTTCTGCCGCCAACATCAAAACGGTACCATAGTCCATGTGTTGGCGCGGCTTCAAGAAGGGCCAGTCCGAGCCCCAGAGCAGGCGGTCTTCGCCAAATGCGGATTGCATGGCACGCACGTAGGGCAGGCAGTCCGCATAGGGGTAGGGTTGCTGAGAGAATTTTTCGAAGCCGGATACTTTGATCCAGCTGCGGCCCGATTCGGCCAGCTTCAAGACGGCGTTGAAGCCCGGATTGTCGATGCCCGCCTGCAGATCGGGCCGGCCGCAATGATCGATCACCAGGCGCGTGGGGGCATCGCCAAACACAGCAGCGAGCGGCAGCAGTTGGTCGGCGCTGACTTGCACTTGGGCGATCATGTCCAGCTCCGCCAGCCTGGCGAGCAGTGCTTTTGATTGCAAGAAATGCTCGGGCCCATAAAACGCAACGTTGAAAGTGGCGCCGACCACGCCACCTGCTTTGAGCTCGGCCAGTTGATCGCTGCTGCAGTCTGCGTCCACCACCGCCATGCCTTTGAATCGGCCGCCAGAGCGTTTGATGGCGTCGAGCAAGGCGCGGTTGTCATTCTCACCGTAGCCTGAATTTGGGCCGATCAGCAGCGCGTGGCTCACACCATAACAATCGAGCACCTGATGGAAATAATCTGCAGTGGCGACTTCGTGCCCGGTGGGGTGATAGGGGGAGTCGGGCTGATAGGGGAAAGCGGTGGGGTCAAAGATGTGATTGTGGCAATCGATTTTTCGTTCAGTAAGCAGTGACATGCGCGAGAGTCTGTCTCAGGTGGCAGTGTCGGCATTTTACCCTGAAGAGTCGCTTGCAGTACGCGCGATGGCTGCACGACGAAGGTGAGGGATAGGAGGTTGAGCAGGCAGATCGCCCGCTCAACAGCTGAGTGCGGATCGCGACCGCCTTCAGATGGCTTTTTCTTGCATGAGTTTGGCGATGGATTCGGCCTGGCGGATGGCGAGGGAGACGATGGTCAAGGTGGGGTTCTCCGCGCCACCAGTAGTGAACTGACTGCCGTCTGAGATGAACAGATTGTCGATGTCGTGGCTCTGGCCCAGGCCGTTGCAGACACCGTCTTTGGCCGCCGCGCTCATGCGGCAGGTGCCGAGGTTGTGCGTTGAGGGGTAGGGCGGCGTGCGGTAGACCTTGTTGGCGCCCGCTGCCTCGTAGACGGCCGTGCCTTGGGTGTAAGCGTGTTCGCGCATGGCGAGGTCATTGGGGTGGTCGTCGAAGTAGACATTCGCCACGGGCAGGCCGTGTTGGTCTTTGCTGTCGGGGTCTAGAGTGATGCGATTTTTCTCCTGCGGCATGTCCTCGCCCACCAGCCACATGCCGGCCATGTTGGCGTAGTTGTCCAGGGCTTCGCTGAACTCCCGTCCCCAGCCACCGGGGTTGAGAAAGGCCGCCATAAAGGGCAGGCCCAGGGAGAGGGTTTCCATTTCATAGCCACCCACAAAACCGCGGCTGGGGTCGTGCTTGCTTTCGTCTGAGATGATGCCCGCCATGGTGGTGCCTCGCCACATGTGCACAGGCTTGTCAAAAGTGGCGTAGACCGATCCGGTCATGTGTCGCATGTAGTTCTTGCCCACTTGGCCTGAGCTGTTGGCCAGGCCGTCCGGGTACATGCCGCTGGCCGAATTGAGCAGCATGCGTGGGCTTTCGATGGAGTTGCCGGCGACGCAGACCACGCGCGCTTTTTGCCGTTGCTGCTTGCCGTCTTTGTCTGCGTACACCACCGCATTCACCTTGCCGTCTTTGCCGTGCTCGATTTGCAGCACATGGCTCTCTGGCCGCAGTTCCAGATTGCCGCTGGCCAGTGCATCGGGGATTTCTGTGTAAAGGGTCGACCATTTCGCGCCCATTTTGCAGCCCTGAAAACAAAATCCCAGCTGCTGGCAGCTCGCGCGGTTTTTGCGCGGCCGGCTGTTGATCGCCATGCGGCCTGTGTGGCAGTGCTTATAACCCAGCTTTTTAGCGCCAGAGTGCATGACTTTGAAGTTGTTATTGCCTGGCAGGCCGGGGATACCATGCGTGCGCGTTACCCCCATTTTGTCTTCGGCCCGGCTGTAGTAGGGGGCGAGATCCTCCAGGCCAATTGGCCAGTCGAGCAGGTTGGCACCGTCCACTGCGCCGTAGTGGCTGAGCGCGTTGAATTCGTGTTGTTGCAAGCGCAGGCTGGCGCCGGCCCAGTGGGTGGTGCTGCCGCCCACGGTCTTGCAGATCCAGGCGGGTAGGCCCGCAAAGTCTTTGGCGATTCTCCAGCTGCCACTTGTGGTGCGGGCGTCCAGCCAGGCGAGCTGGCCAAAAGAATCCCATTCGTCGTTGGTGAAACTTGTGGTGCTCTGCATCGCGCCCGCTTCGAGCAGGACCACGGAGACACCTTGCTGGCAGAGCTCGTTGGCCAGTGTGCCGCCACCGGCGCCCGATCCAATCACCACCACCACACTGTCGTCGTCGAGTTCAAATGTCTTAGCCATTTGTCTGTTCCTTAACTGTTGGCCGCATTGCTAGCGACCGAATTTGAGAGGGGTTTATGCCGCTGGGCTGGCGTCGGCGGGCGGTGTCTCCAGCCAGTCAAGGCTCTGGAAGCCGCGGTGCAGGTAGCCGCCCTGGCTGAAGGATTCTCCCTCGTAGCCAAAGTGGGCAAAGGCCAGGGGGTTGTTGTAGAGCGACACCACCGCTGTGCTGCGCACCTTCTCAAAGTAGGCGGTGCCAGACTCAGCTTCTACAATCGCGAACTGCTGCTCGGCGTCGAGCCCCAGCCAGTCGCCACCGGCCTTTTGATTGAGGCTGTCTACGCCCGATTGCAGCAGCTCCTTGATGGCGGGGTCGGCAGTTGCTGCGCTGTCCAGGTCTTTGATCACCAGGGCGTAGACGGCGTCGTCCATCGTATCGTGCGGGAATATATGGCGGCAGAACTGCAGCAGTGTCTGGCCGGTGGCTTTATTGAAACTCTCCATTTCCAGTGCCCAGGCACGCGAGGGTGCGAGCAGGGCCAGCGGTGAGCCCACCGCCAGGGTGCCGACTAAGGTGCCTGTTTTTAAAAATTGTCGTCGATTGATTCGGTCCTGCATGTTGTTTCTCCGGGTGCTTGGCTGGGGGGCTGGCTATTAACCGAGAGCGGCTGACAAAAGGCTGTGACTATTGGTAGTGCCCGTGTTTTTCGAGCACTTCGATTTCATAGCCGTCGGGGTCTGTGATAAAAAAGAAGCGGGCGATCAGGGTTTGCTCGTGACTGAACTCAACGATATCGCCGGGCGATACCCCGAGTGCCAGCAGGCGAGCGTGGCAATGATCCAGATCGTCCACCGCCACCGCCATGTGGCCATAAGCGTCGCCGTGCTCGTAGGCTTCGGTTCTGCCCTTGTTGACGGTCAGCTCCAACTCGGTGCCGCTTTCATCGTTGCGCAGGTAGTGCAGCGAAAAATCGCTGAAATCGAGCAAGTGCACTTCGCGCAGCGCAAAACACTGCTGGTAAAAGGTTTTGGAGCGCTCGGCATCCAGTACGCGCATCATCAAGCGGATCAATTTGGCCATGGGGCTTCCTGGGAAAGGCGGGTAACTGACGG
>JAWSVD010000635.1:0-450 GCA_033852095.1 Granulosicoccaceae bacterium | reverse complement strand
ATCGACGCCACGCAAGCGCATGTGTTTGGTGCTGAGGGCGGTTTGTCGCTGCGCCGTGCAATGACCACGGCTGAAGCTGGGGCTTAGAGATGCGACAGACATGGCGTTGGTTTGGCCCCGAAGACACTGTGGGCATCGATGAATTATTGCAGGTTGGCGTGGAGGGCGTGGTGTCGGCCTTGCACGGGGTGCCGCCCGGGCAGGTGTGGACGGTGGACGCGATCCGCGAGCGACAGCAACTGATCGCTACATTGCCGAATGGCGAGCCGTCGGGCCTGGCTTGGGAAGTGGTCGAGAGCGTGCCCGTGTCTGAGGCGATTAAAACACAGTCCGCCGACTGCCCCGAGCACATCGCGGCCTATCAGCAGAGCTTGCGCAACATTGCCGCCTGTGGCATCCGCACGGTGTGTTACAACTTCATGCCCATTTTGGATTGGACCCGCACCGATC
>JAWSVD010000233.1:0-10631 GCA_033852095.1 Granulosicoccaceae bacterium | reverse complement strand
CACAATCACGTGCTAGCCGGCATGACCCTAGAAGAGCACCAGCAAACAGTCAGTGACATAGAGCCCGCCGCTCGCGCGCTGCACGACTATTGGTTGGCACAGCGCACACCACCACAACCATTGCGCACAGAAAAAACAGGGCGCAACGACCCCTGCCCCTGCGGCAGTGGTAAAAAACACAAGAAATGCTGCTTACACTGAAAGTATCCCCCAGCTCCGTGGCCTGGCTCATCGCCAGCGAAGCCGCCCCCCGTGGGAGATCGACCCCGTTCGACCGAATGCCGAGACTGAACGCCGCACTAAACACAGCGCCACACCCTCAACATCGTGCAGCGGCCTCGCGGGAGGCCGACCCCGCTCGACCAAATGCCGAGACCCCATACCGCACCTAACACAACGCTACGCTCTCAACATCGCACAGCGGCTATTCGGCCTGCGGGGCATGCCTCCCACGTGGGGAGCCCGGGCCGCGCAGCTTCCCATGAACGGCACCTGCAATTTCAATGTGTAAGCCTACGCCGTACGGCCCAAGATATAAGTGATGGGTACAGAAACCTGGCCCTATTTCAGCCTAGAAAAAAGGAGCGAACTATCCCTTTTGTTCATCCAGTAAAGCGGAAACTTGGGAACGCAAGACCGGTAAATCAACTTGTGTGGTAGCCCAGACAACACTTATGTCTACTTGAAAATACCCGTGTGCAATCGCGTTTCGCATTTGGTAGGCTGCAGACAAAGGCAACTCGGGATGCGCCTCTGCGAACTCAGGGCAATCACGCTGAATATTACGACATGCCTCACCCACTATCTCCAAGTTTCGCAGTACCGCATCCTGCCTATAATCGCACAGTCGAGAGCCTTTATTGGCCATCAACAGCCCCCTTTTAAACCGGTTGCGCGGCGCGAAGCACCTGTTCACGAAAAGTGGCGGGCAAGGCATCAGGCGTCACCACATCCACAGGCACCTGAAGCAACTGCAACAGCTCATGGCGAATAGCGCCAATACTCAACAAAGTTGTCTGTGGCGTCGGATCGACTAACAGATCAAGATCGCTGCCAGACTCATCCTCCCCACGCAGCACCGACCCGAATACACGCGCATTTGCCGCGTGATGGCTCTCGACGATGCGACGAATAGCCACGCGATGGGTGTCTAATGCTTGTGAAGGCCTCATAGGCAACTAACTCCTGCGTGTATTCTGTTATTTTTAACTATAGCGAATTATATACCCCACTAGTTTGAATAAGAGGGGTCACCTTTGATTAGCTTAGATGGTGCGCAACAATCAGGCAAAGGGATTGAACAACTTCAAACCTAGGGCCTCAAAATCTTTGCGATTTCTAGTCACCAATGTGAGGTTATAAACTAACGCGGTCGCAGCAATTTGTTTATCCAAGGCATTCTCATGATGCGGCACCCTCAGACGGCCCCAAAGCATTGCCTCTTCACGTCCAAAGTCCAGGATGTGATCTCCAAATTCATTCAGCAAACTGTCGAACCAGCATTCGAGTAGTTCCGCCTGTCGCACATCACCGCGATGACGAATGATATCAACGCCTCGCTGCAGCTCTCCGATTGTCACCACACTCAGATAAATCGCCTCAGACTCTGAAGTCACTTTTTTAAAAAAAGCGATGACCCCAGAATTAGCGCGGTCTTGTTTTCGCAACTCACTGACGACATTAGTGTCGAGCAAATACATCAATCGAACACTTGGGTATCACCCCCACCCTGCGCTCGTGCGAAATCCTCATCACGACCCACATTCGGCATTTCGGCCAGCACCTCGACAAGACTGCGCTTTTTAGGTTTTAGGAGCGCTTGCTCTAAAATTCGCCGATGCTCAGCCTCTGCGCTCACCCCATGCTGCGCGGCACGCTGCTTTAGCGCTAGAGCGATGTCATCATCAACATTTCGTACAATTAAATTGGCCACAGGCACATCCCCAACAAAGCTATTGATATCAATGATAGCACGCTCGCGAGATCGTATTAATATGCACCGTGAATTCAGTGGCTTACCAGTGATCGCCAGTCACCCGTCGAGCGATACTGCTGCAATCGGCATCGCGACCTACGCGGCCCGGCTATCTGGAATAGCCATTTCCACCGCCCGAACATATCTAGCCTGCGCTCTAAAGGCCTCCACAACTCCAGTGCCATGCTTATCGCCAGCAAAGCAGCAGTATCCCCCGCCATGGCCCTCAGACTGGAAAAGGCACTGGGTGTTAGCGCAGACAGCTGGCTAGCCATGCAAAGCGCCTACGATCTGTGGCACGCGAGTTGCGATAAAACCCTGCTGTGGGGTGTTTCAGCGCTGCGGCTCAGCGACCGTGCCACTTAACCTGCATGACGGACAGCCCCCGCCGGGCTTACTATTCGAGCAACCACGTTTAGAACAGGGCTTACCCAGCAGAACCGCTGCATGAAAGACCAGACGCTGATGCCCGCCAACTGCAGGCATCAGCTTTCCAGCTTCAGCTCAGGGGCTACCCCTCAATGTCACCAGTCAAAGTTAACCGTCGGGCCTTCGTATGTGCCGGCCAAAGCGGCCGCCACCTTGGCCATCCAGTCGATCTCAGTGTCAGCACCCGCCGAATCTGGCGTGCAGCCGTAATAACTTGCATTGATGCCACTCTCCACGCTCTGATTCAAGGCCGCCACAAGCTCTTTATTACTGACCAAGTCCCAATTTATCCACGCCGTTGTCCCGTGTATTTTGCTCTCGGGCGAATAAGGATCAAGAGGATCACCGTCGATTTCAATGCCCTTGTCTATCACACCCGTCGCATCCACCCAGCGGTACAAACCACAGGTCTCGATGTTCGCAGCATAGACCCCTATATATGTGCTGTATGCCGGCCCAAAAAGCGCGTTTATCTCCGCGGTTACTCGGGCCCGCGGGTCGTCACGCATCGCCGCAAAATGGGGGTCAAAACCACCGTTGTGATTGCTCACATAATCGCGGGTTGAATCGCTTAACCCTGTTCTTCTCAAGCTGGACACATCGTCCCCACCCCGCACCAAGCGAATTTCCGACACTTTGACGGGCCGTTCACTGTCTAAAGACGAGAAACTGAGGTACTTCAGCCGAGCCTCGTAGTAGCTCTCCCCAAACCCTTCGACGGCATCGCTGTCGGAGGCAAGAGAGACATACACAGGTGCCGCAATATCGCTTGCAGGCGGGACAGTCCGAAGCGCTCGCCTTTGTGAGCGCGTGGTGTGCTCGTTATCCCTCGTCAGAACAGTCACTTTGCCAGGCCCGGAGTCAGGTGCCAACCAAAGTAACACGCCTTTTACATGCCCGGTCGGCGTCCCGCCTCGGAGCGACAATCCAAAGTCCGGCTCAACCACATAGTCTCGGTCACTGGCACAACCGTCGCTCAGCAGTCGATAAAGCTTGCCGTCCAGATTGCCAATCATCACCGAACGCGGCAGCCGCCTGCCCTGCTCCGCGCTGGAACAATCCCCCCACAAATAACGGCTCGAGGGGTTTGCCGCCACAAATTGGACAGGCTTATAGAAGGTCCAGCGCCGTCCGTCAAACACTTGGGGAGTCGCCACAACAGCACTGCCATCCGTGGGTAAGCCAGCGGTCAAAAACACGTTCCGAGACCTACCATTCCCTTCAACTGGGTTCCAAATGCCGTAAGCTGCCGAGGAGTCCGGAGTCCCCATGCGCACGCGCAAACGTATCCCGCTTCCGGTCACCAACCCGTCTATGTAGGCGAGCTTTAACTTGGCGGAACTGCCGCTAAGCTGCGATCCATTTGTGGGCACTTGTACAAAGGGCTCGGCGCTAGCTTGGTATTCAACTGGCTTTTCACGGCGCCAGCGCCCCTGACTGTCGCGCCACAGCAGTGTCACTAAAATTTGTGAGCCGTCGAGAGGCAACCCGCCCAAAGACACAAACTGATCGCCCGCCACTGCTGCGCGGCGTGCAAAGGCATCGGGATCATCCGCTGTCCCCGCCATCACCACAAAGCGACTGGCCGCGTTTCCGGTGGGTTGACTCCAGGCAAACCGCGCCACCGACCCCTGTAGAACAGGCGATTCCCCGGTATAGGTCCACAAAGACGGTCGATGAATCAAGGGGCGGCCAATTGTGTCGAACGCCAGCGTAGCATTCCGCGACCAGCGCCCATCGACCCGCGCGTGCAAAGTCGCGTGCAAGGTACTGCCATCGACCGGCAGCTGCTGCGCCACCAAACTTGTCCCACTCGAACCACGTCGCAAAATGTCTTTGCCACCGGCGGCGGAGCCAATGTGCACCACATACCGATCCGCACCCGCGACCGCATCCCACTCAAAGGCCGTGGAACTGCTCACATCCGACACCCGCAAATCGGCCACCGCCCCCGTCAGCAAACCACTGAACGCCAAGGGCAAGGCGCAGACCGCCAACCCAGACAAAACCATATTCCTGCGCATTTTCGATTCTCCGTAATCTCAAAATCAACGACCGCATTCACACCCTGATGCAGCCTAGAAACAAAGCACTTGCAAGCCCGACACCTCAGAGCGAACGCCGGACAACGGGCACATAAACACAGCCCAGTGTACCCACACAGTCAGGTACAGACACAGATCAAAGGGAGCAAAAACCCCTCCCTTACGAACACCTCATCAAGTCCTGTCTATAACGTTCCGCCTCGCCGGGAATGGTATCGACAGTTCGTGATTAAGCCCTGCTGAACAGGGTGTCGCCGCTCTGAGGATGAGCGACTGCGCCGTTTAAGCCAGCTGCGCGGCACTAAGCACTCGCTCACGAAATCCGGCCAGCAAGGCAGCCACCAATTCATCGGCGCCTGAAGCAATTGCTCCCGGCGGATAGCCCAACGCAACAGCGTTGTCCGTGGCGTTAGGCCATGCGGATCTAGCCCGCGCACGGAATAAATTCCCGACTTTGTGTACGTGTGGACTAAGTCACAAACGCCTCATCGTAAACCGACTCAATACCACTGAAGACGCTGGAAGTTTCTAGCCGGCCCAATGTCGTGAGCTTCATAGATCTCAAAAACTGTGGTGGGACATCAACAACAGGATCATGTAGTGCCAGTGGCTTTCCAAGCGCGAACAAATAATACAGCTCATCAGAGTTAGAAGCCTTTCCCGCTTGCCCCACGGAGATCTCCGACCGCTTCACTAAAGCAACTTCTTTCACGGGCCAAATTCTTTCAATAGACTTGCTTGGCTCACCGATTTTATTGGCTGCCAGCGCCAGATAACGGATCTCCTTGACCACATGCCGGGAGAACTTATTATCAAACACCGATCGTGGGTGGTGATACCACTGTGCTGTGCCATCTAGAAACGCTGAAAAGTACTCCTCCGCACGGCCCTCTGCATGGCCCAAGGCTATCGCTAGCACTAGGTCAGGGTATAGCACCTGCCGCATTCCGTGATAAGGGATACGAGCAGCCTCTTGCACGAAAAAGGACTCACTTTGAGCTCCAGCGCTATACCGAGTACGACGATCAGCGGCACCGCTTAGCTGCTCTTTGAGAAACTGCGAAAGCCAAAAATGCCCGCACTTGCTTGAGCCCTGCTGATCCAGCGCACTGGGCAACATCGAAAATGCTCCGACAGCTATTTCTGAAATTGAATCCGCATAGGGGTTAATCTCTTCCTCTTGATTAAAGCAACCCGGATACAAGGCAAAGGCACCGAGTACTGGCCGGCTCTTACTTGTATACTCCAAGCCCTTCTCATCTGAGATATGGATCAAAGCATCACGATACCTGTGCATCTGATTAATGGCGTCATCAGGAACGTAATCTATCCCGTCGCGGCCCTCCGCCTCAGCGAATTCATTTTTCTGCTTAATACGGTACTTAGCGTCAAACAACCAGATGAATTTTTTCGATAGCGGCGCCGGTAGCTTCACTTCCAGTACGATGTCAGGCTTTTGAGTGACCAAGAAACTACGGATGCGCTTGCCTTGCTTTCCAAACACAGGTTCATGCGCCAACCGAGCGACCGCACCATCGGCATGCTTAAATTCAAAAGCACCGGAAAATCCATCAATCAAACGCTTCTCTAAGTAATCCCCAGTCACCAACTCGCTTGTACGAGATTTAGTTAGTCTAAAACCCAACTCGGTCACCAAGATATTCTTGACGGTTAAAAAGCACCAGATCTCATACACTTCAGCGATAGATTTCATCGATACATTTGCTTGTCCACCAAATGCATCCAAGTAATACTTCAGATCTTGCCAGACCCTGTACACCGTGCTGTATCCAGCCTTCTGCTGCAATACTAAAGAGTCACCTCCATGACTGGAGTAGCTTCCTACGTCTTTGAAAAAACTGTGTTCTAGTACTGTTTTAAGTGGCTTCTGCCAACAATGCAGTTCGTCTAAGAAGCCATCGGACAAGCGCTGATTCTCTGGGGCCAAATTGGCTTCTCTCAGTTTCTCCTCAAAATCACCCAATCGGCTTTTACAGGTCGAAACGGCCATTTTGACGAACCGATTTTCAGCGGTATCAACGCTCAAAACCTTCTTCTCGATCCGGTACCGCCGGTCAAGTCGCCTGTTTGACAGATCGTCCCTGACCCGCTCTGCGAGTCGGTTTGACAACTTGCCTTTGAGACGTTGGGCTTTTACCCGTGTGGCAAAAGATTTCAATCGACTATGTGGCGCATGACTAATGACTTTTAGCCCATGCTCAAACTGTTCACGCAAGTGGCCAAAATTCGCCAACCACAACAGCGGAAAATCCCCGCGCTGATCTCCCCTTGACACTTCTTGCTCGGTTTTTTCAACGAGCCTAAACCGCCAGAGAGGAAACGCTTCGTCGATGGACCTGTACATTTCTGGCAGATCAGTGTGCAGATCCACCTTGGTTGGTAAAATTTCGAAAGAAAAATCGTGACCAAAACTCTTTCCATCGATCTCATATACAAGCGGCAGCCGCATCCAGCCAACGTCATTCCCAGTGTTAATAACACCAAAAAGGCGCGGCGCACTTCGTTTTCGGCCCTCTACAAACCGAAAACAATCATTTAACAATTGACCCTTGTGATTCAGCCGCGCTACCTCTACCGAGTCCGAGAAGGTCCACTCAAACTGATACTGCGTATTTTCAAAGAACAGAAAATCGCCTAGACCCAGTTTTGCAGTGGTATCTTTAGGCGGTGTAATCACTGCGACTTTTAGCTCTCCAGCTACAGCGACTTCATTTAAAAACACCGGCGGAGATAAATAGGCGAACGTCTCTCTATCTCGCTCGATACTAGTTTTATCAGCGGAAACCAGCGCAGAGTCTAGCGCCAAACGTCGTTTTTCCAAGGCTATATGATGGGTTTTTTGACGAGTGGAAACATCGCTGCACCAAACCCTGAGTTCAAAGTCATCAGTCTCAAAACGAAACAGCTCTTGCATCTCAGCAACGCTCCTGGGCTAAGGCCAAAAACTCGTAAAACCAGAACCAGTCAACCGTCTCTGCATCCAGACTATTTTTGCTTTACTGCGACAAGCAACTCGAATGGTATTGTCTTTTCCCTCTACGGCTTTGTACTCACGATACAAATCTGGGCGCGCCTCTTCGTCACCAGCAGGCTTATCCCAGATAGTATTCAGCCGATCAGCTAAAAACTTTTGCAGCGGGTCAAACAGAGACAGACCATCACCACCGACAGCCAGCTTGTCACTATCCCCCTCTATACGCGGCAACACCTTCGACATCAAAAAGTCATCCCAAACCGCATGCAGCTCCAACTCACTTTGCGGATTAAAACACTGCACAGACAACAAAATCTCATTGAGCGCACGGTAGGCCAATTCAAACGGGGTGTCTTTTAGCACTTCATTTATCACACTCAAAAATCCCACGGTTCTCGAACCGTCGGCATCATAAGTGCCGGCTAAGTCTTCTTTTCTGGCTTGCGACCAAATAGGATAGCTGAGTAGCTTATTGAAGCACTTCGGTTCAAAAAACTCTTCATAGTCATTTGGGAAAAACTCACCGAAATCAAAGGTCAATGCCCTGTCGATAACCTTTCGAGAGAAACCGTGCGTGGTCTCATCCATGTTCACAGTCCCAGCAACAATCAAATTGAACGGGAGCGCAATACCATGCTGACAAAACACATCCCACAACTCATCATACGCTTGACCGTCAAGACCTAAGTCTTTTCGAAAAGCTTCTCTATCATCCAATTGATCGATCGTAGTTGATGAAAGAATCGGATCACACTTGTAGTTAAAAACCGATTGTTTCCACGCCCATTCACGGGTTTCGGATACTGATAGATAGTCCGCGAAATATTGCTCGACCGGTGCCAAATTCATCTCATCCAAACACAACCAGTATGGCTTCACCGACGCCAAAATAGAGTGTTCTCCTACCGCGCAGAAATCACTATTATCGCTTTTAATACCTACACCAACATCAGCTATAGCCCGCCACGCTCTAGCGACAAACCGCAGGAAATCCGTGGTCACAAACTCGGTACTTCCAGTAAGACGCGTGACGTACCCGAGCAGATCACTTGGCTCGTGCCAGTCTGGCCGCACTGATGTTAAGCAATAACGTTCGCGATCTAAATCGCCTCCATTGTTTTCAACTTGCTTGCGAACAAACTGCGTCTTACCTGTACCGGAAATACCTGCAAGCAGAAGGAATGGTTTAGGCAGTTGCTGGTTCGAAGCCGGAGCCGAAGTGTCTTCTAGAACTTCCTCGGAGAATTCAAGAGAGTCAGTTTCCGAATAAACTTCCATCAACACGCTCAGGTCGCTCGCAAGTTCCTCATCCTCCGGTATCGATTCGACGGGATAGAATTTAGCGCCAGCGGTCGCCCACTCATAGGATTTTCCTAAGTCTGTGTCTGACCGCAGAGAAATGTCGTTACCCCAATCAGACAAAGCATCATGCTTTCCCCTTATCAGCAGCCGAAGCTCTTTTGCCCTCTGCTTCGCTTCTTTGGCCCCAAACCTATTCTTCAGCTCAGTAGTCCCGAAACCCAGGGACAAATAAACACCAGACCCATCTGCGCGAAAAAGATAAACAGGGTAGATACCCGATTGGGTAGACGTAGTTATCGACGGATCAAGAATAGACAGCCATGGGACGCTGGCCCAGTTTCCGGACCCGGCGCTAGATTTAATTATGTAGTTAGCATGGTCATCGCCCAGCACTTGTTTAACATCGTTCACGAGGTCGTTTCGAACAAGGTTCGCCACATGATGGTCCGCAAATTTTTCGTTGGTGGCGTTTACCCAACCTGCAGCAATCTGTTCCAACCTATTTTTCAGGCTCATCCATTCCTCATAAATGTGTGTTTTCGTTACGGATTCTAACAAACCTCTGGGTATTACGTACCCAGTTTGTTAACCGATCAAACCTATTGCATCGCTGTGCCCACATACTTCCTAACCCAACAGATACCTGCCCGAAATCCCCGGCCGAATATTTAACAAACGGAGTAAAAAATGTTACGCCAGCTGGATCCATGACCAGTTTGTTGCTTTTGATACAGTTTTAGCTGTATTGTATCAATATAAGCAATTTAGGGAGAGGCATAGCCATGGGTCAACTAGCCCAAGAACCAAACCCAGCCGACGTGCTTGGGCAGGCTTTGTTGAACACATCCTCAAAACTGGGGCTGACACAGGACCGCTTGGCGAAGATTGTGGGCCGCAGTCGGTCAAAGCTGCACTCCATTCCGCCGGAGAGCAAACAAGCAGAGGCGGCGCTGGCGGTGATCCGCGTCTACCGCTCGCTCTTTGCTTTGCTCAACGGCGATCGCGATGAGATGCGCGCCTGGATGTCATCGCCCAATAAAGGCACGGGTGGCATTCCTGCGGAGCAGATCGACACCCTTGAAGGGCTGTTCAGAGTGATCCGGTATTTGGATGCTATTCGTGGCAAGGTTTAGCGCTCAGTCTTGGCGAGCGCTGGTTGACACGGTATCCGCATCACCGCTTGCGGGTACTCTGCATCGTTTGGTCGAATCCCAAGAGCAGATCGCCACTATGGAGCTGGTGGGGAAAGATCACCAAAAACAGTCGATACTGGAAGACCTGCTAGACACTTCCAAACCACCCTACTTTGCCGGTACAGAACATCTTGATTATTTGCTGAGATCTCCTTGGCGCTACGCACCGCTGGATTACGGCTCACGATTTGGCTCCACCACGGAAGCCAGTATTTTCTATGGTGGCCTTAGCCGCGCCGCGACACTCGCTGAGTCGGCCTATTATCGTTGGGTGTTTTATTTTGACCAGCACCGAGAAGTGCGCAACTCGGTCACATCGCTGCACACATTGTTTGAAGCGGACTACTCATGCCAACAGGGATACCGACTGCAACACCCTCCTATTGATAGCGATGATGCGCTTCGCCATCCGAGCGATTACCGGGAAAGTCAGGCATTGGGCACTTTGCTCAGACACAGCGGAACCGAGGCAATTGAATATCAATCTGCGCGAGATCCCGACAAGGGGCTTTGTGTCGCTCTTTTCATGCCCCGCGCGCTGCAATCCACAAAAGCCAGCCATCAGACAAACTGGATCTGCACCACTGACGCGAGCGCCGTTAGCTTTACGATGAACGCCCGACCGGCTGAACTGTTCAGCTTTTCCTTAGATGATTTCACAGACAGCGGCGTGTTTCCGCTGCCCGCAAGTT
>JAWSVD010000232.1:0-14194 GCA_033852095.1 Granulosicoccaceae bacterium | reverse complement strand
CCTCCCACACACTCTGCAGCACAAGCTAGCCCAAGCCCCTAGGATTCATCGCTGACAAAGTAGGCTTCAAAGCGACGGCGGCCCTCTCGCTGAAAGTACTCGAAGTCCCACGGGCTATCATCCACTAAGCCCAAATACTCGGGCTCGATCACAAAGGCCTCACACGCCAACGGATCCCCGCTGCTGAGCTGCACGAGCACCAGCTGCCGCGCGTACATTTGACCCTCAAAACGGTCCAGCCGCAGCAAAGCCTCTTGCGAGACACCTCGGTAGAGAACACCCTCCACCTGATCACCACGCGCCTCGATCAACGCTGGGAAAGGTCGAGCCCTGACCGTGCGCCGACTGTAATCGTGCAGCAGCGCAGCTTCGTGCTCCAGCGTTTGGCAGCAGACACCCTGCATGATGTCATTACACATGAGCGATCCATAGGCAAACAAATGTGTCATGCAACCGTCCTTTTCAGCTCCTCTAATTCACCCAGACTGAAGAAACTGGCAACGTTTTTCAAGCGCCGAGGGAAAACCAGCGACTCCACTGCACCATTTGAGTCCAAAACAGTGCCAACAGCACAGCCGTGCCAAATACCGGGCTCTCCGGTGCGATATTCATGTAATCTTGGTCGTTCGACAATTTCTACCGATCAAAGACGAGACTCATGGCTAACTACACGCTGGAAAACACACGCATTGCCTCCTGCACACCGCTGCTGTCACCCACCGAGTTGCGAGCCTTGTATCCACTCAGTGATGCAGCCGCCAACAACGTGGCCAAGGGTCGGCAGGCCGTGCGCGACATACTCGACGGTAAAGACCACCGCCTAATGGTGATCTCTGGCCCCTGCTCCATACACGATGCAGACGCCGCCATCGAGTACGCCAAGCGCCTCAAAGCGCTGAGCGAAAAGGTACAGGGCAACCTGCTGATCGTCATGCGCGTGTATTTTGAGAAGCCGCGCACCACCGTCGGCTGGAAAGGCTATGTCAACGACCCGGACATGGACGACAGCTTCAAGCTGGAGCAAGGCCTGCAGAACGCCCGCAAGCTGCTGACCACTTTTGCTGAGATGGATCTGCCCACCGCCACCGAAGCACTGGACCCCATCTCCCCCCAGTACCTGGGTGATCTGTTCAGCTGGTCCGCCATCGGCGCCCGCACCTCTGAGTCACAGACCCACCGTGAGATGTCCAGTGGCCTGTCCACCCCCGTGGGCTTCAAGAACGGCACCGACGGCAGCTTGCAAATCGCCATCAATGCCTGGCAGTCGGCCGCTTCACCGCACCGCTTCATGGGCATAGACGGCGACGGAAAGGTATCCGTGCTGGAGACCCGCGGTAACCCGCACGGTCATATTATCCTGCGCGGCGGCAAAGAGCCCAACTACGACGCGGCGCACATCGCCGCAGTCGAAGCCGAGATGACCAAAGCCAAGTTGGGCGCCAAGCTGGTGGTGGACTGCAGTCACGGCAACTCCTATAAAAACCACGAGTTACAGCCAGCTGTCGCACGCGATGCCGCCGAGCAGATAGTCGCGGGCAACCGCTCTATTCTCGGATTGATGCTGGAGAGCCATTTGCACGCCGGCGCACAGAAGCTGGGCAACCCAGCGGATTTGCATTACGGCATTTCCATCACAGACGCCTGTATCGACTGGGAGACCACCGAGACTTTGCTGCTGGAGATCAGCGAGCAACTGGCCGCGCCACTCAAGGCACGCGCCGGCACTTCGGCTCCAGCTGAAACCGCCTAATCAACAGCTAGGCAGGGGCCACCGATACTCTTTCAGTGGCTTCAACCCACACCGGCGAGCTCCACAGGGGCCGACCTGCTCTCCCTGCATCGCTCAAGCGCCCATCGGCCACTACAAAGACCCCTCCTGCGAATCCCCTTAAAACTCCACTTGCACATAACACCTGAACCGGCGTAGCTTCGGCTACAACAAAGCATTTTCACCGACTTGCTCGACTGTTCCTGAGCGAGCGTTGACGTGATTTCAGCCAAGGGAGAAAACCCGTATGAGCAAGCCAGGATATGAAAGTGGTCGACTCAACCTGCCATTCGTAGGCCTCTGTACTTTCGCCAAGAGCCCGGTATGCCTGGATTGGGAATCGCTGGACGCAGACGTGGCTGTACTCGGTGCGCCGTTTGACAGTGGCACCCAATATCGCCCCGGCGCCCGCTTCGGCCCGCGCAGCATTCGCGAGGCCTCCACGTTGTTCTCCTTCGGCCACGGCGGCGCATACGACCACGAGGACGATCGGGTCTATCTCCCCGAGGGCCAGGCCCGCATTGTCGACCTCGGTGATGCAGACATGATCCACACCGACACCGAGACGTCTCACGCCAACATAGAAGCAGGTGTCAGACAAATACTTCGACGCGGCGCCCTGCCGCTGGTACTGGGCGGTGATCACTCAGTCAACGATCCCTGCATAGCGGCGTTTGAAGAATACGGCGAAGACATCCACATCATCCAGTTTGACGCTCACCTGGATTTTGTGGACGTGCGCCACGGCGTGAGACACGGCCACGGGAACTGTATGCGCCGCGCTGCAGAGAAACAATATGTCTCGGGCATCACCCAGCTCGGCATCCGTAATGTGTCCTCCACCGCCCGCGAGGGATACGAAGACGCGAGAGCGCGTGGCTCGGATATTTTATCAGTACGACAAGTATGGGACCTCGGCGTAGAAGGCGTCATGGCACGAATACCCGCGGGGGCCAATTACTACGTGACCATCGACATCGACGGTTTTGACCCCTCTATAGCACCCGGCACTGGCACACCAAGCCACGGCGGATTCCTATACTACGATGTCCTAGAGATATTACAGGCCCTGTCATCCCACGGGAACGTAGTGGGCATCGATCTCTGCGAGGTGGCGCCTGGCTACGATCCCACTGATACAACATCAATTCTCGCCGCCCAAGTGCTGATGAATCTCTTGGGATTTATTTTTCACGCCAGAACAACAGCCACCGAGGCCTGATAATCGCCGACAGGACACCCCCCTCAATCAAATGTGAGCCGCTCAAAGCAGCTGTGGGGTCGATTGCGACCCCTTATCAGCCCGATCAGAAACCGCCCTATTTTCGACAGCGCGGATCGAGCACAGAAAAAATCAGACCTGAGTCGATCAAGCTAAACCGGCGACCCTTTCGGCGAAAACCTTTGTTGCCACCAAAAACCGGTACTATCAAGCTCTGTAAGCCGACATCAAACTCCCTGTTCTCCGCAAAAACTGCCTCGGCGAGGGTTTTTCCTTTGTGTATCCAGGCTTTGGGTTTGCCAACACCAAATCTCGCCCACGTGGTCGTAGCACGGTCGTGAAGTGGTCTAATCATTCTGTACAACACATAGAGTCACTGAGCTGATCATGTAATCAAAGGAAAAGACGATGGGACGTAAGAAATACACCAGAGAATTCAAATGCGATTCTGCGGCACTGGTACTCGCACAGCGTCAGATCCTGACCGTGCTTGCAATACAGGAATGCCGATCTGTGTGCTAAATCCCCACTGTTGCCGGTCTCTGGTTAGCCTTTATATTCCCGCGGAACACGACTGATTCAATTGACAAAGTGCCCATACCCAACAAACTGTAACGCATTCTAAACACGACTAACTGGGCTATTGATTATAACCAGTGCTGATTCAATTACCTTGGCTGTTCAGTAACAGTAGCGTAATCTGGGCTATCTCTCGACGCTAGGGAAGTAGAGCATGCGATACAACCCTCCCAGTAAACAGCAAATTATTGAAGAACTAGCCAAAGCCTTGCACAGCGGCCGCCTGACTGTATTTGCGGGCTCAGGGTTGACAATGACCTGGGGGCGGCCTAGCTGGAGAAACGCCGCCCTAGAACTTCTAGGTCAATTAACAATCCATCTTGAAAAACAACAGACGAAAATAAGTGATAGCGAAAAGAAAGGAATAGAATACAACAGCACAAAACTGCTGGAATCACTTGATGCTCGACGCCGTGAAGACCAACAATTGCAAGATGCATTCTATCTCAGGCAACTGGACTCGAAAAAGATATCCTCAACCGAAACAACCGAAAAAACCGTTGAAATGTCCAACAATGAGGCACAACTAGAAAAAATAAGCGGAGAGATCAAACGCGCCCAAAAACGGACACCATACACCGGCATTCCCACTCTATCAGAGAGTCAGCGTCGGCTTGAACTGCTTGAAGAGTTAGAAAAAGAAATTCGATCCATCAAGAAATTGCAGAGCAATACTGCGCTTTCCATCGACGATTTCCAGTCGTGTTTTAGCGAAGCAGAAGACACCTGCAAAAATTTGGATGACATCGCCGGCTCAAGGCATTTTAGTAAAAAACTTCACAAAATACTGAAGTCTGTATTTGGCGTGCGAAATACAGGAAGCCGTGATCCATACTACCTGCATATTCTCTATCACAACATGGGGGCACGTCGGTTTTTAACGCTAAATTTCGATATGGAGATTGAACGTTTTTTGACAAGCGTCTATCACAGCGAAGCTGATGAAAGAGAGCTAAGATCGGACATTGCTTTTAGGAAGCGACTAAAATCACGCTTAAAGTCTCGCCGCGGATCGCCGACTGGCGGCAGTTTTGAAACGATTGACAACGCATGCCACGACCCAAAAGCACACGCCCTGCTGCTGGCCGCAGCCATAGACCGCTGGCACCATGACAGTTTTGTCGCCCACCTGCACGGGCGGATCGATTCCCCCGCATCATTGGTCCTAGCGGACGCCGGCTACCGGACACGCTACCACCTCTCGGGCGATGATCTGATCGACGCCCGCCAAGCACAATCGTTGGCATTAACCTCAGCGCCCCTATTATTTGTCGGTACGGCGCTCGACGAAAAAGAGGTGCTCGATCCGCTGAGAAAGCTGGCGGCGGCCATGGAGACCCGCGCATACGCCAGAACACTGATCGCACTGCTCCCCAGCGCTTGCCTCATTGCGATGAGCGATAAATCAGGTGTTCATAAAACGCCCTTATCACAAGATCGACTCGATATCGCACATGCGCGCGATACGATGCACGCGCAGCTGTTAAAAGAGCAGCACGGTGTCAGCACTGTTTTTTACGGCCAGTTCAGCGCTGGAGAAGCGAAGAATATTCAAGGGAAAAATTTATTTGAACTGGCCCTTCGCAAAAAACTAGTTGAAATAGCAGATCAAGCAAACAGCGCTGCCAAGGCTCAATCGACTGTCATTACGGAGCATCGAGAAGCACCGCTTATATTCCCCATCCTGCCGGGAAAGGGAAAGGAGCGTTATCTGGACCATTGTTTTGTGCGCCACAAGCTCTCAGCGCTGCACGCCACCGGTAAAAAAAGCGATTGCGAGAGCGATCCGCCAGACAACGACACCCCGGGCGATCTGCAACCGTCTTGGTATAAGCGACGTCTGGTACAAGAGGCGGTAAAGCGGGCCAATGACGCGGGTCTGCTCAAGCGCGGAGAGGCTGTCTATCTAGTCGCCGGGGACCCTGGTGCTGGTGCCGGCAGACTGTACCACACCATGCATGAGTTGGCCGCAGAACCAACTCAATTCACTCGATTTTTCTTCGCCTCCACCGCTTTTTCGATGGAATACGCCTCGGTGATGGAATCGCTCATCCAGTTTTTGACTCGCCATCTACGCAGCAGTGCCGACATAGCGAAAGACGACAGGAAAGCCCTTACTGGGAAGCGACTTAAACGCTACGACTTTATACACCGACTGCGCTTTTGTCTAAAACTTGTCGCGAAGGTAAATCAAGGCCCGAAGTTCGTCATCGTGCTGGCCGGACTCGAGCGGCTGATGGACAATCGCGGACATTTTATATCCGCCGATTACCGTATCGCCTTATCGTCCCTCATGCACAGTTGCCACAGCTGCGGCAATGTGAGACTAGCGATTATCTGTGACATCCATGAAGCACGCATTCAAACCTTGGCAAAAATGTCTTATGTGGCGGGCAACAAGCCCACTTCAATCAAAGAACAGGACACCACGGTCGAGTCTGTTTCTCGCTACGTGGAGCAGTGTCGGGTCGAGCACTATTCCGAGGCGCAGTACTTGGGTCAGCTAATACAAGCATCATCTAAACGGCCATTCAAACAAAAGGGTAAAAACAAGCCGTGGAAATTAGACGCCCAATATAAACAAAAAACCGAGCAATACGAGCAATATGAGGAGTACAAAAAGTCTGAGAAGCACTTGAAGATCGAGGAAGGCAAGGAAGGCAAGGGCAGAGAAACCTATCTGGCGAAGTTTGAACCGCCTAAAAAACTGATCAAAGCGGGCATACACCGCTACCAAACGGTGCGAGAGATGCCTGCTATTGAATCGGCACGCTTGCGATGCTTGATGATCAGCCCTCTGGTAGTCGATCCGCGACAGTGGCATTATCATTCAATCTATCGTGTGCAATATAAGGAGGCGTGGGAAAACGCTACATTTTGCGATCTACAGGGCCGTTGGTTCGAAGCCGAAAGTCAGTTACTGCAACTGTTTCTTACCCACGGTGAAGTGATCTCCTCTGCCTTGATCGACATGATCTACTCGCAGTGGCTCAGGCTGTTCCAAGATGAACCAGGGCAGGCCAGACCCTGGAAAACGCATGAGCACAGCGGTGTCATTGAGTTGTATCTGGAAAACTTTGAAAGGCTCATCGCCAACGCTCGACAAGCCTCTAGCGAACGCTGTGAGAGCTTGGTTTTCGATTTTTTGATAGAGCAAACTCCGCTCGCCATCAATGCTCCCGCACTGCGAACACGCATGGTATTTCGACTGTTGGCTCTGTGCGCCATGCCAGTCTCAAGTGAATCACTGCTCGCGTACGTAATCCGCTACGGCGGCCCAGCGGAGTCGAGCGAAGGCGATGTTCAAGGTAATGATATAGGCAATATGCTGAAGGACATGGCGCACTTGAGTTTAATCTATCAACTGGAAGACACTCCGCCGGATGATAATGACAAACGAATTCGCTACGCCGTTGGCAATGGACTCAGGCGGCACATTCTATCTCGATTATCTGGCCATACGCTGAACTCCGGCGAGTCGAATTTTTTCCAGTCCAATTTATACAACATATTTCCTCGCAACCTGCCCAATTTTGACGGGCAAATCGTCGGCGACCTGCTGTTACAAATAGAATGGTATTGCAGGCTCAGCGAAGAGATTCTAAAAAAAGAAACATCCTACAATAAACGTGCTTATTGCACCGGATCCGCGCACTTGCGCACAGCCTTTGGCGTGCTACGTAACACCTGCTCCATGGCCATTGTCAGCCGCGCCTACGACCAGCAACCCGCATGGCGCGAAAATCTGGGAACTAGCGGCGTGCTCGACCGCTTTGTTTCCATCTGCGAGAGGCTCATTAATCTGACCAAAAAACTGCAAAAAATGCTAGAACCTGCAAACTCACTCCCAGCTGAGTATCACCCTCTTCACCCGGACGAACTCGTGTGGCTATACTCGGAGCTAGGCTGTGCACATATTGCCAAAGGTAATCTCTACCAGGCTGGACAGCAGCTGGCCAATGTAACTCGCTGTGGGAAACTCCGCCCGCAAAGCTACTCGACGATTTTGCGAAACCAGCTGAACCAAATTCGGCTGATGATAGAACGGGGCAAGTTGGACGAGGCGCGCGCGGCGCTACCGGCAATGCACTCTTTAGAAGCTAAAATTTACGCTAAAAACCGTGAAATCTACGGCAAGCGCTATCGCAGCGACGAGAGCAATGCACTTTGCGCACTCGAGGGCTGGCTCGCTCACCTGCAGGCCGACTACGATAACGCGGTGGCGATATACAGAAAAAGCATGAAACACATGGCAGCCCGTGGTCGGCACCGTTTCTGCGCTTTTTTGTCTCGTAATCTCGCAGAAATCCATTTAGAGCGAAACGACAAAAAGGCTGCTCTGCGGGCCATACGCAATGGCTACCGCTTTGCCGAGCGAGGGCGCGACGAGGAAGTTCACAATCACCTGCGTATCGTACATGCCTTGTGTTACATCCGCTTAGGCTCAAAATCCCAACTGAACCGAGCCAACCAGATGTTGGAACTGGTGGAGATCTACGCGGATAGGCTGGGGTCCGAACGCATTCTCAGCTTGGTGAGGCTAACGCTGGCGCGGCAACGCATCGAACAGGGTAACTTTGCTGAGGCCGCAGATTTCGCTGGAAAATCACTCGCCCTTTCCTCGCTCGGGGGGCTGCAATTGCTAAAAATTCGAGGGCTTTTGGCGCTCGGGGAATCGCACCTGCGCAAAGGCGCGACAGTATCCGGACGACTTTTGGTCACACGTGCACGTGAAATGGCAAGTCGCGCTGGGTACTTTGCCTTGTACCAAAGCTGCGATCGCCTGCTCTCTACACATTTGGGCGAGGAGTCTGGAAGCGAGCTGAGCTGAGCCCACTGAAGCAGAGAGCGTTATGCCCCTCCTTCCCCGCTATGTGGCCGGCCTTTTCCACTGGTCCGCCATCGGCGCGAGCAGCTCTGGGTCACAGACCCACCGCGAGATGTCCAGCGGCCTGTCCACCCCCGTGGGCTTCAGAAACGGCACCGACGGCAAGGTATCCGCGCTCAAGGCCCGCGCCAGTGCAGCAGCATCGGCTGAAACGGTTTAAGTAGCCGTGACCAAAAACCGCCGAGGCTCGCTCGGCGGTTTTCTCAGACTGCAGCCAGCAATAAGCCCTTCGTGTGCGGCAGGCTTATCCGACAGCCCCCCACCCCCGACTCGGCATTCGCCTCAGCGAACCAGTGCCGCTCCTTGCTTGATCTCTTTCAAGATGAGGTGCGTGTGGATGCGCGACACGCTGGGCAGCTGAAACAGAAACTCATCCAACAGCAGATTAAAGGCGCGCTGATCACGGCAAGCCACGCGCAGGTGGTAGTCCGCATCCCCGGTTGCGGCCAAACATTCAGTGACTTCGTCTTTTGCCGCGATCGCCTCAATAAACTGCGCCACGTGTTTTTTGCTCTGCCGCTCCAGCGACACCAGCACAATGGCATGAAACTCCAGTCCCGCTTTGCGCTGATCCACCACCGCCGCGTAACGCTGGATCACGCCCGCCTGCTCCAGTGCGTGCACACGTCGCCAGCAGGCCGAAGCAGACATGCCTAATTGATCAGCCAAATCCTGCTTGGCCATCTGCCCGTCCGCCTGCAACAGCGCCAGCAGCTTTCGATCTTGCTCTGATAATTCCATACAACTCATAATTCCGGAAGATTTAACCAGCATTTATTATATTCAGAATTATTTAACCACAATATCGCCGCCAAGCGAAGACTGAGGAATAATTATTCAAGCGTCTGGTTTTATACTGCAGGCAGCCACTCACCACTGCGAGCCCCGCATGCCAAATCTCAGCAAAACAGCAACGCCGGAGCAACAGTACGCGCTCGATGACAAATACACGCTGGAACAAGGCCGGATATACACCACCGGCACACAAGCACTGGTTCGCCTTCTGCTGGACCAGGCAAGACGGGACACACTCGCTGGCTTGCACACCGCAGGCTTTGTGGCCGGTTATCGCGGCTCCCCGCTGGGCTCAGTGGACAAAGAGCTCTGGCGCGCGAAGGATAAGCTCGCCGCCGCGCGGATAGAGTTTCTACCGGCCGTCAACGAAGAGCTGGCCGCCACCGCCGTGCTCGGATCACAACAGGTTGAAAGCCGCCCCGATAAGGAGGTCGATGGCGTGTACGGCCTCTGGTACGGCAAGGGCCCAGGCGTGGATCGTGCCGGCGACGCACTCAAGCACGGCAACGCCTACGGATCCTCCCCTACTGGCGGTGTCTTGGTGGTGGTCGGCGACGACCACGGCTGCGTCTCCTCCAGCATGCCACACCAATCCGATGTGGCCCTGATGTCCTGGTTTATGCCCGTGCTCAATCCCGCCAGCATCGGCGAGTACCAGAGCTTTGGTGAATACGGCTACGCCTTGAGCCGATTCAGCGGCATGTGGGTCGGCTTCAAGGCCATATCAGAGACAGTGGAATCCGCCGCCTCGGTGGAGCTGCAAGCTGATCGACGCTTCAATACCCCTGATTACTCCGCACCCGACGGCGGCCTGCACTACCGCTGGCCCGACCTGCCCGGCCCACAAATAGAAGAACGTTTCGACGCGAAGAAACAAGCTGTCTTCGCCTTCGCCGAGGCGAACCCCATTGACCGCCACATCTACCTGCTGGAGCATGCGGTCTTTGGCATAGTGACGTCGGGCAAGGGGCATTTGGACGCCATGGAGGCCCTGCGTCTGCTGGGCGTAGACGAGGCTCTGTGCCATGAGCTGGGCATCGACATTTACAAGGTTGGCATGGTCTGGCCGCTGGCGCGCACGGCCGCGCTGGATTTCGTGCGCGGCAAGCAGGAGGTGATGGTAATCGAAGAAAAACGCGGCATCATCGAAAGCCAGCTCAAGGAGTACTTCTACGACTACCCCGGCGACAAGCCCGAACGCATGGTGGGCAAGCGCGACGAGCTGGGTGAGCGCCTGGTGCCCTGGACGGGCGAGCTCTCACCCATGCTGCTCGCACCCTTGCTTGCAAAGCGCCTGCACAGCGTGTTTCCGGAGCAGGGCTTCGCGGCACGCGCCGCCCAGCTGCAACAGCGCGAGTCGCTGACATTGACGCTTGCGGGCACACTGCGCACGCCCTATTTTTGCTCGGGCTGCCCGCACAACAGCTCCACCAAAGTACCCGAGGGCTCGCAGGCACTCGCTGGCATCGGCTGCCACTTCATGGCCAGCTGGATGGACCGCAACACCACCTCACTGATCCAAATGGGTGGCGAAGGGGTCAACTGGGCAGCGTCTTCTCGCTTCACCAAAAGCAAACACGTGTTCCAGAACCTGGGAGAAGGCACCTACTACCACTCCGGCTCTCTCGCTATCCGCCAGGCCATCGCCGCAAAAGCCAACATCACCTACAAAATCCTGTTCAACGACGCCGTCGCCATGACCGGAGGCCAGCCGGTAGACGGACCGATCAGCGTGCAAGCCATTGCCCAAGAAGTCAGGGCCGAAGGCGTAGAGCGCATCGCCCTCGTCTCTGACGAACCGAGCAAGTTTAAAAGCGCTGATTTCCCGCCGCGCCTGACAATCCATCACCGCCGCGATCTCGATCAACTGCAACGCCAGCTCCGAGAGGTGCCGGGGATCTCGGTGCTGATCTACGAGCAGACCTGCGCCACAGAAAAGCGCAGACGCCGCAAACGCGGCCTGATCAAAGAACCCAATAAACACATCTTTATTAACGAGCTCGTCTGCGAGGGCTGCGGCGACTGCTCGGTCGAATCCAACTGCCTGAGCGTGGAGCCAAAAGAGACAGCTTTGGGTCGCAAGCGGCGAATCAACCAATCCAACTGCAACAAAGACTTCAGCTGCGTCAACGGATTTTGCCCGAGCTTTGTCACCGTAGAGGGCGGTGAACGACGCAAGACGGCGAACGCCAATACCGACTTCTCAGCGCTGGCCGAGGCGCTGCCACGGCCCGAGCTGCCCTCCCTCGACAAGCCCTACGAGCTGCTGATCACAGGCGTGGGCGGCACCGGAGTTGTCACGGTGGGGGCACTGATCACCGTGGCCGCCCACCTAGGGAACAAAGGCGCGTCGGTATTAGACTTCACAGGTTTTGCGCAAAAATTCGGGCCGGTGCTCAGCTACATTCGGCTCGCCGCATCACCGGACAAGCTCAACCAAGTGCGCATCGACCAATGCGCGGCGGACGCCTTGATAGGCGGCGACATCGTGGTCAGCTCCTCTCCCAAGGCCTCGGCGAGCTACCGCAAAGGCATGCGCGCCGTGCTCAACACCGCCGAGATGCCCACCGGAGATATCGTGCGCTACCGCGATGCCAGCCTTGACGTCCCACGGCGGCGCGAGGCCATTGAGACAGCTATAGGCGCAGATAACATCCCCAGCATTGACGCCAACGCGCTCGCAGAGAGCCAGCTGGGCGACAGTGTTTTCGCCAACATCATTCTCACGGGCTTCGCCTGGCAGGCCGGCCTTATCCCCGTCACCCTTCCCGCCCTGCACCGCGCCATTGAGCTCAATGCCGTCGCCGTAGAGAAGAACAAAATCGCACTGGCCTGCGGAAGGCTCGCCTACAGCGCCCCCGAGCATTTAATAACAAGCAAACCTAGCAGCCCAGAGCTGGAGTCGCTGCAAGCGCTCATCGATCACAGGGCCGCTTTCCTAAAGAGCTACCAAGACGCAGCTTACGCGGCCCGCTATCGCCAGGCCTTAGTGCCCTTGCAACAGATAGATGATGCAGAACACGGAGACGCCATGGGCAAGGCCGCAGCGCGCTCGCTGTTCAAACTGATGGCCTACAAAGACGAATACGAAGTTGCGCGGCTGCACACCTGCGGCGACTTCAATCGCCAGCTCAACGAGTCGTTCACGGGCGACCTTAAAATCAGCTACCACCTGGCACCGCCGCTTATCAGCTTTGGCACCGACGCACGCGGCCGGCCCAGAAAGCGCGAATTTGGCAGCTGGCTAACGCCCGTCTTCCGGCAACTGGCCAAGCTGAAACACCTGCGCGGGGGCCGCTGGGATATTTTCGGCTACAGCGCAGAACGCAAAATGGAGCGAGAGCTGATCCCCTGGTTTGAGAGCATCATTGAAAGTTGCTGTACGCACAGCCATGTGAGCGGCCATGTAAACGGCAAGGCGATCGAGCAGCAGCGGTTAGCGCAAATACTCGCCATGCCCATGGACATCAGGGGATACGGCCCAATCAAAGAGAAATCCGCACAAGACATCAAGGAAAAGGTGGCGAGCGCCCTGCAGCAACTTCAAGCACAACCAAGACAACAGCCTGAAAAGCAATGTTAAGATTGTCATTAGCAATTAGCGCCGCATTCATCTTCATCACAGCTTTTAAACACCATGAGCCACGCCGACCGCCCCGACCCAGAAACACTGATTCTCGAAAACGGTGAAGCCGCTGCCACGGCAGAGCAAGTCCTAGCCGCGCTGACTGAGCTCGGCATAGAACACCAGACTGAGCAGCACACCGCTCTGTACACAGTCGAAGATGCCAAAACAGTCAGCTACGACAAGCCCGGCGCGCACACCAAAAACCTGTTCCTGCGCAACAAAAAGGGCCGCATGTTCTTGCTGGTAGTAGAGCAAGACCGACAGGTGGACCTGCGTGCCCTGCGCGACACCCTGCAGCTTCCCGGCGGGCAATTCGCCTTCGCCAGCACCGAACGCATGGAGAAATACCTGGGCGTAGTGCCCGGCTCAGTGACTCCCCTAGCCGTGATCAACGACCACGATGGCAAGGTGCAAGTGATCATCGAAAGCGCCCTGCTACAACAAGAATGGATCTACCTGCACCCCTGCCGCAATACCCACACGATGTATATGCGATGCGAGGAGCTACTCAAAGCACTGCAAGCTTGGGATCACGAAGTGTTGTTAGTCGATTTCTGACATCAGCTGTAGCTCCGACCTGATATCTGCCTAGGCAAACGGCAGCTAAGGAGTCCGTCACCGCGCCCTGCACCACACTCCTTCTCAGGCCCCAGGAATCGAACACCGTCTTGCTCTGTTGCCGCCCCGCCTCGTCTGTCACCATCACCACGCTGCCCATGCGGTCCACGTGCAGGTAGTTGGTGTTCTCCGCCCGCAGCGGCTGGTTCTTGGCCTGGTTGACGATGATACTGGCCACCGGCTTGCCGCCTGCCAACACCGTGTGCTGGTAGCGCTTGTGGCCCGTGTCGCTATCCACGCTGAAAGACGCCATGCCCCAGCGCTGCGTCCAGCATCACCGTGCGCTTGCTGCTCACGATCTGCAGCACCCGCTGGCGCTCGGCGTTGTAGACAAAGTACTGCTCGTCTTCGCCCTGCTGGATCTGCCGCGGCTTGTTGAAGCTGGTCCAGGCCGATTTGACCTATTTTGCCTGCTCTCTCTCCCTATTCGTGATCATTTGAAGTACAGCTCATTTAGCTCCACTTTCCCTGTCATATTACTCTTCTCAAAGAATTGCCAGTATAAAAATATAGGGCGATTTATGGACTCTCCACCTGATACTAATTCAACGGAGATTGCTTTGACAGATCCCAAGAAGACAGGGTATTTGACGGCTTTCAGCACCCTCAGTATCGCCCCTTGCGCTAAGACCTTGGTATCAACAACCTCAGGCGCCACGTGATTCACTATAAAAGGCTTCCTAGCCGTGTAGAATG
>JAWSVD010000231.1:0-4923 GCA_033852095.1 Granulosicoccaceae bacterium | reverse complement strand
GCGATCAGCGCCGGGTCATCACTGACGCGCACACGCCAATCACTGGGTGCCACATGCTCAACAGCCTTGCCGACGGAGTGCAGGTTGCCCATGCCATAGTCAATCACTACAAGATTCATGTCGCTGTCTCTACAGAGCGCCTTTGGTCGAAGGGATGATGCCCGCAGTGCGCTCGTCGGCGGCGACTGCCATGCGCAGCGCGCGCCCAAAGGCCTTGAACATCGACTCTATTTTGTGGTGTTCGTTGACGCCGCGCAGATTATCCACGTGCAGCGTTGCCCGCGCGTTGCTGGCAAAACCCTGAAAAAACTCTTGCGTCAATTCAACGTCGAACTGCCCCACCTTGTCGCGCACAAAGTCACACTGGAACCACAGACCAGGGCGGCCGGAGAAATCCAGCACCACGCGTGAGAGCGCTTCATCCAGCGGCACGTAGGCATGGCCGTAACGACTGATGCCCTTTTTATCGCCCAGCGCCTCGTCAAAGCACTTGCCCAGCGCGATGCCGATGTCTTCGACTGAGTGGTGGTCGTCGATGTGATTGTCGCCCTTGCACTCCACTACTAGGTCGATGCAGCCGTGCCGCGCGATCTGGTCGAGCATGTGGTCCAAGAACGGAACGCCGGAATTCAATGCGGCCTGGCCACTTCCGTCCAGATCAACGGACACATGAATGTGGGTTTCGGAGGTGTTTCGCGAGATTTTTGCGGTGCGATGCGTCATGAATTTTCGGCCTGCTCAACTATCGCTAGCGGCGGCCTGAACCATTTGTTAGTTTCTTTGATGAACCTCAATAATACGCCTTTCAACACAGGGTGGGAACTCCAAGCCGTTGAAAATTGTAGACATGAGGCCATCAAATCAGGTTTTATTCAACCTGAGCCGTGGCAGCGGTGTGTAAATCAGCCGCCCACCAGCACCTAAAGCCTGTAGCAACACGCTACACTTCCGGATTCAGAACGCACAAGCGACCGCCCCTGTTCAAGGCTTTCATCGAAGGTACGCCAGCCCATGCAAACCCGAAAATTCAGCCCCGATCACAGCATCGGCATCTTCTGGCACATCATTTTTCTGCTGCTGATACTCGGCGGCGGCGCCTACGCTGCCAGATCGCAGCTGGCGGGCTTCTTCCGCGATGCGCCGACAATCACAGGTCCGGCGATCAACGGCGCCATTGTGCTGATTTTCTTGTGGGGCATCTGCTGCCTGCTGGGGCAGCTGCTACGACTGAACCGCGAAGAGAAAGCCATCGCGCGCTTCTACCGCAACCAACACACGGACAGCACGCAGCCCCTGGCTGAAGTCCCCGCCAGCAGCCTGATCAGCGAGCGCTACACGGCAGCTGAATCGCAGTACCGCAAGCACCTGCCCATCAACCACGGCGCACTGGCGCAGATACTGGTGGCTCATGAGAGCTCACGCCTCAGCTCGGCACGCTTCATCAACAACATCCTGATACTGATGGGGGTGTTCGGCACCATTGTCTCGCTGTCGATCGCACTGGTGGGCGCATCTGACATGCTCAACGCCAGCGCCGACTTGAGCGGCATGAACACGGTCATCCATGGCATGAGCACGGCACTCTCCACGACCGTCACCGCGATTGTCTGTTATGTGGTGTTCGGTTTTGCGCTCTACAAAACTAACGACGCCCAGACGCGCGTGATCGCCACAATCGAGAGCATCACCCTCGAGCACCTCTTACCCCGCTTCCACCTCAGCCAGGCAAACATCAACGGCGAGCTGCACGAGCTCATACTGTCGCTGCGCGAGGTGGTCTCCAACATGCAATCGGCCCAACACAATGCGCGCGCGGTGGAAAAACAAGTGGCCGACGGCATGCAATCGCACGACCAGCGCATGAGCGGGATGGTGATGACCCTGCGCAATATGGAAAGCTTGCTGCAACGCGGCTTTCGCATCGATCCCGTCGACGAGCAATAACAGGAGACGCACATGGACGGCTTTTGCGATCTCCGACCTAGGGCACATACTCGGGGCCACGACAGTGAAACATCATTCTGGCCCTCCTTCACGGATCTGATGATGGTCGTGGTGATGATTTTTTTGATCACCACCAGTGTGCTGTACCTGCAAAACTGGCAGCTGGTGCAGGAGATGAGCAGCCTGATGGAGGCTGAGAAAATTGCCCGCGAAGCCGCTCAGCAAAGCGCGCGCGAGCAAGGCGCTCATGTCTCGGCGCTGGAGCGGAATCAACAAGCACTGCTGAGTCAACAATCCGACAAACAAGCGCTTGAGAGCGAGCTTGCAGAGACGCGGGAATCGCTGCGCGTGGTCACCCAGATGCGTGACGCCATTCACCGTCGCGACGCCCGTCAACAACAAGATCACCAGGCATTGCAACAACGCGCGCGTGATGCAGACCTACAGATAGCATCACAGCAAAAACAGCTCAACGAGCTGCAGCTGACAGTGAACAAACAAATGAAACCAGCGGTGCCCGTCGAGCTGCTGGCCGAACTGGACAATAGCCGAGCCGCGCTGTCCAATTTGCAAGCCACCCACGCCGCGCTTGAAGCTAAATACAACAAGCTGATTCGGCCTGCGCGCAGCGCCAAGGGCAGGACAGTGGTGACACTACGGCACGGCAAGGCGGCGGACGCGCTCTACTACGACCTGCAATTGCCCGGTGAAAGCACTTACACGCGCGTCATTGAAACCGAGCTGCACCGTCAATTACAAATACAGCTCAGCGAGCACGGGGACAAACTCTACCTGAAACTGGTGTACCCCAGAACGAGCGGCCTGAGCTACGACGAAGCTTTTAAATTTCGCAACAGCGTGCTAAATCGCTACGATTATTACTACAGCAAGCGCCCACTGTCAGAGTCCCAAGAAGAGCAATAAACCCAGGCAAAGCTGAGGCGAGTCTCTTCAACTCAATACTCAATACTCAGACTTGGATCCAAAAAGTCACCGGCCCGTCATTGCACAGGCTGACTTGCATGTCCGCGCCAAAACGGCCGGTCTCGACCGCAGACACTTCGCTCGACTGCGCAATGTCTACAGCACGAAGGAACATCTCTTCCGCCAGCGCGGGGGCAGCTGCCCGGGCAAAACTCGGTCGACGCCCCTTCTTGGTGTCCGCCGCCAAGGTAAATTGCGGCACCAACAACAAACCACCGCAAACATCGAGCAAGCTGCGATTCATGCGGTCGTTGTCGTCACTGAAGACCCGGTAGTTGATCAAACGGTCGATCAATCGCTGCGCCTTCTCGGCGCTGTCCTCGGGCTCTACACCCAACAACACCAGCAGCCCCGCATCGATGCGACCCAACGTGACGCCATCGACATCCACCTGAGCGCGCGAGACACGCTGCAGCAAGCCAATCATTGCTCAGCACTGCTCCCAAGGCAGGGAATCAAAGCGCCAGCCCGCCAGGCTGCTGCGCTGGTGATCATCGTCCAAAGGCCCTTCGAAGCCGTCGTTGACGACGAATATATCCGGCATGTCAGCGTCCACCAGTGTCTTGGCCGCATCCATCGATCGATTCGCGCTGCGACAGATCAACATCACCGGTACCTGCCCACGATCACGACCAGACACTCGACCGAGCAGAAGTTTGCGCACCTCGGCCACAAAGTTGGGGTTGATTTGCCAGTCTGGCTCATCGATCCAGGGCACATTGACAGCCCCCACCGGGTGCCCAATCATCAGAAATTCCATCTCCGAGCGCACATCAACCAGCAGGGCGGCAGGCTGCGTTTTTTGAATCTCATGCGCATCTCGCGGCGCCAAGAACTCATAACCTTCTTCGTGGTGTTTAATCTCTGTCATCTCAAGACTCGTCGCTGAAAGGGAATGCAGGCATTGTAGCCTGCTCATCGCCCATTTGACTGGTGTAAACTCACTCTGACGCTCTCCCTCAACAACTACAACCATTTATCTATGCCAGCAAAACTCCTCGCCGTCTCATCCCTGCTCCGCCTACTGGCCATGCTGCCACTCTCGGTGCAACGCCGCGCGGGCCGCCTCATCGGCCGGGCCATGCACCGCTGGGATAAACGCTCGACACACGTCACTCGAGCCAACATCGCGCTCTGCTTTCCGCAGCTGAGCACAGCCGACCAAGAGCAGCTCTGCCGCGAGAGCCTTGAGCACACGGGCATGGCTTTCACGGAACTGGCCAGCATCTATTACTGGAGCCCCAATCAGCTCAACGCGCTCATCAAGTGTGATGACGCGCCGGTCTTGGCAGCAGCGCTCGCAGTGGGCAACGGGGTTATCTTGGCGGCGCCACATTTTGGCAATTGGGAGTTAATCGGCCAGTACCTGAGCCAGCAGCACGGCATGCATATTTTGTATCGCCCCGCCAAAAACCCGCACACCGACCGCTACATTCTGGAGCGCCGCAGCCGACTGGGGGCGCAGCTGCACCCCACTAATGCGGGCGGCGTGCGTGGCCTGAGCAAAGCCCTGAAAAAGGGAGAGCTGATCGGCATCCTGCCCGACCAGGAGCCGGAGCGCGAAGGCGGAGTGTTCGCGCCGTTTTTCCAGCAACAAGCGCTGACGATGACCTTGCTGTCAAAGCTCGCCCGACGCAAACCCACCCCTGTATTGCTCAGCTACATGCGCCGCACGGAGACCGGCTTTGCACTGCACCTAGAGCGCATCGCAGACGAGGTGCACAGCGATGATGCGATGCTCGCCACGAAAACGCTGAATCGGGCGATCGAGGACATGGTCAAACGCTATCCGCAGCAGTACATTTGGAATTACAAGCGGTTTGCCGCGCGTCCTGCTGGCGAAAAAACCATCTACTGAACAGCGACCGGCAAAAGCCTTTTGCCGAGTGAAATCCGTGTCCAAGCGCCCCAACATACTCTGGATCATCGTTGATCACATGACGTTTGCAGGGTTCTACAGACAAACCAACCCCGGCTAGGGCTAGGGCTAGGGCT
>JAWSVD010000230.1:1817-3338 GCA_033852095.1 Granulosicoccaceae bacterium | reverse complement strand
CAAGAAATCCACCTCGTAAATCAACTCCATCACCCACACCATCGCTTGCTGGACAACTTTGTCCTCCACACAAGCCACGCCTAACGGGCGTCTTCCCCCGTCGGACTTCTCTATCCACACTCGACGTACCGGCTGAGCACGGTAGCGTCCGCTGTGCAGACGCTTGTGTAGCTGGGTTAACCGAGTGGCTAGATCCTCTCCGTAAGCATGCCAGTCCAGCCCGTCCACGCCCGGCGCCGCTTTCTTCTTCAGCGCGCCGTAGGCGCGCTCCAAGAGAACGATGCTCAGGTGATGGAATAGACTGGTTAACCGCTCTTTCTTACCCTTACGTGCTGCTGCACGCACTCGTGCCAAGCCGCCCTCCGATTCTGCCAGCCACTGAGTGCTGACCACGGGTTTGGTGGACGAGTTTCCTTTCGCTGGACCCCTTCGCTCCACAGGCTCCGCCACACCGGCCGGTGCTTTGTTCGCTTGCTTCTTCACTACTATGAACCCATCCGACTTCTCAACAACTTATCACCCCGATTTATGTTATTCACTTTCATCTGGCTGCGCACTCCTTTGCTACTGTTGAGACCTGCCTGCGCGGCCCGCCCGTCTTCCGCGTATTAGGCATCACTGCATGCACCAGGCCTACCGACTCCGGCAGGCCAGACATGCACTGACGATAGCGTGCACACCTATGTTGCCTTCCCACTCACCCAACGTGGTCAGCACCTGCGATGTTGTTTTCGGAACTCAATGGGGCCGCCTTCGGACTGAGCCTGCAGCTTCCCCTGTCAACGCTTAGCCATTGACCTCACGATCAACCGCCCATGACTCGGGGTTTCGGCGGGCTGCTCACCCTTACCGAACAGAGGACTTTCACCTCCAACCTATTACCGGCTTATCCCGGCGCACTGAGTGTCTATGTCATTTTTTTGTACTGAAACGGATAAAGTGCATATCATCTTTTTCGTTCCTATTTTCGTAGTTTTTGCCAATGCAACTTTCCACAGCATTGACCCAAAACTTGAATGCACCGTCATTGGGTTTTAGAACCCTAATTAGCCAGTTGCCCGGGTGCATTTTAACGAGCATAGTTAGGGATTTGATACCTACACCTTGGCGCCTAAAGGTTTTGACCACATAATATTGGTCTATATCTATAGTTTCGAATTCACCAGGATAATGCCTTAACATACAAAAGCCAGCGACTTCATCACCCACAATCATAAGATATGGCCAAATTGGGGATTGGGCCCAATAATTTTTAAGTATTTCTGCCGGATTTATAGACTTGTTCTTTTCCTCGCTTTGATCTAAGTGCTTTACCATTTCAGATACATAAATAGGAAAAATTTCTTCCAACTGGGTATCGTTACTTCCTACTCTTATTAATTCAATATTCATATTGATACTGGCTACATTTAACGCCATGCTCTGCGGAGATCCGCGAGCGACAGCGAGTTGTATTTCCGAAGAAGCATCTTGTTAGGTAGAGCTTCGAAAGTGTTCAATTGCTTCCAAAAACCGGGGTCA
>JAWSVD010000230.1:0-1793 GCA_033852095.1 Granulosicoccaceae bacterium | reverse complement strand
CCGCTGCGATAGGCTTCGGCCATTCCCTGTTTCGCATCTTCAAAGCTGTCTAGATAATGCTTCAGCGGCTTAGCTACGGCTCTGCGCTGTGCCCGCGAGACATCGCGCAGCTGCTCTGGTGCGGCTCGTTCTACCGCTTGCGCAACAAAAACGTCATCACCGAGTGCCAACTGATGGCGCACATCATCAAGCGGGCTGCCCAGCCCTTTCCCCTGGCCGACAAATGCCTCATAGCGCTGAATAGCCGTCGATCGCCGCTTCGCAAACTGACCCAACAACCAATCACTGTCTAACCACTCGGGACAGTCAGCCAGTCCCATGTGTGATCGGTAACTGCTCCACCGCCACTGCTCAGGCCGTTTGACCATCTTTGCCCGCACAGGGTTCAGCACCACGTAGCGAGACAGCTCCAGCAAGTACGCCTCTTTCTGCACCAAGATGCCTTTATAACGCCCTTGGAACAGGTGACCCACCAAACCGTGCCGACGATTCACGCTCTGGGTGTATTGCCCATTGAGATGGCGCATCCCCCGCGACAAATTGCCGTCAACGGTTTCGACCAACAAATGGTAGTGGTTGCTCATTTGGCAATATGCATGCACCTGCCAGTTAAACCTCGCACACGCTTCGCCCAACACCTCAAGCCAGCGCTCCCTGTCGATATCATCGACATAAATATCCTCACGTCGATCTCCGCGAGAAGTGACGTGATAGAGGGCGCCTGCAAACTCAAGTCTTAGAGGTCTGGCCATAGTGAAAAACTAGCACAAATGATCGGATGTTGGAACTGACTCCCATTTTCTCCGAGTTTTCTTCAAATGATGAGTGTCTTTAAAGTTCTCTGATACCGCCGGCCGCATACTCTTACCATGCCTGTATTACCTGTTAGCTCATGGCCTTATCCCACCACTCTTGCTCACTAATTTCCATCAAAGGAGGGAATATTTCTATTTTGTATTCACCAAAATTAATTCTCCAATCGCTATCGGAATAATTATAATCTGGATACTTTCCTTCAAATTCTTCGTACGAAACGTCCTCTCGAAGTAGATCAACCATTACCTCAGAACCAATCGAGTCGGGATTGCTGTACACCTCAATCGACATCATATCATCACGGTGCCAATACATTACCAGGTAGTGCTCTACATCCTTATGCCGCCACTGCCATATTAGCCCAATAGTATCGCCAAAATCATATTCGTAAACGACAGACATTGAGTCATCATCTGGTTGCTTGCCCATTTTTTCCGCGGCATGATTGACATATTGCCTAATATTGCCCATATGGGGATTCAACTCCTGCACTCTCGATCTTTTCTTTTTGAAAAGTCGTTTGTCAATCAGTTTTAGAAACCCAACCCCTTTATTCCAGCGCACCGCAATCGACTCGTACGACAAATACGACTCTTCTCCACCATAGACATAGGAGTATGCTCCTTCCGAATCGCACCCAAGTAGCGTCACTGTGCCGTACTCATCCCAGCCTATAGCTTTAACCCAATCGGACTTTCGAGTGATCTCACCAACCATTTCATTAAGTTTATACTCATCAAAAGAGATGGGATCGTTATCTTTTTCGTACTTCGCTATAAATACAGATTCTGCCGCTTCAACACGCCCATCCGCATTTTTGCTTTCATTCTTCAGATGGAAAATTACTTGCTCCACCTTTTCTTCCATCCCTTTTGAAAAGATCAAGTGATAGGTCCCTTCGGGCATAGCTCTCTCCAGAATTAGATATTGAATTTAAAAAACCGGGGTTAGGTCCAACGTAAGCGTCCAACTCAAGG
>JAWSVD010000229.1:0-1183 GCA_033852095.1 Granulosicoccaceae bacterium | reverse complement strand
CACAGCTGCCCATATCGAGCCAGAACTGGAAGCTCTTGCGGATGCGCAGCATCCGCCTTCGATAAACCGATTCGTCGATCTCTTTTTTGTCAAATCGGTGCTGTGTGCGAAACAATACATTCGTTGCCAGCAGTAGGCGGGAGCCGATTCTCCCCGCAAAGCCCGGTCGTTCACTGAAGTGACGAAAGTGGCGCAAGAGGTGCGCCCAACACAGTTGGCGCTTTTCTCTCGGGTAATCGTTATAGCCTGCATAGTGATCCGAGACGAGAATCCCGGTGACACCCTGGAGTAGCAGATTGGCCGCCATCTTCCCGCGCGAGTAATGCGCCATCAAATACAGCGCGCCCGCGGTGGCTAATGCCCAGAGCCACCGGCCTTCGGCGTCGAGAAAGTAGCGCGTTTCATCTGCGTGCACGACCGCCTCAGCACGGATGTGCTCACCGATGTCACTGTAGTGCGCGCCGAGCCAAGGCAGGGCTTTGCCCTGCGCTTCGCTGACAGCACCGGTGCTGAAAACCAGCTCCCATTGCTCTGCCAGTAGGCTTTGAGTTTGTCGAACACTCAGGTGAAATTGCGCAGACATCATCACGATCCAAGCGATCAGCCCTGGCCCCATTTGGCCGCTGGGGATCGAGTCCGGCCAACGGCCTTTGTGGCGCTGCTGGCAGCCGGCACACACGCCGTCGTACACCTGATGTTCTGTGACGGTGTAGCGCACCTCGGGCAGATCAAACACCTGATGGCGGAAGCTGGGGTCTTGTTCTACAACGACAGTGCCCCCGCAAGTGCACTGCGCTTGAGGAAAGTGACGCTCGAACTGATCGACCTTGGATTCCTCGAGCAAGTCGCGCTGATGAGCTTTATGCCCAGGCTGCGCACCTTTGTTGCGTGAGGAACGCTTCTTTTTGGGCCGATTAGCGCGTTGGGCGATGGAATCAGACGACGGGGATTTGGAGGAGTTACGCGAGCTTTTGCCAGCCTTGTCGAGAAGCTCTTTGACTTGGGCTTTGAGTTCATCGTTTTCAGCTCGCAGCTCAGCCACTTCGACTTGGAGGCGCTCGTGCGACTCCACAATACCCCATAGCGCATCGATTATCTCGTTTGCGTCCGCGAGAGTTTTTGGCTTGGGAGGGCGTTGAGGTAATGGCATCGAGCAACACAAACGTTGCTGAAGCTAACCAAA
>JAWSVD010000228.1:0-7768 GCA_033852095.1 Granulosicoccaceae bacterium | reverse complement strand
GTGACCGAAGTGGCCGGCCCCAACTACGACGCCTCCGTCGGCACGGTAGAGGTCAGCGTGAACGGCGAAGTGATCAACCAACTGCTCAGCGAGAAGCGCCGCTACCGGGTGCAGACCATGCCGATGACGGAAGCCGCCATTGACCCCGGTCTGTTCCGCGATCTCTACGTGGCGCTGGGCGAGCCCCTGGGCGACCAGGGTGCCTGGGCAGTGCGCATCTATTACAAGCCCTTTATCCGCTGGATCTGGTTGGGTTGCCTGATGATGGGCCTGGGCGGTGTGCTGACCGTGCTCGACAAACGCTACAAGCTGGCCTCGCAGCGCGAGCTGCGCGTCAAGGCGGTGGTTGAGCAGGAGGTGGTCGCGTGATCCGCTTTGCCTTGCCGGTGGCTGTGTTCGCGGTGTTGGTGGCTTTTCTCTACGCCGGATTGAGCCTCAACCCGCGGGAAGTGCCCTCGCCTTTTATTGGCAAGAGCGCGCCGGTTTTTAGCCTGCCGGTGCTCGCTGAAGCGCCGCGCGAATTTTCCCCCGCAGACATGAAAGGCCAGGTGTGGCTGCTGAATGTCTGGGCCACCTGGTGCCCGGGCTGCAGGCAGGAACACGACACCTTGTTGCGCTTGGCGCAGCGCAATCTGGCGCCGATGGTGGGTTTTGATTACAAGGACGAGCCGGCCAAGGCGCAACAATGGCTGCAGCAGTTGGGTGATCCCTATCACGTGGTGGTGGAAGACATCGACGGCTCGGTGGCGATCGACTGGGGCGTCTACGGCGCACCCGAGACCTTTATCATCGACGCCAAGGGTATCGTGCGCTACAAGCACATTGGCCCGCTGGATGACGCCTCGGTGGCCAGTGACATTGTCCCTGTGATTGAAAAATTAAAGGCTGAACGCTCATGACAAATGTGCGAACAGCGCTGTTGCTGCTCGCCGCGCTGGCGCTTTTTAGTGGCTCGCTCAGCGCCGGTATTTCGGTGGCGGAGTTTGAGGACCCGGCCAAAGAGCGCTTGTACCGCCAGCTGGTGTCGGAGCTGCGCTGTCTGGTGTGCCAGAACCAAAGTCTCTCCGACTCCAACGCCGAGCTGGCGGTGGACCTGCGCAGGCAGGTGCATGCGATGGTTGGCGAAGGCGACAGTGCCGCTGACGTGGCGGACTACATGGTCGCGCGCTACGGTGAGTTTGTCTTGTACAAGCCCCCGGTGAGCGCACGCACCCTGGTGTTGTGGCTGGGGCCGGTGTTTGCGCTGCTGTGTGCGCTGCTGATCGCCTGGCGCATCAGCGGCAGCCGTCAAATGGCGGAGCAGGGCGGCGTGAGCGAGGCGGACATTGCCCGCGCCCGCGATCTTCTGAACAAATAGTGGAACACTAGAACATGGCTGTGTTTTTTATGTGGGTGGCGCTGATGATCTTCATCAGCGTTGCTGTGTTGATGTGGCCGCTGTTGCGTGCCGAGACCCCTGACAGCAGCGATCGCCAGGCGGTCAATCTGGCGATCGCCAAGCAGCGTCTGCGGGAGCTGGGCTTGGAGCGTGAAAACGGCGCGCTCGCCGATGATGCCTACGCGCAGGCCAAGGTCGAGCTGGAGCTCATGCTCGCCGGTGATCTCGATGACGCGGACGACCGCCAGACCACGGTGGGTGGGCGCTGGATGGCGGGCCTGGTGCTGCTGGCTGTGCCGCTGGCGGCGGTGTGGCTGTATTCGCATTTGGGTTCGCCGGTGTTCCTAGAAGACAGGCCCGCGCTGGCGCAGGTCTCGCCACCGGCATCAGAGAGTGAGGCGCCTACGGCGGCCAGTGTGGCGTCGATGATCGAGCAGCTCGAAGCGCACATGCAAGATGAGCCTGACGACCCCGAGGGCCAGCGGCTGCTGATACGCACCTATATGTCCCAGGCGCGTTACGCGGATGCGGTGTCGGCTCTGGAGAGCTGGGGTGCGCGCGAGCGACAGAATCCCGATCTGTTGGTGATGCTGGCCGACGCCAGCGCATCGCTCAACGGCGGACGACTGGTGGGGGAGTCGGAGCAGTTGCTGCGCGAGGCGCTGGCGCTGAACCCTGATCACCTGCAGGGGCTGTGGATCATGGGTTACACCCAGGCTCAGAAAAACAACGCCACTGAAGCGCTAGGCTATTGGCAGCGCCTGTTGCCCCTGCTGTCGGCCGATGCAGACGCTGTGCTGCGGGTACGCAAGGTGATCGCAGAGACGCGTGCACAGGCGGGCTTAGGCCCGGGTGCCGCTGAATCAGCTGAACCAGCGGGCGCTGGGCTGGCACTGCGCGTGAGCTTGGATCCAGCCGTTGCCGCGCAGGTATCGCCAGACGACGTGGTGTACGTCTACGCCAAGTCCCTCACTGGGCCACCCATGCCGCTGGCGGTGTTGAAGTTGCGGGTGGCCGACTTGCCGCTGCTGGTCACTTTGGATGACAGCACAGCGATGATGCCCAATCACAAGCTCTCGCTGCAGAGTCGTGTGATTGTCGGTGCGCGGGTATCACTGGGCGGTGGGCCCGTGGCACAGCCCGGCGATTTCTACATCGAAGTGGAAAATGTCGAGCTGCCGGTGGAGGGCGAATTGGCCCTCTCCATAACACTCGAAAAATAGACCTTTCTCACAGGCTCTGCTTCAGCAGGGCGAGATGGTGTGGCTTCGAATTCATTCGTACAAAATCGGCCGGCACGTTCTTGACCGCAGCCTCCCTGCCGGCTGCGATCGGCGTGATTCGGCAAGTTGGGCGGCGTTTGCTGTGATAAATTCGCCCCTTCTATCGACGAGGTGTGTTTCGCTGGCAGTGGCGAGCGCGAGGCAAAAATGCAAGGCAGTGAAATTGGGGTGATGAGTTGATGGTGCGGTTGGTTTTTGCAGGCTTTATCTGTGTCTCGCATCACGGCCAAAGTAACGGCCAAAATTGCGGAGATACTTCGTATGACGGATGAGTCTAAACCCGTTGCAGCGACTGCCGGGTCTACGCTGTTTGCTCGGCCCTATTTGTTGCTGACGCTCACCGCGATGTTTTGGGGCGGCAACGCCGTGGCCGGGAAATTCGCCGTGGGGGAGGTTTCGCCCGTGCTGTTGACCGCCTTTCGCTGGTTGTTTGCCAGCGCGATATTCGCCTTTCTCGCGCGGCCTCACTTGCGTCGCGACTGGCCCGAGCTGCGGCGCCGTGCGCCCATCTTGTTGGGTTTGGGGGCGGTCGGATTTACGCTTTTTAATCTCTTTCTCTACAGCAGTCTGCAATACACCAGCGCCATCAACGCGGCCATCGAGCAGGCGGCCATACCCCTATTTATCTTGTTGCTCAACCGCTGTTTTTTTGCGCAGCGCGTACTGCTGGCGCAGTGGATGGGCCTGGCGCTGGCGACGGTGGGCGTGGTGGTCACTGTCTCACGGGGTGATATTCAATCGCTGATAGACGTGGGAGTGAACCGCGGCGATGCGCTGATGTTGCTTGCCTGTCTTTGTTATGCGCTCTATTCAGTGGGCTTGCGCTGGCGGCCCGCGGTGCACTGGAGTGGCATGATGATGATGATGTCCCTCGGTGCGCTCAGCTTGTGCCTGCCCGTCGTGCTCTTCGAGGGCCTGCGCAATGGGCTGGAGGTGCCGACGGCAACGGGCTGGGCGGTGGTGCTCTACGCGGTGGTGTTTCCCACGGTCGGGGCGCAATTGTTTTATCTACGCGCCGTCGGTTTGATCGGTGCAAATCGTGCGGGCGTGTTCATCAATCTGGTGCCACTGTTTGCTGCGGTTTTCGCCGTGTCGCTTTTGGGTGAAGCAGTACAAGTATACCACGTCCTAGGTTTCGTGCTGGTGATGGCGGGTATCGCCCTGTCCGAGAGAAGCAGCCGCGGCGCTTAAGCCGCTCGTTGCAGCCCTGTATTGGGTTGCTTCGCAGCTGCCGGGCTTGCCTTGAGAGGCGCTTGGAATCGTGTTAGTTTGGGCGCTAAATCCTTGATGGAACAGGGAGGGGCGCTATCGCGCCATGTTCGCTGTACTTTTGTGTCTCTGCTGCAAAACAAGCGAATGTGTCAGTACAGGAGCGCTTCTAAACTCGCTAATTTCGGGTCGGACGATGGTATTGAGAGCTGGAGATGACAAGGTGGCACTGCTGCCTTTGGTGGCTGCGGGTGATTCGCAGGCCGTGCACGCCTTTGTGGACCGTTACGGGCCCTTGGTGTGGGGCATATTGGGTCGCTCACTGACACAGGCTCGTGCCCACGTGGTCAGTCGCCAGGTGTTTCGCCATCTATTCCGCGAAGCCGCGAGATTGGGTCAAGACCCAGTGCCCGAAGTGGTGATTGTCTCCAGCGTGGTGCACCGCTATTTGGCGCGTGAATCCGACCGGGACCCCATTGAATCCTCCCTGGCCAATCGGCCCGTGGCGCACTGCGTCAAATCAGTGCCCGAACTGGTGGCCGTGAGCCGCAGTTTGATCTCCCTGCCGCACGAGCAAAAACGCGCCGTCGAACTGTGTGTATTGCAGGGTTTGACAGTACGGCAGGTGGCGCAAAAAATGGAATTGAACATCAGCACGGTGCGGCGCTATCTGCGGCGTGGTCTGCAGAAGGCGCGCAGCAGCTTCGGCGCAAGCCCCGCCTCTGACCGAGCGGCGCAGGGGGCGAAGACATGAGTGCTGTTGCCTCCCAAGAGATGAGCCGGCTGCACGACCTGATGTGCGTGGAAGCGCTCGAAGGCGGTCTGGATGTCATGCAGCGGCGCGAGTTCGCAACGCTTGCGAAGAACATGCCCGAGGTCAACGTCAGTTATTACTGGGAGGCTTTGGGTGCTGCCGATCTGGCGCTCTACGGTGCCAGTCTGGTGCCGCCCAGCGACGCGCGAAAAGCATGGGTGCAAGAGGCGAGTGCGCATTTTGCCTGGTCTGAGCCAGAGGCGCTGCTGCCGGCTAAAACAACAAAAGCACGCGTTCCAAAAGTGGAGCTCGCGCCTGCAGATCCACTCGATGAAACCATCGCTGTAGGCTTCGCGGATGACGAAGAAGACGATGAGTTGGATTTCGACGGCAACTTGCACGAGGATGCATCTCCCTCGCTCGAAGCGGATATCGAGCCGCTCGACGAGACGGTGCTGAGCTGGGATGAGCGCGCTATCGATGTCGATCAATACGCCTCGGACCGAGGGCTCGGCGACGCCGCTGCCGAGGCGCCGGGTGGGGGCAATGCGCTCGGTTGGTGGGTGCTGGCCTTTCTGGCGATGTTGCTCGCCGCGGGGTTTAACTACCGCGCGGAGCTGACGGCGCTGGCCAACAGCTACGGCTTGTTGCCACAAAATGAATTGCAGGGCGAGCGCTCAGAGCTTCGCCTAGAGGTCGGGAGCGCGGCTATCGGGGGTTTTGTCTGGGACGAAGTGCGGCAGCGGGGACGTTTGACGGTAGACGCGATGCCTGCCAGTGTGGACAGTCAGCGCCAGTTACAGGTGTGGCTGATCGATGCAGGGCGAGATGGTGCGGCAATCCCCGTGGCGCTGTTGCGCACCAACATTGTCGCGCACCAGCTGGACCTGCAGTCCGCGGTGCTGATCAAACAATACAGTGGCCTGCTGATCAGCTCAGAGCCCTTGGGCGGTGCTTTGATTCCGTCACCGGGCGCCATCATCGCGCGTGTCGTGCCGACGGCTAAGTAGGGTGTTCTGATTTGTCCGCCTCTGTTGTCTGCAGGGGCTGGGCGTATTGCAGGTGCGTTTATTGCTCCTGAGTTCTTGTCCTTGGGTCAAAACGCGGGCGATGCTTGACTGTGTTCCCGGTGGTTTTGGCACCGCGCTGCGGATCATGTGTTTGCCAGTGCCGTGGCCTGTCGAAGGGGCTGGCTGAAAATCATTCGTCTGCCTGTTTTCCGTCTACCCATTTTCTCTTAGCCGCCAGCGCACTTTGTTTGCCCTGGCCTGCTTGTGCTGGCTTAAAGTTTGCGTAGCTATGGTATTGGGTGCCACGGCCGGCGCCTGCTCCCGTCAAGGATGACTGGTATGACCTCTCCACTTCTTCTTCAAATTGTGCCTTGGGCAGCGCTGGCGGTGTCACTGCTAGCCGCAGCCATGATGCAATTCATGGCCTCCACTTATAAGCGCCGCGCCCTGCGAGCTGAGCTGCAAGTGGCTGAGCTGGATCAGCGTGCACAAGATCTCTCCGAGCAGTTTCTCGCCTTCGAACGACGAGCAGAGCGAACCTCGTGGGAAATAGAGCGTTTGCGTGAAGAGCGCAGCGTAGAGGCGCCAACACCCATGGTCTCGGAAAGCAGCGGCAATTATCAGCACGCTATTCGATTGGCGATGCGCGGCGAATCCACCGAAAGCTTGATGGAAATTTGCGCTTTGAGCCGAGGTGAAGCTGAATTGTTAGTGAAATTACACCAGCGCAGTCCAGCGTCGGCATAGTTGCTGCTTACTTTATAATTAATGCGAGCCCTTTTTCTCGTATTCTCCTCCTAGTAGATAGTCTTTGGCCCGTATCGATTGATGCGGGCTTTTTTTTGGCCAAAATTCCGCTCGTTTTAATGCGTTCCTCAAAATCTCTTGGCCGATGTTTCAGTGTTGTCTCAACGCGCGTCAGAAAATCGCAGTCCAGCGTGTGATCCTGCTTGTGTTGCTGCGGTGTAGCTGTGGGGTATTGTCTTGTCCGTCGTGACCGCCTTTCTGTTGCTTTTGTGGTCCCTTTAACGGAATTCGAGTGTCAAAAACTGTGCGGTGTCAGGGTGTTTTTCTGTCTCGGTGACACAAAATTGACTCAGTAATCGATTATTAAGGTTAACTTGTTTGTTTAAGCTGTTGAATTATATGAATATTACATGGCAGGAAAGTTGCTTGTATTAAGACAAATGAGCCACTTTTAGTGGGCTATCATAAGAACTCTGTGAGAGAAGGAATCGGTTGTGGTTGCCAGTCCAGTGTTAGTTAAATCCGATCGTTGGATCATTCGTAAATTGAAGCTCACCGAGAAGCTGTCTCGATCCCAAGATGTGCGGGAAATCGTCACGTGGTTTTACGAAGAGCTGCGCCGTGATATCCCCATCAGTAGCATCGTCTATGCGCGGGAGGCCATCGCCTCTGAAGTCCGCTTGGGGCAGCAGGGGGAGGCGCGCTTGGATTTCGGTCTGCAGCACCTCGGTCAATCCCTCGGCAGTATTTCGCTGAGTCGGGCGCGTCCTTTCACCCCGCGCGAGATCGAACACGTCCGGGAGCTGATCAAGTGCATGTACTACCCGCTGCGCAACGCGGGCATGTATCAATTGGCGCTGCGCTCGGCCTATCTGGACCCGCTCACGCAGGTGATGAACCGGGCGAGCATGGAGCAGGCGCTACCGCGCGAGATAGGCTTGGCTCAGCGTCACGGCGCGCCGCTGGCGCTGCTGGTGATCGACGTGGATCTCTTCAAATCCATCAACGATACCTACGGGCACTTGGTCGGGGATCAGGTCTTGTGCAAGGTGGCCAAGGTGATCCAAGATTGCCTGCGCAGCACGGACTTGGTGTACCGCTACGGCGGGGATGAGTTCGTTGTCTGCCTGCCTTCCACGCCGCTGGACAGCGCTGTAGAGGTTGCAGAGCGTATCCGTCAGACCTTGTGCTCGGCCGACATGGGGGTGGAAGGCTTGAGCATGGGCCTGACCGTGGGTGCCACCAACATCGGTCCAGGTTGCACGCTCAATTCTGCCTTTGAGCGCGCTGACAAGGCCCTGTTTGAAGCCAAGCGCCGGGGCCGCAATTGTGTGCACAGCTTCCCGCTGGCAACCGCCAGTGCAGAGTTTGAAGAAAGTTGAAGAAA
>JAWSVD010000634.1:0-810 GCA_033852095.1 Granulosicoccaceae bacterium | reverse complement strand
CCGGTTCGCTGTCGCGTTTGTTTTTGGGTATTTGGGCGGATCAATACGGCGGTCGGCGGGTCTACACCCTGCAGATGTTGGCAACGGCTGTGGCCGCTTATTTACTGACCCTGGTCACCACATTCCCGATGATGATCGTGGCGGCGCTTGGCGTGGGGCTCGCGGGCGGCAGTTTTGCGGTCGGCGTTACCTACGTCTCCGCTTGGTTCCCCGCCAACCGTCAGGGCACGGCACTGGGCATTTTTGGTATGGGCAATGTCGGCGCGGCTATCACCAATTTTGCGGCGCCTTTTTTGCTGATCGCCATGGGCGGCGAGTGGCAGGGTGTGGCACAGGTCTACGCCATCATCATCGGCATCACCGCAGTCTTGTTTTTTGTCTTCAGTAAAGATGACCCCAAGCAAGCGTCGGGTGTTAAATCACAAAGCTTTTTGAAGCAGATGGAGCCTCTCAAGCATTTGCAAGTTTGGCGCTTCGCTGTCTACTACTTTTTCGTTTTCGGGGCCTATGTCGCCCTCGCACTCTGGCTGCCGCGTTACTACGTGGGCGTGTATGGCCTCGAGCTGACCACCGCAGGCATGCTGGCCGCCGCCTACGCCCTGCCCGGCAGCGTCTTTCGAGCATTTGGCGGGTGGCTGTCTGATGCCATCGGTGCGCGGCGGGTCATGTACTGGACGTTCATCGCCTGCTTCATCTGCACCTTTATCTTGTCCTACCCCCCCACCGATTATACCGTCGCTGGCATCAATGGCCCAATCACGTTCAACCTCACTATTCCCCTGGAGCTATTTGTCCTGATCACCGTTGTGC
>JAWSVD010000227.1:0-884 GCA_033852095.1 Granulosicoccaceae bacterium | reverse complement strand
CGATGTTCAGCTGGTCGATTTGAGAAGTAATAGGGGTCAGTTCCGAGCGTTGTCAAGATAGTTGACCGTTTTATCTATGCGACTTCTTTAAGTTTCTCGTCCGGTTTATCCGTTTTAGTCTCAGGGTTCAACCAGACAACCTCCGGCTGCTCCCAGTTTCGTGTTTGACCACTCCAGCGGTGGGGGTTGCATTCTTTAGCGCGCTTGTACAACCGCTCTCTGTTGGCCAATATCTCCACGTCTTGACCTTCGTGGCGCTGCGGATAATAGGGGTCAGCGGATAATAGGGGTCAGTTCTAACAATCCAACATTGCGAAGCAAATGTTAGATTGTTAGAACTGACCCCGGACGCGTAGACCCCGGACGCGCGCAGAACTGACCCCGGACGCGCGCACGGTTAGATCAGCGGATACGTTACCAGGCGTGCGCGGGGAAGTACGCTGCAAGGTGGTCGATGAGGGCCCGCACCACGGGGGAGAGGTGTTTACGTGAGGAGTAGAGCGCGTAAATGCTCAAATCGTCCGGCTTCCAGTCGGGCAGCACGGCGCTGAGCTGGCCCTGTTCAATGCAGCGATTCGCCAGATAGCACGGCAGCAGTGCAATGCCAGCGTCGCACATGGCGGCGTGCAGTAAAGTGGTTGCTTCATTCGCGGTCAGTCGGCAGTGAACGGCCACCGGCTCCACCGCCTTTTTGCGCGACAAATGCCAGACATGGCGCTCAAAATTTTTGTATCCAAGGCAGCTGTGTTGCGCCAAGTCGCCAGGTTTTTGTATGCGTGAGTTGTTGTGCAAATAATGCGGTGAAGCCACCAGCACGGAGTCACACACGGCGATGGGTTTTCCGATCAGTGCAGGGTCCGGGTTGGAGGCGATGCGGATGGCGA
>JAWSVD010000226.1:0-553 GCA_033852095.1 Granulosicoccaceae bacterium | reverse complement strand
ACGCCATGCTCTGCGGAGATCCGCAAGCGCCAGCGAGCTGTATTCCCGCAGAAGTATTTTGTTAGGCCTGTTTATGCCAAGTGATGTCCAGCTTCCGGTGCTGCGAGACACAATCACGAAGATACAGATTTATAAGACTCTGGTAAGGAACCCCTGAATCCTCTGCCATTTCCTTAAAGTAGTCGATGACATCTTCACTAAGTCGCATCGTGACCGGTTTTTTTAACTTTGAAGAAAACGGGTTTTTCCGAGACTTCATTTTAGACAAATCGTATTCTTTTTCCATCATTCACCACCTTCATAAAACTTACGTTCGCTCTTCGTTGCCTTACGGGCGTTGATGATTCTGATGGTGCGTCCGGCATCTCTTTCGCAGTGACACACGATCAACACCCTGGCCTCAGAGCATAAGCCGAGCATCAAGAAGCGATCATCGTCCGGCTCAGAGCTATCTGAATCATAGAATTGAAGTGCAAATTCGTCGTAAAACACAGACTTAGCTGCTTCAAAGCTTATCCCGTGTTTCCTCTCGTTCGCCGATGCTTTTGCTAGA
>JAWSVD010000225.1:0-45310 GCA_033852095.1 Granulosicoccaceae bacterium | reverse complement strand
GGCCTTGCCAGAGTCGGGCAGGGTGATCGCCTGCGACACGGATGAGGGTTGGACGCGAATAGCTCAGCGCTACTGGGCCGAGGCCGGTGTGGCGCACAAGGTGGATTTACGGCTCGCACCTGCGCAACAAACGCTCAAACAGCTGCTTGACGAGGGCCGGGCTGAGCAGTTCGATTTTGCGTTCATCGACGCCGATAAGACCAGCTACGACAGTTATTATGAGCTCTGTTTGCAGCTGATTCGACCGGGTGGGCTGATCGCAATTGACAATGTTTTGTGGGGAGGGAGCGTGACGGAGGCGACCCCTGCGCGCGCCGATACGCGCGCCCTGAAACAGCTAAACCACAAGATCGTCAACGACAGCCGTGTCGAGATGTGCATGCTCACCGTGGGCGATGGTTTGACACTGGTGCAAAAAATCTAACACAGGCTTCGGCCTTCGCCGTCGTGGAACGGTGGAAGAGCGTCCAGTTCCCACAAGCGAATGTTGTCCTAACTCAATGTGTGGGTGTGGCGAATTCAGCTGCACAGCGAATGAAGGCTTCTCTTGGCCCGAGGGCGGTCGTCGCTCTATCGTTAGCGTGCTGACCTCTTATTGAAAATCAGATTTGCACTCGGCGCGCTGGTGGAAAATAATTGGGCCTCAGCTTTCATATTATGGTCTTCGCTTGTCCGATTCTGTCCCCTCTCATACCGCCTCTGGGCGCCCCCGCATCTCACCCGGCCGCGCGGCTGTGCGTGCGCAATTGCAGCTCCATTGGGGGCAGGTGATGTCCGTGTTGGTGTCCCAGCTGGGGGATTTGCAGCGAGCTGATGCGGCGCTGCGTGAGGCGGCCGATGCCGCTGTGGAGATATGGCCGGTAGAAGGTGCGCCCGCGGCACCCAAGGCGTGGTTGTTGCGCGCGGCGCGGCGCAAGGCGATTGATCAGTACCGGCGGGAGCTGCGGCACCAGCAAAAACAAGATCAGATCATGAGCCTCTCGGGCGGCGTGTCACGTGATACGCAAGCGGACGGCAGTGTGCCCGACATGCGGTTGCAGCTGATGCTCAGTTGCGCACACCCGGCCCTGGAGTCGCGGGTGCGGGTGGCGCTGCTGCTGAACTGTGTCTGTGGCCTCGATGCGGCGCAGATCGCGCAGGCCATGCAGCTGAGCGAGATCAGCTTGGCGCAGCAGATCGCCCGGGCCAAAAAGCGCCTGCGCAGCGTTTCAGGGGCCTTCTTGATGCCCCCGGCCGACCAGTGGTCGCGCCGCCGCGACAGCTTGTTGGAGGCGGTGCTGGACGTCTACCGCGCCGGTCACGCAGCGGAGCCCCTGTCGCGGCGCGGCGCCAACTTGTGCGAGCTCGGCTTGTGGCTGTCCAGCCTGGTGTTGGAGAGCTGCGGTGATGACCCTGAGGTGATCTCCTTGGCTGCCCTGCTGCAGATGACCCACGCCTGCGAGGCGGGGCGGCTGGGGCCCGACGGCGAGGTGCTTTCGCCCGAGGAGCAGGACAGCGGGCAGTGGGATCAAGCGCAGATCGTGCGTGCCAAGCAGTTGCTGAACAAGGCGATCGGCCATGGCGGCGAGGGGCCGCAGCAATTGCAGGCGTGCATCGCCGCCGAACAAATCTGCACCGTGGCGGCCGGCAGCAGGGCTGATTGGCCCAGTGTGTTGGGCTACTATCAGGCGCTCTACGGCTTTTGGCCCACGGCGGCGGTGGCGCTCAACGCCGCGGTTGCGCTGTCTCGCGCGCAGGGTGCCCGCGAGGGCTTGTTGGCGCTGGAGCAGTTGGCCGCGCGCAAGGATTTCCGTGCCGGAGAGAGCTTTTTCAGTGAGCAGGCGGACATGCTGAACCAGCTGGGGCAGCGCACGGCGGCGCGGAAGGCCCTGAAGCAAGCCTTCGCCTGCCCGCAAAATTCGGTGGCGCGGCGGCGTTCGATTGAGAAGCGGCTGGCTTGCCTGGGGGGCTAAGGGAGTTGCTCGAAAGCGGGCTATGTCAGAGCGGCGAACCGTGCGCTCTGGGGTGGCTGTTGTTTTGCGCTAGCGCGCTTTGATGATGACGTCTATGCCGGCGATGGCGAGTCGCTGTTGCGCTTGCTGGCGCAGGCCCTGGTCCGCGTAGGGGCCGAGTTTAACCCGGTGGTAGAGGCGGCCCTGCACTTGAGCGCTCTCAACCTGGGCGCTCAGACCCAACATGATCACCTCCGCACGGCGCCGTCTGGCGTCGGACATGTCCATGAATGACCCCGCCTGCAAAAACGCCCCCGCGTCGTAAAGATTACTCTGAGGTGATTTTGCGTTGGCAGGGACCTTGATGATCCTTCCGGCCAGCTGCTCAGCACTGCTCGCCGCGGCGTCCAGCGCTTCTCTGGCGGACTGGGCCGCTACTCGGCGCAGCCGGTCGCTGTCGGTCGGCACATCCACCTGAAACTCGGGCAAGACACTGTAGAAATCGAATCGCTGCGGTGGCTTTTGCGGCGCTTGGCTAGCCGCCGCGGCGTTCTGCCGCTGCTGGGCCACGAGTGCGTCGAGCGGGTGGATTCTCGACGGCGTGTCCAGGTAGCTGTCGTCCATGGTGGCGTAGCCGTTCTTCAGCTGGGTCTTGTAGGGTGTTGGCCCCGCGCGGTCCAGCTTGTACATGGTGAAGGCGAACAGCATCAAAAAAACGGACGCTGTCGCCAGGCCGATGATTTGATAGCTCGATTGTGCTTTGTTCGCTGCCATGCTGTTTCGATTCGTCTCAGTGCGTGTTTGTTTACATTTCGGATGGTGCGTTTACACCAATCACAGCCAAGGCGTTGGTGAGGGTCTGTTTGACGGCAAGGCAGAGATTGAGCCGGGCGTCTCGCAGGTCCTGATCGTCGATCAAAAAATGGTGCGCGTTGTAATACGTGTGGAAAGCCGAGGCCAAATCCCGCAGGTAGTTGGTGATCAAATGCGGCTCGCGGTTGCGGGCGGCTGTCTCGATCACCTCGGGGTAGTGCGCGATGCTCTCGAGCAAGGCGCTCTCGTGTGTTTCCGTCAGGCGCCCTATATTTTTAGACCCATTTTCCCGATCGTGCTGGAGTTCTTTGCTCTCGAGTTGCCTGAAGACTTGGCAAATCCGCGCATGGGCGTACTGCACGTAGTAGACAGGGTTGTCGTTGGACTGGGATTTGGCGAGGTCCAGGTCGAAGTCCATGTGGGATTCGTGGCGCCGCATCAGGTAAAAATACCGGGCGGCGTCGACACCGACTTCCTTGCGCAGCTCCCGCAGGGTGACAAACTGCCCGGATCGGGTGGACATCTGCACCTGCTTGCCGCCGCGATACAAGACCGCGAACTGGATCAGCGGGAATTCCAGCTTGTCCGCGTCTAAGCCCTGCGCCGTGGCCATGCCCTTCATGCGCGGCACGTAGCCGTGGTGGTCCGCGCCAAAGATGTACATGACGTGGTCGAAGCCACGGTCCATCTTGTTGCGCACGTAAGCGATGTCAGAGGCGAAGTAAGTCGTCGCGCCGTTGTCGCGGCGCACCACCCGGTCCTTGTCGTCGTTGAAATCGGTGGCTCTGAACCACTGCGCGCCCTTCTCTTCGAACAGGTGGCCGCGGCTTTTCAACCCTTCCAGCGCCTTGTCGACTTCGCCGCTGTCAAACAAGCTGCGCTCGGAGAACCAAACGTCGAATTCCACGCCAAATTCTTCCAGATCCTGGCGAATATCCCCGAGGATGGTGCCCAGTGCGAGTCCAAATACATCCTCGTAATTGGCGGCGCCGAGCAGCAGTTTGGCCCGCGCGACCAGGGCGTCGATGTACTGCTCCTTGTCGCCACCCTGGGGCTCGTCCGCGGGCAGGTCTGCGAGCAGCTGCCCGGGCTGCACCATCAGCTCTTCGCTGCGGTCGCTGCGCAGGTGCTCAGCGATGCCCTTGATGTACTCCCCTTTGTAGCCATTGCTGGGGAAGTCGAATATGACCTCGCCCTGGGCGAGGTAACGCAGCCACACGCTGGTGGCGAGTATGTCCATCTGACGGCCGGCGTCATTGACGTAGTACTCGCACTCGACCTGATAGCCGGCGTTGCGCATGATGCTGGCTACTGCAGAGCCGTAGGCGGCCCCGCGGCCGTGACCCACGTGCAGCGGGCCGGTCGGGTTGGCGGAGACAAATTCGAGCTGGATCTTCTGTCCTTTGCCCGTCTCGCTGCGGCCGTACTGCTCGCCGGCGTCGAGTACGCGCTGCACTACTGCGGTCACCGCATCGGTGGCGAGAAAGACATTGATGAAGCCAGGCCCTGCTATTTCGACCTTATCGACAGCGGGGCTGGCGGGCAATGCGGCGACTATGGCCTCGGCGACGGCGCGCGGCGGCTTGCCGGCGGGCTTGGCCAGCATCATGGCGAGGTTGCAGGCGAAGTCGCCGTGGCTGGCGTCCTTGGTACGGCCCAGCGTTATCTTGGGCGTCAGATCGGCTGGCAGCTCGCCTTTGTCGATCAGGGTGTTCAGGCTGTGCTGGAAGAGATCAATAATCTGCTGTTTCACGGCGTTGTCCGGTTCGGGTCGCGGAAAAACCTGCCATTCTACGCCAGCTAGGCGGCTTTGTGCGAGCAGTGCAAAAAATTGTGAACAGTGATTGCCGAGTACTCGGGTGTTTTTGGCAAATCAGCTCCGATCGCGCGTCAGGGCTGCAGCATGGCGCTGCCGCGTACAGTGCGGTTCGTGCAGGCTATTCGGGCGTTTGCCATAGAAAAGGCCATGGAATCTGGGCACAAAAAAGGCGGCCCGAAGGCCGCCTTTCAGTCTTTACGCCAGAGGCGCGCAGGCTTTACTTCATTTCAGTCTTGGTGCCGATGACCACGACTTCAACACGGCGGTTCTTGGCGCGGCCAAGAGCTGTGTCGTTGCTGGCGATCGGACGAGACTCACCGCGACCAATGGCAGCGATGTCCAGATCGGGCAGCTGGGAGGCGAGCTGATCACGAACCGCTTGTGCGCGACGCTCAGACAGGCCTTGGTTGTACGCTTCTGCGCCCTGGCTGTCAGAGTGTCCAACCACTACGACGCGGTTGACTTCGGTGAGCTCAGCGATGCCGCTTGCGAGTTGGTCAATGGCTGTCTTGCCTGAGGTAGAGAGTGTTTCGCCACCCGATGGGAACAGCGCGCGTGCGTCGAGTTTAGTCGGGACATTGACTTCAACTTTTGGCGTGTCGCTGTTTGCGTCGGCGGCAGCTGCTGCTGCGGCCGCAGCGGCTTCCGCTTCTGCCTCGGCTTTCTCTTGGGCCATGCGCTCTGCTTCAGCAGCTGCTGCGGCTTCCGCTTCCATGGCTGCTTTGTCTTCGCCACCTTCACAAGCTGCGAAGATGTTGTCTTCACTCCAGTTGCCGGTGTGGACAATGCCGCCGGTGCCGCTTTTTATGATTTTACCGGCTGAGCTGCCAGCGTATCCGTCTTGAACGTCGTAAGAGCCTTCGCACGCTGTGCTTGTCGCCGCGCCGTTCATGCCAGCACAGCCGACCAAAAAAGCGGCGGACAGTGTGGAGGCCAAAATACCTTTATGCATGGGTCTAACTCCTGAATATTTGCAGTGTTGTTGCGCTGGCCGTTTGCTTTGACAGGCGATTACGGCCATCTATGGTCAATCATAGCCCCCAAATGTGTACATATTGTGGGGTGTAATGCTTACGTTCTTCGCGATGAAAAGCTGTTTGAGCCGGTCGAGAGCTTCAACTTCGACCAAGCTGAGTAAAACTTGAGCATGCACAGTCGAAAACGGTCTCAGCTATCTGGGGACTAAATGCCTGAGCACAAGATCCTTCGAGAATTGATCACGTCTTGAGAGTAGCAGGCTTGACCGAGAGTGCCAGCATCACGCATGGTTGAATCTCGGATAATTCATTACAAGCAACTAACTTTGATCTCAAAAGGGGATAAAGATGCGCGGACTGGTAATTTTATTGGTTTTGGTAGGAGCGGGCGGCTGTGCGCAGCTCAGTTCCTGGCAGCCCGACACCACTTATAAAATAACGTTGTTGCATACGAACGATAACCACGGGCGTTTTTGGGCGAACCGTCACGGCGAATATGGCATGTCTGCGCGCAAGACATTGATCGATTCAATTCGCACAGAGGTTGCCGCGCAAGGTGGTCATGTTTTGTTGTTGTCCGGTGGTGACATCAACACCGGCGTGCCGGAGTCTGACTTGCAAAATGCAGAGCCGGATTTTCTGGCTATGAGCCAAATTGGCTATGACGCCATGGCCTTAGGAAACCATGAGTTCGACAACCCCCTCGACGTATTGGCGCAGCAGCAAGCGTGGTCTTCGTTTCCCTTTTTAGCAGCCAATGTGTATGACGAGGCCGGCAAGCGTCTCTATAAACCCTACGAGATGTTCAATCTCGGCGGTGTGCGTGTGGCGGTGATGGGGCTGACGACTGATGACACGGCGCGATTGGGGAACCCCGAGTACATCGATCAAATAAATTTCACTTCACCCATAGAAGAAGCCAGTGCGCTGGTGCCTGCTCTTAGAGCCAAGGCAGACATCGTGATAGCCGCCACGCACATGGGCCATTATGACAACGCCGCGCATGGCTTAAACGCTGCGGGTGATGTCAGCTTAGCGCGTGCCGTGAACGGTCTCGATGTGATCGTCGGTGGTCACTCGCAGGACCCCGTGTGCATGGGCGCTGAAAACCAGCGAGACGCAGACTACAAAGCCGGTGGGGCCTGTGTGCCCGACTCACAAAACGGCACCTTGATTTTGCAGGCGCATGAGTGGGGCAAATACGTGGGCCGCGCTGATTTCGAATTCGTGAACGGCGAGCTGGAATTGCTCAGCTACGAGTTGATTCCGGTCAATTTGAAGAAAAAGGTCAAAAACGCCGAAGGCGAGAGCGTCCGAGTATTCATTCAAGATGAAATCCCCGCCGATGAAACATTGCAGACCATGCTGCAGCCCTATCAGGACAAAGGGCAGGAGCAGCTACAGGTTGTTATTGGCTCGGTAGACGGTGATCTTATCGGTGAGCGTAAGATCGTGCGCTTTCACCCCACCAACATGGGTTTCCTGATTGCGGAGGCACAGCGGGTCAAAGTGGGCGCTCACGTGGCGGTGATGAATTCAGGCGGCATCCGCGCGGGCATAGAGGCCGGCGACATCAGTTACAAAGACGTGCTCACCACCCAGCCCTTTGGCAACGCGGTGGCCTTTATTGAGCTGACAGGGGATGAGTTGTTGGATTACCTGGCGGTTGCAGCGTCCAAGCCTATCGACACAGGGGCTTATGCGCAGTTTGCGGGCGTTGAAATCGACATCATGGACGGCGTGATGGCCGGTGCGAAGATCGACGGCAAGGACATTGACCCCGCCGCCTTGTACCGCTTGGCGCTCAACAGTTACCTGGCCTCCGGTGGCGACGGTTATCCGCGCATGGACGCACACCCTGGTTTCGTGAACACGGGGTTTGTGGATGCAGGGGTGTTGCGCGAGTACGTCGAGAGCAATTCACCGCTCTCTGCTGAGTCCTTGGCACCTACTAACGTTACGCGTCGCTAGGGTTCGGCTCCCAATGCCTAGACTTCCTGTTTAGGCTGCTCGTTGGCCTGGCGTTCTCGCCAGGCCACGAACAAACCCGATCCAACAATAATCGCGACACCACACCAAGCGGTCAAGTCCGGGAAATCTCCAAAGATATAAAAGCCCAGCACCGTCGCAGATACGATCTCCAGGTACTGCAGCGGTGCGAGTGTCGATGCGGGGGCATGCACAAAAGCCATCACCATCAGCAGATGGCCGCCAGAGGCAATTAAACCCAGCAATGCCAGCAGCGCGGCATCCTGCCAGCTTGGAGCAACAGGACTGAGCCATTTGATGTCCGCCGCCGAGCCTGCCGCCAATATGATCGAGACTACCGCTAAAGCGGCAACCCCCGTAAACAACTGAATCGCGATGGGGTGGGTGTGTCCGGTGAGTCTCTTGGTCAGCAGCAGATAAACTGCAAAAGCCGATGCAGCGCCGAGCGGTAGCAGTGCTGCCCATCCAGCCTTCGCAAATTCCGGTCGCACGATCAACATGGCGCCTACAAAACCCAATGCGACAGCCAGCATTCTGCGCCAGCCGATTTGTTCACCCAAAAACAACGCGGCGAGCAGTGTCAAAATCAGCGGCTCGACAAAGAAGATTGAAATTGATTCCGCCAGTGGCATGACTTGCAAAGCGCTGAAAAATAACAGGGTTGCCAGGGTGATCATGCAGGCTCTAAAGATGTGTTGCCGGGTCTGGCTAAGGCGCCGCTGTTCTGGTTTCAATAAAGTCGCGGCGGCGATCCCCATGTAAATGCTCTGAAAAAAGAACCGACTCCACACGATCTGGCCGACAGGCAAGCGCTCTCCAACGCTTTTGGCGATGGCGTCCAATCCGGGCAGTAGCATCATGGCAATGACCATGAGAACGACGCCTTTCATCGTATTGTCGATATTTGCCATGTCAGTCCCTTACGATCTTTGAGCGCTCACTGTGCACCAGTGCTGTCAGAGCGACAAGCGTCGGTCGCAAAGTTGATGCTAGGGGTCGCATAGCCAGAAAGGCGAAGTGCCGTGGCGACGCATTGTCATTGCAACGACGACGCTGGGGAATCGCCATGCCTGATATGCCGCAAAAAGCTCGCTCGCGCCGCAACGCGCGCGCCAACAAACGTGCAGACCGCGGTGCGCCGCTGCCCGATGAGATGCGGCCGGTGCATCCGGGCATGTCCGGGGGGCGATTTAGGCCGTTCAATGAGCCCGAAGTGCTGCAGATCAACGAGGCGGTGATGGAGGTCTTGGCGACAGTGGGCTTGGCAAACGCGATCCCCAGTTGTGTGGAGCGCGTGCTGCGCGCCGGTGGTGAGCTGACAGAAACGGGGCGTTTGTTGTTTCCACGCGCCCTGGTGGAAGACGCGCTGGCCAGCTGCAGGCGGGAGGTGCTGCTGGCGGGGCGTGACCCCAAGCACGACCTCTCCGTGGGCGGGCAGCGGGTGTATTTTGGCAGCGCTGGCGCCGCGGTTCACGTGGTGGATATCAAGACGAACAGCTACCGCGAATCGACCCTGGTCGATTTGTATGATCTGGCGCGTCTGGTGGACCGGCTCGACAACATCCATTTTTTTCAGCGCTCGGTGGTTGCGCGTGACATGGTGAGCAGTCGGGACCTGGACATCAACAGCCTGTACGCCTGTCTGCAGGGCACGAGCAAACACGTGGGTGTGAGCTTCACAGAGCCGCAGCTGGTGCGCGAGGGGCTGGACATGTGTTATCGCGTCGCGGGTTCAGAGTCAGCGTTCCGGGAGCGGCCCTTTGTCAGCCAGAGCAATTGTTTCGTGGTGCCGCCATTGCGGTTTTCTGAGGATTCCTGTGCCTGTTTGGAGGCATCCGTCAAAGGCGGGATGCCGGTGTTGCTGCTCTCCGCCGGGCAGGCCGGTGCCACCAGCCCAGCGTCTTTGGCGGGCTCAGTGGTGCAGTCAGTGGCCGAGTGTTTGGCGGGCCTGGTGTACGTGAACTTGATCGAAGCGGGGGCGCCGGCGATCTTTGGTACCTGGCCCTTTGTCTCTGATCTGCGCACCGGCGCCATGACGGGTGGCTCGGGTGAGCAAGCAGTGCTCAGTGCAGCAGTAGCGCAGATGGGGCGTTGGTACGGCTTGCCGACCGGTACGGCCGCGGGCATGAGCGATGCCAAGTTGCCCGATGCCCAAGCCGGTTATGAGAAGGGCACAGCGGTGGCACTCGCGGGACACAGTGGAGCGAACTTGGTGTACGAAAGCTGCGGCATGCACGGCAGCCTGATGGGCGCTTGCTTTGAGAGCATGGTCATCGACAACGACATGCTGGGCGCGATCAATCGCACGGTGCGGGGTGTTGAAGTGAACGAGCAGACGCTAGGCCTAGACGCCATACGCGAGGTGACCAGCGGTGTTCAACACTATCTGGGCACGGGTCACACCCTGTCAATGATGGAGAGTCACTACATATACCCCACGGTGGGGGACAGGAGCAGCCCCAAAGAATGGGCTGAGCGTGGTAAGCCAACCCTGCTACAAATGGCTGAGAAGAAGCTGTGCGGCATACTCTCCAGTCACTATCCCAATTACTTAGGCGAGGCACTCGACAGCGAGCTGCGCACCGATTTTGAAATAAAGCTTGACCCCGAACAGATGAAAGTCAGTTCACGTTGGTCAACGCATAAATCACAGGATGAAAAATAGTATGTCTGATTTTCCCAATAGGGCTCGAGTTGTTGTTATTGGCGGCGGTATCATCGGGGTCTCTGCTCTGTTTCACTTGGGGAGGGCGGGCTGGCGCGATTGTGTACTGTTGGAGAAGAATGAATTGACAGCGGGCTCCACTTGGCATGCTGCGGGCAACCTGCCCAACTTCAGCAATTCTTGGGCGGTGATGAACATGCAACGCTACTCCCTTGAGCTGTACCGGGGGCTGGCGGAAGAGGTGGATTATCCGATGAATTACGCGGTCACCGGATCACTCCGGCTCGCGCATACTAAAGAGCGTATGCAGGAGTTCGAGCGCGTCGCTGGCATGGGCAGATACCAGGGCCTGGACATGGAGATCATGACACCTGAGCAGATGCAGGAGCTGTGTCCCTTCATGGAAACACATGATCTTGAGGGCGGGCTATGGGATCCGCTTGACGGGGACATTGACCCTGCTCAAGTAACACAGGCGATGGCCAAGGGTGCGCGGCAGCTGGGGCAGCACATCCACCGGTTTACACCTGCTACAGGTGTCAGTCGAGACGGTGATGAGTGGGTGGTGCACACCGACAAGGGCGATATCCGCTGTGAGTATGTGGTCAACGCGGCGGGCTATTATGCCAAGCGTGTGGGGGAATGGTTCCGACCCTTGGGCGGGCGTGATGTGCCGTTGACGGTGATGAGTCACCAGTATTTTTTGACTGAAGAAATACCTGAGTTGGCAAAGTGGACGCAGCAAAAGGGCCACAAGATGCCGTTGATTCGCGACGTTGATACTTCGTATTACCTGCGCCAAGACACCAACGGTCTCAACCTCGGGCCCTACGAAAGAAATTGTAAAGCGCACTGGCAGGGATCGCACGACCCGATGCCCGATGATTTTAGCTTTCAACTCTACCCTGATGACCTGGATCGATTGGAGTTCTACATCGAGGATGCTATGGAACGGGTGCCGCTGCTCGGGTCGCAGGGTGTGGGCCGAGTTATCAACGGTCCTATCCCCTATGCGCCCGATGGTCTGCCCATGATTGGGCCCATGCCGGGTGTGAAAAATGCCTTTGAGGCGCACAGCTTTACCTTTGGTATTGCCCAGGGAGGTGGTGCGGGTAAGTGTATTGCCGAGTGGATTATCGACGGAGAAACCGAGTGGGATATGTGGGCCGTGGATCCGCGCCGCTACACGGATCACGCCGACGACGGGTACACGCGGGACAAGGCGATGGAGACCTACGGTCATGAATATGCGATGCACTTCCCGCACCGTGAGTGGCCTGCAGGCAGGAACAAAAAGCTCAGCGCTGCCCACGCACAGCAGAAAGATCTGGGCGCCCAGTTTGATGCGTTCAATGGCTGGGAGCGCGCGGTGTGGTTTGCCCAGCCAGGCGATGACACATCGCTTGAGTCACAGCACACCTGGAGCCGCAAGGGGCCGTGGGAGCCGCGTGTGCGTGAAGAGTGCCTGGCTGTGCGCAACGATGTGGGTGTGCTCGATCTGTGTGGCTTCTCCCGTTTTTATCTTAGTGGTGAAGGGGCTGCAGATTGGCTGCGCACACAAATCACGGGCGGACTCTGCAAAGTTGGCCGCATGGGGTTGATCTACTTTGCCGATAGCCGGGGGCGTGTGCTCACGGAAATGTCCGTCATGCGTCTCGCCGAGGATGAGCTGGTGTTGATCACTGCGGCAGCGGCACAGTGGCACGACTACGAGCTGCTTTGGCGCAAGCTGCCTGAGGGGTTGGCGCTCGAAGATCGTACTGCGGATTTTGGCACGCTGGTGGTGTCCGGGCCGCGGTCGCGCGAACTGTTCAGTGAGCTCACTGACGCCGATTTGGCGCTGGGCTGGCTCACGGTGCAAGAGGCCACTGTGGCGGGCGTTCCTGTTCGTCTTGCGCGGGTTTCCTATGCCGGTGAGCTGGGTTGGGAGATTCACGCCGACATGGGGTACATTGAGGCGCTGTATCGGGCCGTTGTAGCGGCGGGCGCCAAGCCCTTTGGCATGATGGCGTTGAATTGCCTGCGCATGGAAAAGGGCTACCGCTCTTGGAAGGGAGATCTGTCCACTGACTACACCGCCTTGGAGTGCGGGCTCAACCGCTTTATAAAATGGGACAAGCCTGCATTTAAGGGCAAGGCCGCACTGGAGGCGCAGCGAGCGGCTGGCCTGAGCAGGCAGTTCACGCAGCTTATCGTAGACATCGATGACTTTGATGTGCCCTACATGTCCACGCTGTGGCACGGCGATGGGGTAGTAGGGGAAACCACGTCGGGAGGTTACGGTTACGCGGTGGACGCGGCGATTGCTTTCGGTATGTTACGCGCTGATTTACGGGAACCAGGCACTGAGCTAGAAGTGGAGGTGTTTGGCAGGCGCTACAAAGCGACAGTGCAGCCTGACCAGCCGCTGTGGGATCCGGCCAACGAACGATTACGATCCTAGCGTTTACAGGAAGAGGGGGGGGGCAGTGAGCGCATCCGTGATAAGCGAAGTGTGTCGCGGGTGAGTGTCACTGTATCGTCCCGCGATGTGCGACTACAGTTGAGTGTCGCTGGGCGAAAAAAGGCCGGTTCTCAGCGAGTTATTTCGTTGAGAGACCGGCCTTGGAGCTTTGTTTTAAGCGGGCGAACAGCTCAGGAAAAGGCGTCGCACTGGCGAATGTCGCCGCTGCGCAAACCGCGCATCAACCATTGCTGACGTTGATCTGAGGAACCGTGTGTGAAGGCTTCTGGGACCACGCGTCGGCCCGCCATGCGCTGCAGGTGGTCGTCACCCACAGAGGCCGCCGCCTGCATGCCTTCTTCTAGGTCGCCTGTCTCCAGGATGTTGCGTTGTTTCTGCGCATGGTGCGCCCAGACACCTGCGTAACAATCCGCCTGCAGCTCCATGGCGACTTGAATGCGATTGCCTTCCACCTTGCTGCTGCGTGACCGCGCGGCCTGTACTTTCGATGCGGTGCCTTCGAGGGTCTGGATGTGGTGTCCTACTTCGTGTGCAATCACATAGGCCAGTGCGAAGTCGCCGCTGGCGCCCATGCGTTTGAGCTCCGTGAGAAAGGAGAGGTCAAGGTAGAGTTTGTTGTCGCCAGGGCAGTAAAAGGGGCCTGCAGCTGCTTGGCCCGTGCCGCAAGCGGTGGGCGTTGCCTCTCGGTACAGCACCAACTTGGGCGGCTGGTAGCGCACACCGGCTTGCTGGAAAATCTGTCCCCAGACCTGCTCTGTGTCACCGAGCACAACCGCGAGGAAGTCTTTGACTTCGTCTTCTTGCCCGTTGCTTTGTACGGGTGCCTGCTGCGAGTTCTGGCCGCCAGCGAGCAGTGCGGTCAGCTGACTGGGGTCCACGCCCAGCACCATGGCGGCGATAAAGGCCAAGATGGTGGCCCCGCCACTCAGTCCGGCGGCTTTGCGGCCTCGGCCACTGCTGCCGCGGCGATCTTCAATGTTTTGGCTTCGTTTGCCTTGGCGCCAGCGCATGAGGTGTTCCTCTTTATCTTGAGTGACCTAAACCGTCATTGTACGGCAAAGTGTTCAAGTTAAAGCGCTGGGTGGGATGATTGTCATGCGCTTAGGCCGAGTGCAGGCCGGCGCAGCTCTGGCGCAGCTCTGGCGCTTGCTGAATTTCCAGTGGGTGTTTATTGGGAAAATTCTAAGGAGGCCTAAATCCATTTTGGATTCAGCTGTGCCACTAGGGGTGGCCATGGGGCTCTATCGCGTTGCCAAGCGGCGACGCGAACACTTGTTTCTACCAACGTGGCTCCCGTGCCTCGGGAATGTCCGACTGGGTCGGCCACTCCCGAGAGGGGAGGTGGAGAGATTGCTGCGAGCTGTTATTCCGCGAGGAACCTGGACATGTCGCTGACCAGTTCGCCCTGGCGGTGGATGCCTGTCTTTGCGTAGATGGACTTGAGGTGGTTGCGCAAGGTTGCCAGTGACAATTGCCTCGCCTCACTGATCGTCTTGAGGTCCACGCCGTCGACCAAATCCACTGCCAGGCGTGTCTCACTTGGGGTGAGCTTGTAGCCGGCTTGGATCAGTTCTTGGCGCAGTGCCAAACGTCCGTCGGGGATGAAGATAGTGACAAGGACGTAGTTGTCGGAGGGCAGGATGTCGCTGTCTCTGGTCGCCCAGGGGCAGAAATCAAAGACATAGGCCGTGCGCTCGTTGTTGCGCTCAACACGCATGGGCTGCGCGAGGTCGGTGGACAGCGTGATAGCCTTGAGCGTTTGCCCGAGGGCGCGCGAGAACGATTGCTCGGCTGCGTAGTTCTCAAAGACGAAGCGATCGCCCGACAGGGTAAAGCCGTCGTTCATCGCAATCAGGTCGTCGGCGATGGAGGTCGTCAGCAGTACGCGGCCCTGCTCGTCGAGTAAGAAATGCGCCTGCTGGCGGCTTTCGCTGATGCGGCGCAGAAACAGTGATTCCAGCGACATGTCCATCATGCGGCGACGCAAGCTGAGGACTTTGTTGATGTGCGGTGCGGCCGCGCGCAATAGCTTCAGGCTCTCTGCGGAGAAGTCGGGAGAGTTGCGGCTGGTCAATACGTTCAAGTAGGAGTGCCGACCATCTGAGCCACGGTTGCCAAAGCTGACGATGTCTGCCATGTCGCGAGGCCGCATGTATTCGTTGTACCACGTCGAGCGTTTGAGCTGTGATTCTGCAACTGTTTGGCTGCCCTGGAAGAAACATTGCGGGCTGGTTTCGGCCATGCGTGCTTTGAGCCACACATTTTCTTTGTGGTAGTGCGAAAAATACGGGGCGTATTCATCTTTTGAGATGCCCTTTGCCTCGAAACGGTGAGGGTGGGTGTCCCCAACGCTGTACTCGCAATAGACGGACCGCGGGTGGCCCGATACTCTTTCCAATTGATCAATCAGAGGCTTGAGGCTCTTTTGATCCAATGAGGTGTAAGCGGATTCAATGAAATCTGCTTCCATGTCTTTCTCCCTGACAATTAGCTTTTTCGCACATCGTGTATTGCTCGACAGAGCAGCAACGAACTTCAGTCCTTAAATGTATGCGCCGTCAATTTTGAGTGCAATGACAGGCTTACTATGGTTTAACAGTTAAATCAAATTAAAGTTTAAATTGATTCGATTGTCTGCATTAACCAAGGCTCCGTTTCTGCTCTTAAAACAGGGCCATTTTAGGGCTATAGCTCAGCGAAAAAAATTACAAATAGTGAAGTTCCGTTTCAAAGCTGCAATAGCTATTCTTGCATCTGGAGCAAAGAAAACAGGCTAAAACCGGTTTAACTTATCTCTGCGATAAACGCCAAGTTAAGCGGTCGTAGAGGTTTTTATGCTCTGGATTTAAGTGCTCCTGACATCAGTAAAATCTAATGCGTGCGGAGTTTGCCTTGATAATATTGCGTGAGCCGCATGAAACAGGCTTGTTTGCCTGAAAATACCGTCAAATCGAGTACATGCTAAGAATAGATCTGTCCACGCAGCTGATCCGTTTACTGCACGAACAAACAAGCCTAACTTGTGCTCAAGGGCTTGGGCAAATAGCAGACTGTCCAAAATTCAACAGTAGCTATTATTCCTACCCTGCTCATATTTGCGCAATCTACATTAGTTCGTTGTTATTAACTCTGATATTTAATCAGAAATTAATACTGACTCAAATTGATCTAATTAGATTTAGTTAAATATGTTACCCAAAACGTAATGCTAATCGCTTGCCAACACAATAAACATATGTTCGGCACAGTGTAGCCCGAAAAAGCTAGTTAAGTCAGATTAATTCAAATGGAGCAGAAAACAGGGGGAGGGAAATAACCTATATTAGTAATTACAGGTCTTTAGAAAGGTTTTAAGTATAAATCAGGCGGCTTCGCCTGATTTAATTGTCTTTATTACAGTAATTGTTTTAGGTGCTTCGGTCGCTTCGTCATGACTAGCTGGACAGTATCATGCGCGGTAAAGTCAAAAGCTCGTCACCGCTGTTGGACAAAACAACGATAACCGCAATCAGGCCGATCGCCGTCAGCAGATACCACACCGTGCTGAAAAGCTGACCGTAGCGATCAAGCGGCAGTACCATGCTGTGCTTTCGGTTGCGCCACTCCATGACTATTTCTATGGAGCCGATGGCGAGCAGAAACCCTAATAAGGTGAGGTGAAAGGCGTAACAGAGATATACACCCCCAGCGGCACCCAATACACACAGTACAAGCCCAGCCGTGCTGTGCATTGAGAAGGCGATTGACTTCAGTATGTGCCCGCCATCGAGTGGCAGGATGGGCAGCAAGTTGAACAGATTGAGCAGCGCGTTAAAACCCGCCAGTGCTGCTAGCCAGGTCTCGCCCGTGACCCACCAGCCGAGCAGCGCTAGACAAGAGAGCGCGAGCCCCCAGGTGGGGCCCATGATGGAAATGACAACCTCTTGCCAGCGTGTGTTCAGTTTGGCATCTGAGACGGCGGCGCCACCAATAAACGGTATCAGGTATATGCCCTTGGTTTTCATGCCGAAATACTTCATGGCGCGGATATGCCCGTACTCGTGCACTACCAGACAAAAGATAAGCGCCACAGCAAAGGGCAGGGAGAACAACCAACTGTAGGCGGCGAGAGAGCCCATGGCGAGCAAGGCTTTGAATATCTTGGCGCTTTTGAGCAGTTTAAAACCCAGTGACGCAAGCCCAGCAAAACCAAACTGGGTCCGGACGGGTGCGGGGGTCTCAGGGGTGCTGCTGGCCATGTCCTCTGCGTTGCGCTCGGATTCTAGGACGACGCTGCCGCCAGCTGAGCAGCGGTATTTTACCAGGAAGGGTTGCCAATTAACCTCGACCACTACCTCGCATTCAATCTCGCCTTGATCGCTCTGCAGTTTAAAACAGTGCACTCTCTCTTGTTCTGCTGCAGTATCCGCGTCCAGCTGGGAGATGGGGTGGCCACCCAAGTACAGCCGCTGCCAGCCTGCCATATTGCCTTCTAGGCGAAGAGCTTGTCCCAGAAAAGAATCGTTGATCAGTTCCATGTGGAGGTTTCTTTGGTGTTTGGATGGGTTGGGTTCAATGGTTCAGCATTGGGTCGCCAGTTCAATTCGACAGAGTGCTTGGTTCTGGATAGAAGTCCTTTTCATTGTGGTGCGGGCGCACTTTAGCATGCCAGAGTCTGAATCCGCTGGCAGCTTAGCGCCCTTGTTGATCTCGAAAATCAGAGATGGCGGCGATATATTGGACTAGGCAGGGGCGGGCGCGGCTATTTACTTTGGCCAGGTTTTTTCTGAAGGATCTTTGAGAGGGTAGCGTAGGGTGGTGATCGGGGGAGGGGAAAGGGGCAGTCCATGCCGCTACACTGGGTGACTCGTCTCTGGCTTAGGCACGCTCTTGAGCCCTAACGTCGCATGGGTGGTTTGGCTGGAAGAAAGCTTTCCAACAACTTAGCTGGGTCTAAGGTGAGAGAATGAAATAGTTCAAAAATTTGATGTTTTACTTTACGTTTACGTAAACTGCCATATGAGTGCGCCGCCGTTCGGCCGATCACTCTATCAATTGCTGGAATAAGGAGAGTCAGATGTTTCAGGCGTCCATGAATTTTGCCTTGGGTGAAGACATCGAAGCGCTGCGCGCGATGGTGCACCGCTTTGCCCAAGACCGTATCGCGCCGATTGCGGCCGAAATTGACCAGAACAACCTGTTCCCCGCCGCGCTCTGGCGCGAGATGGGGGATCTGGGGCTGCTGGGGGTCACGGTGCCCGAGGCCTACGGCGGTGTGGACATGGGCTACCTGGCGCACACGGTGGCCGTAGAGGAGATCGCCCGTGCCTCCGCCTCCGTGTCGCTCAGTTACGGTGCTCATTCCAATTTATGTGTGAACCAGCTCAAATTGAACGGCAGCGACGAGCAGCGCGCCAAATACCTGCCCAAACTGGTCTCGGGTGAGCACGTCGGCGCGCTGGCCATGAGCGAGACGGGCTCTGGCTCTGATGTGATGTCCATGAGCCTGCGCGCCGATACGGTGCCCGGGGGCTATGTGCTGAACGGCAATAAATTTTGGATCACCAACGGGCCGGATGCGGAGGTGCTGGTGGTCTACGCCAAGGTGGAGGGGCGCGTCACGGCGTTTATCATCGAACGCGGCATGGCGGGCTTCAGCACCAGCGAACATTTTGACAAGCTCGGCATGCGTGGCTCCAACACCTGCGAACTGATCTTCAAAGACGTGCAGGTGCCTGAATCCCAGGTGCTGGGCGGCGAGGGTCGCGGTGGCGCGGTGTTGATGTCGGGCTTGGATTACGAGCGCGTGGTGCTCAGCGGCATTGGCATCGGCATCATGCACGCCTGCCTCGATGAGATCATGCCCTATATGCACGAGCGCAAGCAGTTCGGCACCCCCATCGGTGAGTTTCAGTTGATGCAAGCTAAGATCGCTGATATGTACACGGCGATGAACTCGGCGCGAGCCTACGTCTACGCCGTCGCTGCCGCCTGTGATCGCGGCGAAGTGACGCGGCAGGATTCGGCGGCTTGCGTGCTCTACGCCAGTGAGCAGGCGATGCAGCAGGCGGTGCAAGCGGTGCAGGCCATGGGCGGTGCGGGTTTCATGAATGAAAGCCCCGTGTCGCGTTTGATGCGGGATGCCAAGCTGATGGAAATAGGCGCCGGTACCTCGGAGATCCGGCGTATGCTCATCGGGCGTGAGCTGTTCAGGGAGACTGTTTAAATGGCTGTGATTCGCGCCAAAGCGCTGACCAAAGGTGGAGAGTTCGAGGCCAACCGCGCCGCTATGCAGGCAGCGATGGCGACCATTAAAGAGGCCTCGCAGTTAGCGGAGGGTGGTGGCGGTGCTGCATCAAGAGCCCGGCACGAGGCGCGGGGCAAGCTCTTGCCGCGGGACCGTGTGGCGCAGTTACTCGACCCCGGTTCGCCCTTCTTGGAGGTGGCGCAGACAGCTGCACACGGCATGTATGACGGTGCTAGCCCGGGGGCTGGATTGATCGCGGGTGTTGGCCGTATCTCCGGTCGCGAGGTGATGGTGGTCTGCAACGACGCCACAGTCAAGGGTGGCACCTACTACCCGATGACGGTGAAAAAACACCTGCGCGCCCAGGAGATCGCCGAGCAGAACAACCTGCCCTGCGTCTATCTGGTGGACAGCGGCGGTGCCAATCTGCCGCAGCAGGACGAGGTCTTTCCGGATCGCGATCACTTCGGTCGTATCTTTTTTAATCAGGCGAACATGTCCGCCAAGGGCATCGCCCAGATAGCCGTGGTGATGGGCTCTTGCACCGCGGGTGGCGCCTACGTGCCGGCGATGAGCGACGAGACCATCATCGTCAAAGAGCAGGGCACTATCTTCCTCGCGGGGCCGCCCTTGGTAAAGGCTGCCACCGGCGAAGTGGTGACCGCAGAAGCGCTGGGTGGCGGCGATGTGCACACGCGCTTGTCCGGTGTGGCGGATCAACTGGCCCGCGATGACAACCACGCGCTGGCGCTGGCGCGCCAAGCGGTGGCCAATCTCAACATCATCAAAGTCAACAACGTCGAACTGCAGACACCCGAAGAGCCGCTCTACGACCCCGAAGAGTTGATCGGCGTGGTGCCGGCTGATCTGAAAACTCCTTACGACATCCGCGAGGTGATCGCGCGCCTGGTCGACGGCTCGCGCTTTGATGAATTCAAGGCACGTTACGGTGAGACGCTGGTCTGCGGCTTCGCCCACGTGATGGGCATGCCGGTGGGCATCATCGCCAATAACGGCGTGCTCTTCTCCGAGTCTGCGCAAAAGGGCGCACATTTTGTGGAGCTCTGCAGCGCACGCAAAATCCCGCTGGTGTTCCTGCAAAATATCACCGGCTTTATGGTCGGTCAAAAATACGAGGCCGAAGGCATTGCCAAGCACGGCGCCAAACTGGTGGCCGCCGTTGCCACAAGCGCCGTGCCGAAGATCACCCTGTTGGTGGGCGGCTCCTACGGCGCCGGTAACTACGGTATGTGCGGTCGGGCATTTTCGCCCCGCTTTCTCTGGACTTGGCCCAATTCACGGGTTTCGGTGATGGGCGGGGAGCAGGCGGCCGGGGTGCTAGCGCAGGTGCGTCGCGACGGCATAGAGCGCAAGGGCGGCAGCTGGACACAAGATGAGGAGCTCGCCTTCAAGCAGCCGGTGCTGGATCAATTCGATCACCAGAGCCACCCGCTGTACGGCGCGGCCAGGCTCTGGGACGACGGGGTTATCAACCCGGCGCGCTCCCGAGAAGTGCTCGCTCTGTCACTGTCCGCGGCTCTCAACGCGCCAATCAACGAGACACGCTTCGGCGTGTTCCGCATGTAGAGGTTGTCCATGTTCAACAAAATATTGATCGCTAATCGAGGCGAAATAGCCTGCAGAGTGATGCGCACAGCGCAGGCCATGGGGGTTCGCACTGTCGCTGTTTACTCCGACGCCGATGCCGATGCCATGCACGTCAAAATGGCAGACGAAGCCGTGCACATCGGGCCCTCAGCGGTCGCTGAGAGTTATTTGCGCGCGGACAAGATCATCGCCGCCTGCCAGCGTACGGGGGCGCAGGCTGTGCACCCGGGTTACGGCTTTTTGTCCGAAAACCCTGATTTTGTGGATGCCCTGAACGCTGCGGGTATTGCCTTCATTGGCCCTTCGGCCGACGCCATACGCGCCATGGGCCTCAAAGACGCGGCCAAAGCGCTGATGATCGAATCGGGCGTGCCGGTGGTGCCGGGCTACCACGGCGAAAGCCAAGACCCTGCATTTCTGTCGGATCGCGCCGCTGAGATCGGCTACCCGGTGCTGATCAAGGCCCGCGCGGGCGGCGGTGGCAAAGGCATGCGCCGGGTTGATGACCCGGCCGATTTTAAAGAGTCACTGGCCGCTGCGCAGCGCGAGGGGCAGGCGAGCTTCGGTGACAGTCGCTGCTTGATTGAAAAGTACCTGGTGATCCCGCGTCACATAGAAGTGCAAGTGTTCGGTGACAGCCACGGCAATGTGGTGCATTTGTTCGAGCGGGATTGCTCGCTGCAGCGCCGCCATCAAAAGGTGATAGAGGAAGCGCCGGCGCCGGGTGTGGATGATGCCATGCGCGCCGCCATGGGGGCAGCCGCCGTCAAGGCCGCGCAGGCGATCTCCTACGAGGGAGCGGGCACGGTGGAGTTTATCGCCGACGTCAGCGAGGGGCTGAGCGCTGAGCGTTTTTATTTCATGGAGATGAACACCCGGCTGCAGGTGGAGCACCCGGTCACCGAGGCCATCACCGGCCAGGACCTGGTTGCCTGGCAGCTCAAGGTGGCGGCGGGTGAGCCCTTGCCGCTGCAGCAGTCAGAGTTGCAATTTAAGGGGTGGGCCTTTGAAGCGCGGCTGTACGCGGAGGATGTGCCCGCCGGTTTCCTGCCCGCAACGGGCACGCTGGCGCATTTGGATCTGGGCGGCGCTACCGCCCGTGTGGACACCGGGGTGACGCAGGGCGATACCATCTCGCCACATTACGATCCGATGATCGCGAAAATCATCGCGGCGGGCAGTACACGCGCTGAAGCGCTGAATGCACTGGCGTCCGCGCTGGCCGACTGCCGCATCGCGGGCGCCACCACCAACCTGCAGTTTTTACAGGCTCTGTGTGCGAACGGTGTGTTCCGCCGTGCAGAGATGGACACGGGTTTGATCGACCGCGAGCTCGATACGCTGATCGCCGAACCTGTCGCGGACGTGCGGGCAAAGGCCACAGCGGCGCTTGCGCTGCTCGGTCACCTCAGCCCCCGAGATGCGCAGGACCCTTGGGCACGCTTCGCCGACTACCGTCACTGGGGCGCTGCGTCACAGAAAATCAGCTTCGCCTACCAAGGGCAGGATGTGGCCGCCGAGGTGTCGGCGAGCGGGCATGATTTCACGCTGCTGGTGGACGACGAGCCCTGCGCAGTACAGGTGCTGGACGTGGCCACTGAAGCAGCCATTGAAGCGGGGAGAGCAGAGGCCGTTATACTGCTCGACGGTCTGCGCTTGAAGCTCGCCTGGGCTGCGCACGATCACGCCATTACGGTGTTCGTGGGCGGTGAGATTCACGAGTTCGAGCTGCGCGATGCACTCTGGGACGAGAGTGAAGAGGATGGTGGTGGTGATGTGGTGCTCGCGCCTATGCCGGGGCTGGTGACACTGGTCTCGGCTGAAGCTGGTCAGAACGTCAGTGCCGGGGATGTGTTGTTGATATTGGAGGCGATGAAAATGGAGCACTCACTGCGAGCGCCGCGCGACGGCGTGGTGGCGGAGGTATTGGTAGCCGCAGGCGAACAAGTAGAGGCGGGCAGTGTGCTGGTCGCGCTGGAGCCATCAGATGAGTGAGTCAGTGCTGATCTACGAAATGGCGCCGCGCGACGGCTTGCAAAATGAAAAGGCGTCCATCGCCACGGCGGATAAAGTGCGGCTGGTCGATCTGCTCAGCGATTGCGGATTCAAAAAGATCGAAGTCACCAGCTTTGTCAGCCCCAAGTGGGTGCCGCAATTGGCCGACGCCGCACAGGTAATGGCCGGCATTCGGCGCGACGCGGGTGTGACCTACGCGGTGCTCACCCCGAACATGCGCGGCTACGAGGGGGCGGTGGCGGCCAAGGCCAGCGAGATCGCTGTGTTTGCCGCGGCCTCTGAGGGCTTCAGCCAGAAGAACATCAACTGTTCGGTGGAAGAGAGTTTGGCCCGCTTTGCACCGGTGGTCAGCGCTGCGCTTGCTGCGGGCACGCCGGTGCGCGGTTACGTGAGCTGCGTGACGGACTGCCCCTACGACGGGGCGGTGCAGCCGGCGCAGGTGGCGAGAGTGACCGAGGCGCTGCTGGCGGCCGGGTGTTTTGAAGTCAGCCTGGGCGACACCATCGGCGCGGCGACACCGGAATCCGTGGACGCCATGCTGAGCGCCTGTCTTGAGGTGGCGGCGCCTGAGCAGCTGGCGGGCCACTTTCACGACACTGGCGGCCGCGCGCTGGAGAACATCGAAGTCAGCCTAGCGCGTGGGCTGCGCACCTTTGATGCCGCAGCCGGTGGGCTGGGTGGCTGCCCCTACGCTCCCGGCGCGAAGGGCAATGTCGACACGGTGAAGGTGAATGCACTGCTCACTAAGCTGGGTTACGCGACGGGCATAGACGCAGAAAAATTGTCGCTGGCGGCGGCCTTTGCACAGCAATTGAGAGGCAGTGCTGCATGAATTTCGAGACGATTTCCCTGGAGACAGATGCGCGCGGTGTGGCCACTTTGATGCTCAACCGGCCAGACAAGCACAACGCGATGTCCGCACAGATGCTGCAGGAGCTGCGCAGTGCGGCGGATCAGTTGGCGGCAGGAACCGAGGTGCGTGCGGTGGTGCTTAGCGCCGAGGGCAAGAGCTTTTGCGCCGGTGGCGACCTGGCCTGGATGCGCGCGCAGTTTGACGCCAGCCGGGACGAGCGCATGGCGGAGGCGCGCAAGCTGGCTTTCATGCTGCAGGCGTTTAATACTCTCCCCATGCCACTGATCGGCAAGGTGCAAGGCCCAGCCTACGGTGGCGGTGTTGGCTTGATGAGTGTCTGTGATGTGGTTGTCGCCGTAGATTCGGCTCGCTTCGGTTTCACCGAGACCAAGCTCGGTTTGATCCCCGCGACCATCAGCCCCTACGTGCTCGCGCGCATGGGTGAGGGGCGCGCCAGGCGCGTGTTCATGTCCTCGCGCTTGTTTGATTGCAGTGAGGCGATCGATCTGGGTCTGGTGGCGAAACAGGTGTCTGCTGATGCGCTTGATGCTGCGGTGGAAGCAGAAGTGCTGCCCTATTTGAAAGTGTCTCCAGCGGCTGTGGCGGCGTCCAAGGCACTGGCGCGTTCCTTGGGGCCTGTGATCGACGAGCAGGTGATCGAGAGCACCGTGGCCCGTCTTGCCGACTGCTGGGAGAATCCCGCGACTGTGGAGGGCATCGCCGCCTTTTTTGAAAAGCGCAAACCCGCCTGGTCGAATTAGGCGGGAATGTCTAGCGCTAGTCTGCCGCGGGCGTCAGCGGAATCTCCTGCCCGTCGGAGAGGCCATCTGCGTCTGTGTCGGGGTTGTAGGGGTCAAGGCTGCGAGCGCGCTCTTGCAGTGTGTTGAGCCCGTCGCCGTCGAGGTCGCTGAAGTGGTGGTTGTCATTGACCTGGGGCACCGGGTCCACAATCCAAAGCGCGCTGCGCAGGGCAATACCGCCCTCCCATGTGTCTGGGCTGAGGCGCAGCTTCTTGATGGTGTCCATGTCGAACAGCCAGCTGTCCAGCGCTGTAGCGGCATCGACATTGGCGTCCAGTGCAGCACCGCCAAACAGCGGTATGAGCGATGCGGCGTCGCCCGCGTCGGTGTAGCGCATGTTGCTGACCCACTGGCCCAGTCCGCTGTCCCCCAAGAGCCGTACGCCCACCGCTGTGCTATTTGTGGGCACGCTGAATTGCATCCAGGGATCACTGTCTGTGGACTCCGGGCGCCAGGATGCGCCGTCCAATTGGCCGTCCGCGCCGTCACTGCCCGGCGGAGTGTCGTTTTCGGTGCTGGAGAACAACCGCTCGCTGGCGATGGGGTCGTACAGGCGTGGGCTGGCCGCGCTTGTCGGGTCGCTGCCCATGCGGTTTTCCAATAAATCATTGAGACCGTCGGCGTCGCTGTCTTGACCGATCGACGCTGCTCCCGTGCTGTTGCTGAGCTCCAGTGCCACGCGCAGGGCGGGGGTGATGAACCAGCTGACCGGGTGAATGCGGATGCGGTCAATACCGTCGGGTGCGGCGAAGGGAATGCGGCTCATGGAGTTGCGGTCGCTGCTGGCGTTGAACACCGCGCCCTCGTGTGCGAATTCGCGCACCCCAGGGGATATTTCGTAGCTGATCTTAAGTGTTTTTACCCAGTGTGCGGCGTCGGCGCGGCCTTGTACTTGCAGTGCGCTGATACGGCTGCCCGCCTCGATCGGCAGCTCAATCCACTCGGCGCTGGTTTTGCTCGCGGGTGTCCAGGCGCGGGACGACTGCAGCATGGAGCGGGCGTAGCCCGTGCCAGCGGGGGAGTCGTTTTTCACGCTGGAAAAGCTGCGCAGTGTGTCGTTAGGGTTGTGGCTTGTGGTGTTGACCACGCTGTTGATGTTGCGCACGGTGATGGTTTTGATGCTGCGGTCGGCGTGGTGTAAATACAAGTTACTGGTGCCAGTGCCCAAGGCCTGCACAATGCCGGATATTTCGCCGTTGCTGTCACTGATCCAGCCCTTGGCGGGGTAGATGGCGCGGATCAGGGCGGGGTTGTCTGTTGTGATGCTGAACGCAGCGCCGGTCACGGGGAAGCCCGCAGGGGTTTTCAGGCTGAGCTTGAAGTGGGCGTAGGCCGTTGTGACTACCGAATAGTAACGAGTCTCCTCGACCAGCACCTCGGGCGCTGTGGGGTCCAGGTCTTGTTGGTATTCCCAGAGGTTTGTCAGGCCGTCGTCGTCGAAATCGCCGTCGCCGTTGTAATCGCTGTCTGCCCCGTTCGGGATGCCGTCGCCGTCGAGGTCTCTGTCGCCGAATGGAATGGGGTCATGGGCGTCATAGGGGTCGGACTGGTAGATACTGATTTCATCGTCGGTCGACAAGCCGTCGCCGTCTGCGTCGTCGACGCCGTTGGACGCTCCGCCACCACAGCCCCACAGCAGCGCTGTGCTCAATGTTAGAAACAATACTCGGCTCATGGGGGTGAATGCTTCCTGCAAACAAAATCAATGTCTGCGGACCGTGTTGCATCTGTTGTGCCGGGTGTGCATATTTCAGCGCATGCTGCTCTAAATAGCGCAAGTTAATTGCAGGCGGAGGTACAGGCCCCGTCGTATTTAGCGTCTGCTTTTAGATTTCGGGCCCAAAAACATTGCAGCGGCGACCCCGAGTCCGGCCAGCGCGCCCAGAGCGTGTCCGTCCCAGGAGATGCCGCTCTGCGTAGGCAGTATGCCGCTGAGCAGGGTGCTGCCGTATAGCAGTACTACTAATGTGGCCACTGCGATGGACGTCGGCCTTCGCTCTAGCAGGCCCGCCATGATCAAGAAGGTGCACAGGGCGAACACCAGGCCACTGGCACCGATGTGCAGCGCGGAGCGGCCGAACAGCCAGAGCAAAGTGCCCGATGCGAGTGTCGCCAAGATCACAACCCGGGCGCTGTGGGCCTGCGAGCCGGCCAGTAAGATGAGCAAAACGCTCAAGGGCACCAAATTGCTGAACAAGTGAGAGGTGTTGGCGTGCAGGAAAGGCATGGTAAAGATGCCGCTGATGCCCTGCAGGCTGCGGGGGATCAGGCCGTACTGCTGCAGCGGCAGCAGCAGGCTCAGGGCGAACATCGCGCAGATCACGCAGAGGAAAGCGATGATGCCCCTGGCCTCGCCTGAGTAGCGGTTTTGGCCCGCAAAAAATCCCGCCATTGAATGGGTGCCTGCCCTTGTTGGATGCGTTTTATTTGAACTGCTCTTCTCATATGTATAGATGTCATCGGCAGAGCGCGCCGGAGATCATGGGCTTTACCATAAGACGGGCTGTCTTTGTGGCGCAGCATCAATCGGCAAAAACCGCGTTTAGGTTGCGGTGTTTGGCGTCGACTTGCAACGGCGCTGCGAATTTCTCGGCGCGGATTTGAGTCCGCGGCAACCGTGTCTGGAGTGTCGCCAGCCTTGCGTTGCGCGTACAAGGGCGCCGGGGGTGAAGAATTGTACCCTCTGGTTAGTAACACCCGTAACAATACTGTAGTATCATTCGGCCGGAATACGCAATATTAGGCATATTTTTACTCGACTTAGGGGTCTAGAGGGTAAAATGTTTCTCGAATGAAATATTTGTCTTTGAAAGGCGCAATTGTGGTCTTCAAAGACCAATCACTGTTGTGATTGTATGCTCATAATGAGGCACTTTAGTACCACAGAGCTAAAGCGAGTAACTGATTTTGAGGCTTAACTATCAGTGGCTTAGAGGTGCGCCTCTGCGCTTGTTGGTGGCTCTTTTGGGTCGGTTTAAGGTAGAAATACTGCCTTATTGTTTTAATGTAGTTGCTCTAGGGAAAGTGCAAAAATCCAGTGGACTCTTTGATTTCGCTTGTCGAATTCGAGGCGCCTCTGGTACCAGAGCTGCCCGTCGGCTAAATGACGTTCACTGAGGGCAGGTAAAGCATTTAGACCTATCGGGCGCGTCGCTCGAGTATTGGTCATCAGCTATGAAGTTTATAAGCAGATGTATAGTGTTGAAGATCTCGTCGCTTTTGTCACAATCGTCGAAGAAGGCAGTGTCACAGGCGCAGCAAAAACAATGGACCTCGATCCCGCTACGGTCAGTCGTCGACTGTCGAAGCTCGAGGCAAAGCTCGGTGTTACGTTAATCCAACGCAGCACCCGCCGGATGGCGATTACCGCGGAGGGCAGCTTGTTCCACACGCATGCCATCGCTGCTATTCGTCTGTTGCGGCAGGCCGAGCAGTCGGTAGCTCCCTCGGAAGGCTCTTCTTCTTCGGGTACGGCGGCCATTGCCATCGCAGCGCCAAGCTGGCTGTTGCAGCAGTTGTTGGTGCCCGCCATGCAGCGACTCAGTGTGTCCCAGAGCGCGACGGTTGAGCTAATCGCCACCGACACCTCTGACATGCTCAACGGTCAGGCGGCGCTCAGCATCAGCGTGGGTCAGTATGCCGTCGCCAGCGAATACCAAGTGCGTCTGGTGAAAAACCACACAGTGCTCTGCGTCTCGCCAGCTTACTTGGGCCGTTCCGGTGGTATTTCAACCCCTCGGGATTTGCTCAGTCGCACCTGCATCGCCGCACAGGGTCACGATACTTGGGAATTCCACGGCAGTACCGACGGCTTCCCATCAGTGTCCACTGGCCGCGATCTGATCTGCGGTGATGACGCGACCCTGTTGGAGATTGCCAAGTCTGGCCAGGGCGTGGTTGCGCTCAACAGCCTGCACGCGGCAGATGCTTTGGCGTCGGGTGAGTTGATTGAGGTATTGGCGGGCCAGCTAATAGAAGCTGATCGCAATATCTACTTACACTGTGATGCTAAGCGCTACGCGATGACGGGTGTGGAGGATTGTTACAAGGCAATTCAGCAATCGCTCGCTTCACAAAAGCAGCAGGCGGCTGCGGTGTCAAACTTGGCAGTCAGCGCCAACAGCTGATCACGTCGAGGCGCTGGATTCGGGTGCAGGTATCGCAATGGCTTGCACGCGGCTAGTTCCTGGGCTTGGCTGCGCTTCGCCGTGCACAAGAGTGCGGCTGGCGTAGCCAATCGAGAGATTGGCGTACAGGCTTGCATTGCGCCAATCCAGCTGCAAAATCTGCGCAATGATCAGGCGTATTGTCCCGCCGTGTGCGAACACCCAGATATTCTCATGCGGCAGCGTCTGCAGTGCGTTCCACGCTTTGTTGACGCGTTTTTGCATGTTCTCAAGTGTCTCACCCCCAGGTGGGCTCACCTGGTCTGGCGCCTGCCAGAAGGCGGTCATCAATGGCCAGTCGGGGCTATCCGCTCGGTAGGGCACGCCGTCCCAGCGACCAAAATCCATCTCTTGTAATCCCTCTTCCACTTGCAGTTTGCAGCCGTGCTTGGCCGAGGACTCCGCTGCATATTGATGGCAGCGCTGCAGTGGAGAAGTGATGATCAAATCCGGTGCTTGCAGCATCTCGGTAGCGGCGCGCAAACTGCGCAGGCCCTGCGCACTGAGCGCCACGTCAGTTCTGCCGTAGAGCGCTGCGGGCCCGTCCACTTGGCCGTGTCGAAACAGGTGAATGTTCATAGGCTTAATGCAGGCCCTTTGAGCAGCAGTGGCAGACCGGCACTTACCAGTACAACACGGTCAGCCACGCGCGCCACCGCCTGATTAAGCCAGCCCGCGTGATCGACGAATTGACGGCTGACCGCGCCCATAGGCACCACACCCAGGCCCACCTCGTTGCTGACCAAGATGACGTCGGCGTTGCAGCACTGCAGCGCTGCACACAATTGATCGCGCAAACTGTCCAGATCTCCGGCCGGTGTTTTGAACAGTTGATTGCTGAGCCAGAGCGTGAGGCAGTCCACCAGTAGCACGCCTTCACTTGCACTGTGTTGGCGTATGCATTCTGTCAGGGCGAGTTGTTCTTCGATCAGATGCCAGTGGCTGGGCCGCTGTTGTTGGTGGCGTTCGATGCGGGCTTGCATTTCCTCGTCTCCCGCCGTGGCGGTGGCGAGGTAGCTGACGGGCTTGTCGAGCTGAGAGGCCAGCGATTCCGCCAAGCTGGATTTGCCGGATCGGGCGCCGCCCAAGATCAATTGAATCACGCGCTGTTTCCCTGCCAAAGCAGTAACAAGATGTAGACAATGCACTCACTCAGCTGTTGCGCGCCACCCAGACAATCCCCGGTGTAACCACCGATCTGCGCGCGCAGGTATTTTTTGAACAGCAGCCTGAAGAGTGCAAGTGCCAGCGCGATGCTCACCGCAACCATGAGCGGCAAGAGCAGCAGCACCAGCGCCGTGCTGCCCACTAACACCGCTAGGTCGGTGCTCGACATCGCGGTGGCCAGGGGCTTGGCTTTGCTGGCATCGGGGTCAGCTGCATAGGGGGTGTCGAAGATGATGCTGGCGGCGACGCAGCGCGAGGCGCACTGGCCCACCACCAGTGCCGTCACCACGGCCTGCAGTTCCAGTAGCAGGCTGTACTGCAGCGCGAGTGTCGCCAGCAGGGCGCAGCTGCCGTAGGTGCCGAGCCGGCTGTCCTTCATGATCTCCAGCTTGCGCTGTACCTCAAAGGCACCGCCGAAACCGTCGGCCATGTCGGCGAGTCCGTCCTGATGGAAGCAGCCGGTCAGTGCCAGATTGCTGATCAGTACCAACACCAGTGCGACGCTTGGCGGTAGCCCTACGGAACACAGCATGTACACCGCCGCCATGCACAGCCCAATAAAAGCACCTACCAGGGCGAAATACCGCGAGCTGGCGCTCAGCGTCTGCGCGCTGTAGTCCAGCTTGCAAGGCACGGGGATGCGAGTCAGAAATCCCAGCGCCAAAAGCAACAGATTGAGTTGGCCGCTCAATGGGCTCACGGCAGCTCTATCTGTGCGGCGTCCAGGCTGGCCATGTTATTAAAAAAGGCGGCGGCGGATTGCAGCAGTGGCAGTGCCAGGGCGGCACCCGTTCCCTCGCCGAGTCGCAGTTGTAAATCCAGCAATGGCTCGGCGCTCAGTGCGCTGAGCATCATGCTGTGGCCCTGCTCCTCTGAGCGGTGTGCAAAGATCATGTAGTCACGCGCCGCGGGTGCGATGCGTATCGCCAGCATGGCGGCGGCGGTGGCGATGAAGCCGTCGATCACCACAACGGCGCCGGCCTCGGCGGTCGCCAGCATGGCGCCTGCCATCTGGCCTATTTCAAATCCACCGACCTCCTGCAGCACCGTCATGGGGTCAGCACTGTCCGAGCGCTGACAGGCGGCGTCGATGACGCTGATTTTCTTCATCATCTGCTCGTCGTCAATGCCGGTGCCGCGGCCCGCTGCCTGTGCGGCGAGGCAGCCCAGCAATTTCACGACAATCGCGGCTGCGGCGGTGCTGTTGGCGATGCCCATCTCCCCGCAGGCGATGACGTTGCTGCCGTTTTCCAGCTGTTCGCGTGCTATCTGAGCGCCGAACTGCAGGCACTGTTCAGCCTGCTCCGCTGTCATCGCTGCCTCGGTGGCCAGGTTGCGGGTGCCGGGGCCAATGCGCTGTTCGCGGTAATGGGCGTTATCGGCTGCGCCCTCTAGGGGGCTCTTGATGCCCGCGTCCACCACGATCAGCTGCCAGCCCAGCTGCTGTGCAAAACAGTTGATAGCGGCGCCGCCGGCTAGAAAGTTCTGCACCATCAGCTGGGTGACTTCGCTCGGGGCGATGCTCACGCCCTCGTCGGCCACGCCGTGATCGCCGGCAAACAACAGCACAGTGGGCTGTTTGATCTCAATGGGCGAGCCCAGCGAGAGCGCTAATTGCTGCGCCACCGTCTCCAGCAGGCCGAGGGAGCCGGGGGGCTTGGTTTTGCCGTCTATCTTCTCTTGGATGGGGCTTGCTTGGCTGAGGTCTAGCGGGGCTACAGAGAACATAGGGGCGTCATCGAGTGAAAGTGGCGTTATTATCGGTGCTGGGCGGTGCGCATGCCAGCTTCGGGGCGACACAGCATTCTATATTGCCGCGGCTTTGCGGTTGAGTGCTGCTGTGGATAGGTGTGCGGCAGCGTGAGTTTTGCGAGTGAGGTCAGTGATGTGTTGAAGCGAATCTACGAAGCTGAGGCCTACGCGCAGCACAGCGGCTTGGCCAGTTACTGGTCTGAGACAGCCGAGCGGCCTGGCATCGCGCCGCTTGAAGGTGGCGTGCAGGCCGATGTTGTCGTGATAGGCGGGGGTTACGCGGGGCTCAACGCGGCGATTCAGCTGGCGCAACAGCATCAACGATCTGTGGTGGTATTGGACGAGCACTGGCCCGGTTGGGGCGCGTCCGGTCGCAACGGTGGTTTTTGTTGTGTGGGCGGCGGCATGCTTGGCCACGCGCAGTTGATAAAGCGCTGGGGCGAATCGGCCGCTGGCGAGTTCGCCGCGACTCAGCGTCGGGCCATCACGCACGTGCGGAAGCTGCTGCAAAGTGAAAGCATCGACGCCAGCGTGAGTGGCGAGGGTGAGATTTGTCTCGCGCACAGCCGTCGCGCCGCGCGCGGATTTGCAGCAGAGGCCGAATGGCTCAGTCGGGTTCACGGGGTGTCGGTGCAGCACTGGAGTGCGGCCCAGGCGCGTGAGCGCGGTGCGGTGGTGCAGGGTTGCACGGAGGCGCTCCACAGTCCTCTGGGATTTGGCCTCAATCCGTGGCAATACGTGCAGGGCCTGGCGCGCAGCTGCTTGTCCGCGGGCGTGCGTCTGTGTTCGCACAGTGCTGCACTGTCGGTTCGGCCCGTCGAGGGTGGCTGGTCGGTGAAAACAGCTCGTGGTGTTGTGGCGGCAAAACAGCTGCTGATAGCCAGCAACGGCTACAGCAGTGACAACCTACCGAGCTGGCTGGCGGGGCGTTACCTTCCCGTGATCAGCAGCGTGTTGCTGACCCAGCCGCTCAGCGAGAGCGATCTGCGGGCGCAGGGTTTCAGCACGGATACCATGAGTTACGACTCACGCTCGCTCTTGCATTATTTCAGGCGACTGCCGGACGGGCGGTTTCTGTTCGGTACGCGCGGTGGTGTCAGTGCCAGCGAGAGTGCGCAGCAAAGTGCCCGGCGCAACGCCACCGCCGATTTCCACCGCATGTTCCCCGCTTGGGCCGATGTGCCGCTGTCACACCAGTGGTCCGGTTTGCTGTGCCTGAGTGGCAACTTGCAGCCCTTTGTCGGGCAACTGCCCGGCTGCGCCAACGCCTTTGCCGCCTTTGGCTGGCACGGCAATGGGGTGGCGCTGGCCAGTTACAGCGGAAAGTTACTGGCCGACGTGATGGCTAAGACCGCGCCTGCCGACAGTATCTGTGCGCCGATGCGGACGGTGCCACGCAAAATTCCGCTGGACCGATACCGGCGATCGCTGTTGCGGCCCGCCTACGCCGCCGCGCAGTTTTCTGATCGGTTTTTATAGAGAGGATTGCTTTTTGGTGCCCTAGCGTCGAGGTCGGTATTTTTTGCTCGGGAGGGCAGGATTCGGTGGCGCCGAGGGCCTTATTCAAAACGGGAGAGCAGCATGAAAGCAAAGCTAACATCCACCATCACTTGCCCCGAGTGCGGCCATCGGGAGCAAGAGCAGATGCCCGAGAACGCTTGCCAGTATTACTATGAATGTAAAGGGTGTCAGGCTTTGCTGAAGCCAAAAAAAGGCGACTGCTGCGTGTATTGCTCTTACGCCGACACGCCGTGTCCGCCCATACAGTTGGACAAGCCTTGTTGTTAGCGCTTATCTAAGATGCAGGTCCGTCTTTTGGCCGGCATACAAGTCTAAAGACGATGCTGTCTAGGTGCGCGCTGCCCAGCAGTCGCGTGCCCACTCCAATGCGGTGTCCGCGGCGCAGGGATCTTGTGCTGTCTTGACTGCGGCAAGGGTGGCAATGACGCTCTGCTCACCGTAGTTGTCTTGTTGCTCTCGGCGCCACACGGCTATTAGTCGCTGCAGGTCGTTGTTGGCGGGTGCCACGGCGCGCTCGCTACAGGCGGCCTGGCTCAGTGTTTCGCTGTGGCCGTTGCGGCTGAGGCACAGGGCTGTCTCCACTTCGGGGCGCACTTCCGCCTCGCCGCCTTCGCCTCTGAAGGCCAAGACGTTCGTGTCTTCGAGCACCGTGGCTGTGTCCTGGTGGATCTGATCAAACTTGCGGTGAAAGACACCGTGCACACTGAGCGGTGCTTGCAGCGGGTTGATCATGCGCGCCACGCTGTGCAGTGGGGTGCGCAGGCCGACGATCTGCTGCAGGTGCAACAGCTCGCGCAGCGGGGCGTAGTAGTTGTCCAGCGACAAGTAACACACGTTGTTCTTGTGCAGCTCGCTCTGCGCCTCACTGAGCGAATGTGCCTGCGGGATGTCCAGCTCGGCGACGGCCTGCTCGGTGTAGAGTCGGTTGCTGCTGGGGCCGGTGATGCCGTGCAGCAAGATGCGTTCGCCGCTCTGGGCGAGGGCCTTGATGGCGAGCAGAAACCACGGCGGCTGGCGACGTTTGCCGGCGTAAGTGCCCCAGTCTATGGTGGCGGCGCCTGGCTCGACGGCGGGCAAGCGTTGGCGCACCGCGTCCACAAAACCTGCGGCCTCTTCGGGGGTTTCTTCGCGCACGCGGATCAGCACAAAAAAGGCGCTGATTTGCTGCGGCAGCGCGTCGCCGTCGAGGATCATGCCCAGCGCGTCGCGGGCTTCCTCGCGGGTCAGCGGGCGAGAGCCGTGGCGGCCCTTGCCGATGATGCGCAGATAGGGAATAAAGGGGTGCAGACTCATGAAGCTAACCGTTGTTTCACCGCGGTGGGTTCAACGGTCAGTATATCGTGGCAGCGCAGCCCTCGCGCTCGCAGTTGTTGGCACAGTGTGGCGCGGGCGCGGGCGTCAAACCACTCGCCGCTCGCCACTAGGGCGACGTTTCCACCTCCAGTACTGAGCTTCTCCAGTTGCTCTGCGCAGGCGCTGATGTCAGGTGCGCCGTGCTGCATCGCCGCCGCGTGGCGGTGGGCGTCGCGCCGGGAGAGGGTCAGTATCGCCTCGGGTACAGCCGTGTCGTGCACCAAGTGCTCGATGCGGTGCAGCGCCTGAACCGTTGCCAGTGTCATGTGCTCGGCTTCGCCGTGGCGGCTGTCGATCAGGTATATTTCGGCTTCTTTGTCGAGGTGGGCCGAGGGGCGTTTGAGGCTGCTTTTGAGAGTGGTTTCAGCGGTGGCTAGCTCGCCGTTGTGGACGAGATTGGCCACTGGGCCGTCGATGATGGCGTCCCAGAACCCGCGGCGCTGGCGGGCGGGCACGCGCTCTGCCACCTGCGGGCGGTAGCGACCCAGCAGGGCGGCGAGGGCACCGGTGGTGCGTGGCACGATGGCGTCGATCTGGGCGCGGATGCGGCGCGCCAGCACGGGGGATTGGCCCTGTGAGCCGATGGCGATGGTGATCGGCGAGCGGTCGACGATCGAGGGCACGGTGAAGCTGCACTGCTCGGGCTTGTCGACGACGTTGAATGGGATGCCAAGGTGGCAGCATTGTTCGCTGAGTGCGGTGGTGTGCGACAGGCTGTTGTCGCCGATGATCACCAGTGAACAGCCCCGGGCGCAGGGCGCTGTCTCGCTCAACAGGTGGTGTTTTATCTCACCGCGCATGGCGCGTTCTCGCAGCACTGAGCTGAGGGTGTCCGCGTGCACTTCTACGCTTGCGCCGCTGGCCACTAACAGCTCTACCTTGCACTGGCTGGCGTGGTCACCGCCGAGCACCAAGCACCTGCGTTGCTCGAGGTTGAGAAATATCGGGAACTGTTTCATGCGAGCTGTCTCAGTGTGTAGCGTGCCGCTGAGCTGCCGGTTGGCCTCAGTCGCACCGAATAGAAGTATTCAAGATGAGTTGACTGGTCATTTCTTGGCTCCCCTGCTCGTGTGCCGAGCAGGGGTGTCAATCGAGCGCTACTGGCCGAATTGCAGCAGCACGCGGCCGTCTTCAATTTTACAGGGCCAGCTGCCGGCGCTGGCGTCGGCGTCTTCGATGCAGGCGCCGTCGCTCAAGCGAAAGTGCTGCTTGTAGAGTGGTGAGGCCACTACCGGCTCGCCGTCGACGTCACCCACGATACCGCGCGAGAGCACTTGTGCTTTGCCGAGGGGGTCATAGTTGCCAATCGCGTAGACGTTGGGTGTTTGCTCGGGCAAGCTGAAGATAGCGATTTGCTGCTGCTCTACCAGTGCGGCGACGCCCGAGAAGGGGACGAGGTCGTCGGCTGAACAGATGTCTACCCAGTTCTGATTGTTGCTTGTCATGGTGTCGTTTCCTTATCGGGCTTCGGTCAATTCAGCGGGTTTGATCTGGCCACGTTCGCGCACGAATTCAATGCTGGGGTCAGGGCTGTCGCTGTTGATGAATGACTTGAAGCGAATCAGTTTCTCGGGGCTTTCGATGGTGGTTTTCCACTCACACTGGTAGGTGTCGATGACGTGAGACATCTGAGTTTCAAGTTCTGCGCCCAGGCCGAGAGAATCGTTGATCACGACTTCTTTGAGGTAGTCGAGGCCGCCTTCGAGGTTTTCCATCCACACGCTGGTGCGCTGCAGGCGATCGGCGGTGCGCACGTAGAACTGCAGCACGCGATCGATGTAGCGGATCAGGTCTTCGTCGTTGAGGTCGGTGGCGAAGAGATCGGCGTGACGTGGTTTCATGCCGCCGTTGCCGCAGACGTAGAGATTCCAGCCTGTCTCAGTGGCAATAACGCCGATGTCTTTGCTCTGTGCTTCAGCGCACTCGCGGGTGCATCCGGAGACAGCAAATTTGATCTTGTGCGGTGAGCGTAGACCCTTGTAGCGGTTCTCCAGTCGGATGGCCATGCTGACTGAATCTTGCTGGCCGTAGCGGCACCAGGTGCTGCCGACGCAGGATTTCACCGTGCGCAATGATTTGCCGTAAGCGTGGCCGGTTTCGAAGCCAGCGTCGATCAGCTTGCCCCAGATAGTGGGCAGGTCTTCTTTGCGAGCGCCGAATAAGTCGATGCGCTGGCCGCCGGTGATCTTGGTGTAGAGGTCGTAGTCTTTGGCGACCTGTCCGATGGCGATCAGCCCCTCGGGGGTGATCTCGCCACCGGGCACGCGGGGCACAACAGAGTAGGTACCGTTCTTCTGCATGTTGGCGAGGTAGGTGTCGTTGGTGTCCTGCAGTGGCAGGTTGTCCTTGGTGAGCACGTAGTCGTTCCAGACCGAGGCGAGAATAGAGCCCGCAGCTGGCTTACAGATGTCGCAGCCCAATCCGGTGCCGTGCTTTGCAATGAGATCTTCGAAGTTTTTGATCTCGCCCACCTGAACGAGGTGGTAGAGCTCTTGGCGTGTGTGCTTAAAGTGCGCACAGATGTCGGTACAGACCTCGACGCCACGGCTGGCCAGCTCTGCGTTTACAACGGTGGCGAGCAGAGCAGCGCAACCGCCGCAGCCCGAGCTGGCGCCGGTGCATTCTTTCACCGCGGCCAGGGAGCCTGCGCCGTCATCAATGGCGGAGATGATGTCGATTTTCTGCACGTTCAAACAGGAGCAGATAGTCGCCGTGTCCGGCAGGGAGTCGGCGCTCATGCCGACGCTGCTGCCGTCGAAGCTCGGCAAGATCAGTTGCTCTGGAGATTCAGGCACCTCGATCTGGTTGAGCATGTACTGCAGCAGGGTGTCGTAGGCAGATGCATCGCCCACCAATACAGCTCCGGTAACAAAACCTCTGTTGATCACCAGGCGAGCGTAGTTTGAATCGGGGCCGTTGTGCCATGTGTAGATTTCGGAGCCCTCTGCTCTGCCGTGTGCGTCTCCGATGGAGCCCACCTCGACGCCCAGTAACTTGAGCTTGGTGCTCATGTCGGTGCCCTTGAACTCGCCAAACTCACCGAGCAGATTGCGCACAGCCACATCGGCCATCATGTAACCAGGGGCGACCAAGCCGTAAATCTTGCCGTCCCACAGGGCGCACTCGCCAATCGCGAAAATGTCTGGGTCGCTGGTGCGGCAGCTGTTGTCCACCACGATGCCGCCGCGTTCGCCCATTTCCAAGCCGCTGTCGCGGGCGAGTTCGTCGCGTGGGCGGATGCCTGCAGAGAACAGAATCAGGTCAGTGTCCAGCGATTCGCCGTCGGCGAAATCCATGCGCATTTTGTTGTCATCGGTGTGCACGATCTCGGAGGTCGCTTTCTCCGTGTGCACTTGTACGCCCAGGTCCTCGATACGGCCGCGCAGTACCGCGCCGCCCTTGGGGTCGAGCTGTACGGGCATCAGCGAGGGAGCGAACTCGACCACGTGGGTGGTTAGGCCCAGGTTGCGCAGGGCGTTCGCCGCTTCTAGTCCCAGCAGTCCGCCACCGACAACAACACCGGTGCTGCTGTTCTTCGCGTATTCGCGCATGTTGTCCAGATCATCGAGGGTGCGGTAAACAAAACACCCAGGACCGTCGTGGCCTTTGATCGGCGGAACAAAAGCGTAGGAGCCGGTGGCGAGGACCAGTGTGTCGTAGCTGACGGTCTCGCCAGTGTCTGTTGCCACTTGTTTGTTGTCGCGGTCAATGCTCGTGACACGGCTGCTTTTGTGCAGCGTGATGTTATTCTCTTCGTAGTAGCTGGGCGCTGGCAAGCTCAGGTCTTCTGCGCTGCGCCCGGTGTAATACTCCGACAGGTGCACGCGGTCGTAGGCTGCGTAGCGCTCCTCGCCGAAGACGCACACTTCAAAGCTGTCTGTCGCTCCTGCTTTGACCAGGCCCTCCAAATATTTGTGGCCAACCATGCCGTTGCCGATAACAACAATTCGCTTTTTTGTGCTCATTTTATCTCTCTGAATTTTCTATTCAAATATTGAATAGGTTCAATTGTTTCGATCTCTGAACAGCGGGCCTGTCATAGACGGAGGCGGCGCACTCGATATCGTTTTCTGGTCGCCGCATGGCGCTTCAAAGCGTCCCTGTACGCTTGTCAGGGGCGCGTCATTAGCCGTGGCATATTTTCGCGATAACACTAGGTTGTGCAGGCGATGTGCCAGCCCTGAAAAAATGAATTTTCAAAGGCTTAGCGTTGAAATGGCGCTGAAAATACAGGATTCGAACTAAAGTGCAGCCTTCGGTGGGCTCTTATCTGGTGCGCAGTGCACCCATATGGCGCGAGCTCGGGCGGGCGGTCGCTTGCTTGAACCAAGCCGTTTGCGTCTGCATTAGTTCGGCTGCCCCCGGTGAATTCTTGATCGTTTGCAGGCTTGGCATAAAAACGTTGTGTATTGATGGTGTCGGTGTTAGGCGTCTGTGTGTCGCACCAGCCTTGTGCGGGCTGGTGTGTTATGCCCTGTCTCTGTGCGCTGTGCACTGTTGTAAATAAAGTGCATACGGTATCTATCGTGTTGATATAAAAGAGTTAGTGGTCTTTTTGATCACGCTGGAAAACGGCGCTGGGCATGGTCTGTAAATTGCGCTGCTAAGGCTATCCCCTCTTTAAAGTTTGCCAGAAGGAAAACCGTATGTCGGAGAACTTCAAGCTCTTCAATTTCAAAGCACAGAACATTCGGGTGTTGCACTATACCTGGTTCGCGTTCTTCATGACCTTCGTGGTGTGGCTCGGCTTGGGGCCGATGATGCCCTTTATTAAGGAGTCTATGCAGCTCACGGATCAACAGGCCAAGGTGCTGTTGATCCTTAACGTGGCGATGACCATCCCCTCGCGCATCGTGGTCGGCATGCTGGTTGACAAGCTCGGCCCCCGCGCCCTGTTCAGCGCCGTGCTGATTGTCGGTGGTTTGATCAGCATCGCCTTTGCCTGGTCCAATGATTACAATCAGCTCGCTCTGGTGCGCTTTTTCTCCGGTTTCATCGGTGCGGGCTTTGTGGTCGGTATCCGCATGATCGCCGAGTGGTTTCCCGCCAAACAAACGGGCATCGCTCAGGGTATCTACGGCGGCTGGGGCAACTTCGGAAGCGCCGGTGCTGCGTTCACGCTGCCTTTTATCGCCCTGGCCGTGGGTGGCGATGACGGCTGGCGCTATGCGCTGACAGCCGCTGCGCTGATCGCCATCGGCTACGGCGTGCTCTACTACTCGCTGGTGCGTAATACACCCAAGGGCTCAACCTACTTCAAGCCCAAGAAATCCGGCGCGATGGAAGTCTCTAGCTACGGTGACTTGGCCGTCTATATGCTGATGAACGTGCCGCTCTACCTGGCACTGGCCCTGTTGGCCTGGAAGCTGTCCCCCACGGGCATGGGATTGCTCAGCCAAGACGTTGTCTACGGTTGTTACACCGCTCTGGCGGCGTTGTTGGCAGTGCAGAGCTGGAAGGCCTGGAGCTTGAACGTGGACACACTTAAAGAGGGTGTGCCCGATATACAGAAATACCGCTTCAAGCAGGTCGCGATTTTGGATTGGGCCTATTTTGTCACTTTCGGCACGGAGCTGGCCGTTGTCTCCACGCTGGCGCTCTTTTATGTGGATTGGTTTGGGCTCGACAAAATCAACGCGGCGTTATTGGCCGGTGTCTACCCCTTCATCAACTTGTTTGCGCGCCCAGGTGGTGGTTGGCTCAGTGACCGCTTTGGTCGCAAGCGCATTTTGGGCGTGGCCTTTGCCGGTGTGACCTTGAGCTTTCTGGCGCTCGGTAATTGCAGCCCCGAGTGGTCTATTTACGTGGTGGTCGGGCTGACCATCGTGGCGGGTATTTTTGCCAAGGGCGGCTCCGGCGCCGTGTACGCCATGGTGCCGCTGATCCAGCGCCGTCAAACCGGGCAGATAGCGGGCATGGTCGGGGCTTTTGGCAACGTGGGGGCAGTGTTCTTCCTCACGGCTAACTCCTTTGTCAGTTACGATGTGTTCTTCCTCATCATCGGGTTGACGTCCTTGTTTGTCTTTCTGATCATCCTGTTCTTCCTCGATGAGCCCAATCAGCAAATGGCCGAGGTGTTGCCCGACGGCACTGTCGAGTTGATCGATGTCAGCTGATCAGGCGCTGCGAGTCACGATCGCAGAGTCCACCAGCGCCGGTGTAAAACCACAAAACGAAGATTTCATCGGCCACCGCTTGCCCGAATCCACCCACGAGCTCAAGCTCAAGGGTGTGGTGCTGGCAATCGCCGACGGCATGAGCGGCAGTGACGGCGGCAAGCAGGCCAGTGAGGCCAGCGTGCTGCAGTTCATCGACGACTACTACAAGTCGCCCGAGTCCTGGTCGGCGCGTTACGCGGTGGGGCGCATCCTCACCGCACTGAACACCATGTTGCTCAGCCGCAGTCAGCGCGAGTTCAGCTCCACCCGGGGGCTGGTCACCACCTTCTCGGCGATGGTGTTCAAATCACAGACACTGCACATGTTCCACGTCGGGGACGCGCGCATCTACCGCTTCAGGGATGGCGAGCTGCTGCAGCTGAGCGTGGACCACCGCGTGCAGCTCAGCGAGGGCCGCGACTACCTCAGCCGCGCCCTTGGCATCGATTCGCATTTGGAAGTGGACTACCGCAAAGAGCTGCTGGAAAAGGGCGATGTATTTCTCGCCTGTACCGACGGCGTGCATGACTTCATCAAGCACGAGGCGCTGACCCAATTTGTGGTCGACGCGGGTGGCGATTTACAGGGCCTGTGCGACCGGCTGGTTGAGACGGCACTGGCCAATGACAGCACGGACAATCTCTCCTGTCAGGCGCTGGGCGTGGATGAACTTCCGCGCGCCGATCGTGCCGAGTTCTACAAGCAGCTCACCACCTTACCGTTTCCGCCCGAGCTAGAAGCTGGCAATCTGCTCGACGGCTACGAGATCATTCGACAACTGCAGGCCACCTCACGCAGTCAGGTGTACCTGGCGATCGATACCTTGGCCGAGACTGAAAACCAGCGCGTGGTGCTGAAGACCCCGTCGGTGAATTACCAGGACGACCCGGTTTATATCGAGCAGTTTCTGCACGAGAGCTGGGTGGCCAAGCGCTTGGATTCGCCGCACCTGCTCAAGCCCTATGAAAGTGGTCGGCAGCGACGCTTCTTGTACACAGAGTTGTGTTATCTCAAGGGCCAGACACTGCAGCAGTGGATGCGGGACAACCCCGAGCCGACATTGCCGCAGGTGCGGTTTTTCATGGGGCAGCTGATCAATGGCCTGCGCGCCATGCACCGCATGGAGATGATTCACCAGGATTTGAAGCCAGACAACGTGATGGTGGACGGCGCGGATCAAGTGATTATCGTGGATTTTGCCTCGACCCGCGTGGCTGGGCTCGCCGAGATCGAATCGGTGCTCGAGACGCAGCACATCGTCGGCACGGCCAATTATGCCGCACCCGAGTATTTCCAAGGCAAGGCCGGCACCAAGCAGTCAGACATCTATTCCTTGGGTGTTATCTGCTATGAAATGCTGACAGGTCAGCTGCCCTACGGTGAGATCGAGCCAGAAAAAGCCGAGAAAAAGAAGTTCCGTTATCGCTCGGCGCGGGATCTCAACCCCAGTGTGCCCGAGTGGGTCGATCTGGCGATCGAGAAGGCGGTGCAGCCCAAGCCCGAGAATCGCTACGAGCTTCTGTCCGAGTTCCTCGCCAACATAAAACAGCCCAACCAAGAGCTGGTGGCGCTGCGCGAGTCGCGGCCACTGATCGAAAAGAACCCGCTGCTGTTTTGGAAGATACTGGCGGCCCTGCAGATGGTCGCGATCATTTATCTTGTCTTGCAATAACGGCGCTGCCGCCTGAGTGCTCAGTGCAGTTCGGGCGATAGCCTGTCTTTGACCAGGTCGCGCAGGCGCTTGGCGGCAGACGACAGCTGAACGCTCGGCCGGCTGATCAGCTGGTAGGGCACCACTTGCAGTTGTTCTTTGAGCTTGAGCGTGGTCAGCCCGCCGACCGTGTCGTCGCTGATCAACAGATCCACCACCTCCTGCGCCATGGGGGTGATGAAATTCGTCTGCTTGACCATGGCGATCATCATCAAAAGCGAAGGTGTGTTCACCGCGCACAGCGGCGGGTGGGCGCCGCGGGCGATAAAGGCCTGATCGATGGTCTGGCGCACGGGCAGGCCGGTGTCCTGCATCACCCAGCGGTAGCGCTGCAGCTCCAGCAGGTCTATATCTTTTGCGTGGGCCAGGGGGTGGTCCTTGCCCGTGACCAATTGCAATCGCTCCACGCCCACCGGGCTGATCTCGTAGTCGCTCGGGTCGAGCCAGGGCTGGGATCGGGCCAGCACAAAGTCAAATTCCCCGGATTGCAGGCCCTTGATCAGTTGTGTGCTGGGCGCCACGTTGGCGGTTATCTTCAGCTTGGGGGCTATTTGCTGCAGCTGCTCTATGGCCGGTGCCAGATAGCCGATCGCGCCACCGGTGATCGCCCCCACGCAGGCGCTGCCCGATAGCCCGTCCTTGAGTTCGCCCAGCTCTGTCTGGGTATTTTGCAATTCTTGCAGGATGCTGTGTGCCCGTGTGGCCAGTACCTGACCAAAATCCGTGAGTTCTAACCCGCGCGGGTGGCGCTTGCAGACAGGCGCGTCAATCTCGCGTTCCAGCTCCGCCAGCAGCCGCGAAGCGGCGGGTTGAGTGATGTGCAGGGCCCGCGCCGCCAAGCTGAGTTGTTGGTGGCGGGCGATCTCGGTGATCAAGGTCAGGTGGTTCAGTTTAAGGCGCACGGGGCTTCCAGCTGTTTTAGCCAAGTGTATACCAGTAATGGTATTGTTCGCGCGTTATTCATTATTTGACCGGTATGTGAATGCGCTCTATTGTGCGCAGTGTGCTGATAGTCAAGAGCATAACTCGCGGGCAACGCTAAACCGCAGTCCGCGAATCATAATTACCCGTATCGGGAAACGAGGAGATGGGAATGAAAATCAAAAAACTAATTTCAGGCATGGCGCTGGTCACAGGTCTGGTAGCCGCTCAGTGGGTTTCTGCTGCAGAGAGCTATGTCGGTATTGCGATGCCGACCAAGTCTTCTTCGCGCTGGATTTCAGACGGCAACTCCATGGTCGAGCAGTTTGAAGCGGCGGGGTATAAAGTGGATCTGCAGTACGCTGAGGACGACATTCCCAATCAGCTCGCGCAGATAGAGAACATGATCGTTAAAGGCGTCAACGTGCTCGTGATTGCGGCCATTGACGGGACTACACTTTCTAACGCGCTTGAGAATGCGGCAGCTTCTGACATCAAAGTCATCGCTTACGATCGCTTGATCAAAGAGAGTGGCAATGTCGATTATTACGCCACCTTCGATAACTTCAAAGTCGGTGTGCAGCAGGCGACATCACTGGTCGGCGGTCTGAAAGAGCGCTTTGGTGAGGGCCCTTATAACGTCGAGCTGTTCGGCGGATCACCTGACGACAACAATGCCTATTTCTTTTACAACGGCGCTATGTCAGTGCTGCAGCCCTTGATTGATGGCGGTTCATTGAATGTCGTGTCCGGCCAGATGGGCATGGACAAGGTCGGTACTTTGCGTTGGGACGGAGCGGTTGCTCAGTCACGCATGGACAACCTCTTGTCTGCGCATTACACCGAAGTCGGCATCAACGGCGTACTGTCTCCCTATGATGGTCTGTCCATCGGTATCCTCTCTTCGCTCAAGGGCGTGGGTTATGGTTCGGGCGATCAATTGATGCCCATCGTCACCGGTCAAGACGCTGAGGTTCCCTCGGTCAAATCAATCCTTGCGGGCGAGCAGTACTCCACAGTGTTCAAAGACACTCGCGAGTTGGCACGGGTCACAGTTGGCATGGTTGAAGCGGTTCTCAAGGGCACTATCCCTGAGATCAACGACACTAAGACCTACGACAACGGCGTGAAAATTGTGCCTTCGTATCTCTTGGAGCCCATGGCTGTTGACGCCAGCAATTGGGAAGCAGCTGTTATCGACAGCGGCTATTACACCATGGATCAAATCAAGTAATAACGGTGTCAGCACCCTCGGCTAGCGGTCCCTGCTGAAACGACAGCGGGGGTTGCTGACGGCGTAAAAATCATTCTCAGATGCTCATTTACACAAGTAAAAGGGCATGGCCTTTCTGATTTTTCCTTGTCAGCAAGCTGCTCGCTTTTTTTTGAAGGGCTGCTGCGAGGGTGCATCAGCGGGAGTGGTGGAATGGCTTCAATTTTGGAGATGCGCGGAATAACCAAACGGTTTCCGGGCGTTAAAGCGCTGGATCAAGTGGCGCTGGAAGTAGAAGAGGGTGAGATACACGCCTTGGTAGGAGAGAACGGGGCGGGTAAATCCACCCTGATGAAAGTTCTCAGCGGCGTCTATCCCAGCGGTAGTTTTGAGGGTGAGTTGCGCTTTTCGGGGCGAGAGGTGAGCTTTGCCTCTATCAAGGACAGCGAGGCAGAGGGGGTGATCATCATCCACCAAGAGCTCGCGTTGGTTCCTGGCTTGTCAATTGCTGAGAACATTTTCCTCGGCAACGAGGTATCCAGCGGCGGTGTGATCAACTGGCCGGCTTGTTATGAACGCACGGCAGCATTGCTGGCGAAAGTTGGCTTGAAGGAAAAGCCCAGCACATTGGTCGGCAAGCTAGGTGTGGGCAAGCAGCAGTTGGTGGAGATAGCCAAAGCACTTTCAAAGGAAGTGAGACTGTTGATCCTGGATGAGCCCACGGCGGCTCTGCAGGAAAACGACAGCGCGAAATTACTACAATTGATGCTCGAGCTCAAAGCCGAAGGCATCACGTCAATTTTGATCTCCCACAAATTAAACGAGATTCGCCATGTGGCGGACCGCATTACGGTATTGCGTGACGGCGCGACGGTGGGGACTATGGACTGTGCCACCGAGGAAATCAGTGAAGCACTGATCATCTCGCAGATGGTGGGCAGAGACATGGAACAGCGCTACCCGGATCGCTCGGTGCAGCTCGGTGGCGATCTCTTCGAAGTACGGGATTGGAATGTCTGGCATCCCGATGATTCGGAACGCCAGATGATCAAGGACCTGAATCTGCACCTCAAAAAAGGTGAAGTCGTGGGCATAGCCGGCCTGATGGGCGCGGGCAGAACCGAGTTGGCGATGAGTCTCTTCGGTCGCAGTTACGGCGGAAAAATCACCGGTAAAACCCTGTTGAA
>JAWSVD010000224.1:14664-19679 GCA_033852095.1 Granulosicoccaceae bacterium | reverse complement strand
GCCCATCAATCATGCACCGAGCAACGCGGATGCGCTTCGCTTATGCCGCCCTACAGGGGATCGACTCTTCCGTTGGCGCTGCGGTATTGGCAGGCTTGTCATTTGACTAAAGCCACGGCAGGAAATAGGGTAGAAAGCAGGTGATCTTCAGGAGGAAGACACATGCCCACACCGCGCAAACAGCTTGTATCGCTTGCCGACACACCGTGGTATCACATCGTATCCCGATGTGTACGCCGCTCCTGGCTTTGTGGCGTAGATCCCTACAACGGTACCGATTACAGTCACAGGCGCGAATGGGTTGTCAGCCGACTAAAACAGTTGGTCGATGTATACGCGATAGGAATCTCTGCTTACGCCGTGATGTCCAACCACACCCACCTCGTGGTGTGCGTCGATCAAGCCAAAAGTAAAACCTGGACAGACGAAGAAGTGGTCGAGCGCTGGCACAAAATCTACCACGGCAATTTGCTCTCACAACGCTTCGCCAAAAACGAACCCCTGTCCGAAACCGAACGCAAACTGCTGCAAGAGCGCATCGACGAATGGCGCGAGCGCCTCAGCAATATCTCCTGGTTCATGGCCGCGACCTGGCCAGCCGCCTACGAAAAATCGCCCGTAAAGCCAACATCGAAGACAATGTCACAGACGGAAGGCCGCCCCGCAATATTAGGAAGCGAGATTTAGATCCCAGGCCTTGCTAGACGAACAAGCCGTTCTAGCCTGCATGGCCTATCCGAACGCGGCCCGGTAGCCCTAAACCCTGTCAGAGCCCTGATGGCAGAAACCCCGGAAGAAAGTGACTACACCAGCATCCAAGAACGCATCGAAGCCGCCAAGAAAGGCGAGGGCGAGATCCCCAAAAAGCTCATGCGCTTTCAAGGCGCGGCAAAGAAAGATCAAGCAGGCGGCATACCCTGCGCCCTCGTAGATTACATCGAGCTGGTAGATACACGCGGCCGGCTAGGTTGGTAGGGCAGTCAGAGAAGACAAACGCGGCGCCATCGCCGCCTGGCAATCGCCCATTCTGCAACGCCTCAAGATAGACCCCGACACTTGGCTGCACATCACCACCACCTTCGAAGCCTCCTGCGGCCCGTGGACGGGCGACAGCAACCGACTGGAACAAGTCTGCAGCAACATCAAAAAGAAGCACTGGATATGCGCCACAGAAGGAAATCAGCGCCTTTACCCGCCCTGAGCCTGAGCTGAACCCCGCGCAATCCACTTGATCAACAACCCTCCCAATCCCCGCTTGCCCTCACGCCCAGCCGCCTGCAAAGAACCTGATACACGACAGCGAGAAATCGCAGTCGTGGTGATAGTCGGGGTGAAATCCACCAAACCAGCGAATTCTGAAAGCGGGGCGGCTTTGTGTTTTTCAGATGGTGGGTGTCACCATTTTGCGCACACCGCCATAGCCACAATGTCCAGCAGCCGGTGTTTGCAGCGAGGCACGACGCGAGGATCGTCCAGAGTGTTGAAATGTGCTTGAAGCAGAACGACGGATTCACGCGACATGGAGCAATTACCTTGGCCTTTGGCTACAGTGAGGATATTGTCTAACTATAGGTCACTGTTTTCATTGCTGGTTTTGATGCGGTTGCCCTGGGCTGGTGCCTCAGTGACTAACTTTTGGCCAATATGGGCTATTGAGTAGAAGCTGCAAGAGTCGAAATGTGTAGATGACGCTTTACACTAAACGGTATTGGAGGTAGACATTTTCTAGTAGGGGTGTCGCAGCCATACAGAAACCCAATCTAAGCGGCACAGAACAGTAAATTTCCTAACGAACATTTTTCGTTAACAAATGCTCTAAGAACTCCGTTAATAAATAACCCCGGGGCAAGCCCTCTCGCTCCGCTCGACATCTCTACGCGAGGCGGGGTGTTCATCGGTGTCGCTCGTGGATCTTTGATCCACATTGCTACGGATTTAACAAATCGCCGCAAGCGGCGTGGAATATGACCCTCAGAGATTCAAGTGCTGAAAATGCGTAACAGCTAAATCTACTACTGCCTAAATACCTGGAATTGCAATGTGCAAATATTTATCAATTACCTACTTAATCATTTCAAGTCTCTGGTTGAACGTTGTTTTTGCTGAGAAGCTTTCGATCGCAAGAGTTGACACCCCGGAGCAAAAGGTAGCAAGCCAATTACTGGAAGTAATATATCGCAAGGCTGGCCACGAAGTTTCGTTTGTGAACCTCCCATCGAAACGCTCATTGACTGAATCAAGTAAAGGCAGGCTCGATGGGGAGGTTAATCGTATACATTTAGTAGGCGAACTATTTCCGACGCTTAAGCGAATCCCTACAGAGTTTAATTTTGCAATAGCTAGCGCATTCGCTATAGATAGTGCAATAGAATTAAAGGAGGGAGACTGGGAATCATTGCGCGGATACAATGTGGGCTATCAAATTGGGGCTTTGTATGCAGAGAAAGGGCTGCATGGATTCCCCAATATTGTCGGGCTGCGTGATAATGATCAACTGTTTCAAATGTTGGAGTCAGGCCGCGTTGATGTAGTGGTAGCTGTTGCTTTTGACGGCAGGGTATTGGCCAAAAAAATGAACCTTTCAAAAATCCAGAAAATACAACCGGTAGTTTTACACAGAATGGGTAAGTATCATTATTTACATGAAAGCAAGGCGCATGTCATTCGCTCATTGGACAAAGTGATTATTGAAATGACAGCGACCGGAGAGTTGGCTCGTTTACGTTCTGGTTTTATGGAAAAATTATTGGTCGATAAATCCTTGATAAATGCCAGCAGCACCCGAACTGGAGCACCGCTCTTGTAATATAGAGTATAGATAAAACTGTGTAACTGCTTATCATCACAGCCAGCGATGGCAAGGATAAGCACCATGGACCAGAAACAACTCGAAGCATTTGCACGTGAAGCCGCCAAGTCGATTAAGACGGAAGGCGACCTCGATGAATTCCGTAGAATGCTCACCAAAGTCACCGTCGAAGCAGCCCTCAATGTCGAGCTCGACGAGCACCTGGGTGAGGCCGCCTAGGTACGACAAACATCAGCCCAGTGCGGGCTCCAACAGCCGCAACGGCAAAACCAAGAAGGCGCTGCAGACAGACGCGGGGCCCATTGAGCTTGAGACCCCGCGCGACCGCGATGGCAGCTTTGAGCCCCAGCTGGTCAAGAAGAAACAGAGGCGTTTCACCTCGATGGACGAACGCATTCTTTTCCTCTATGCCAAGGGCATGACCACCCGCGATATCTTCTCTACGTTCAAGGAGATGTACGGCGCGGATGTGTCGCCGACGCTGATCTCCAAGGCGACCAACGCGGTGCTTGAGCAGGTCATCGAATGGCTAGGCTCGCCCGCTGGATCCTGTCTACCCCATCGTCTACCTCGACTGCATCGTGGTGAAAATCCGCCAAGACAAGCAAGTGATCAACAAGGCCGTCTACCTGGCGCTGGGCGTGGACCTTGAAGGGCACAAGAGCTGCTGGGCATGTGGCTGTCTGAGAACGAAGGCGCCAAGTTCTGGCTCAGCGTGCTCACCGAACTACAGAACCGCGGCGTCAAAGACCTCCTGATCGCCCGCGTCGACGGCCTCAAGGGCTTCCCTGAGGCCATCAGCGCCGCGCTCCCTGAAACCCAGGTCCAGCTCTGCATCGTGCACAGGGTGCGCAACTCGATGAAGTACGTGCCCTGGAAAGACTACAAGGAAATTGCGGCGGATCTCAAACTGATCTACCGCTCAAAAACCGAGGACGAAGGCCGCTTGGAGCTGGAGAGATTCGCTGAGAAGTGGGATGAGAGCTACCCGCACATCAGCCGTTCATGGCAAGCCAACTGGGAGAACATTCGCACGCTTTTTTCGCCTATCCCGACGAGATCAGGCGAGCGATCTACACCACCAACGCCATAGAGTCGCTGAACAGCGTGATCCGTAAGGCGACCAAACAACGCAAGCTGTTCCCCACGGACGCCTCAGCGCTGAAGGTGGTCTATCTGGCCATCTCAGAAGCTTCCAAGAAATGGACGATGCCGATCCGGAACTGGAAGCTGGCGCTAAATCACTTTATGATCATGTTCGAAGAGCGATTGAAAGACTACGTTTAACCACTGCAGTTACACAGAATTGTTTACACCCTCTAGCGGAGTGAGCTTTTATTGTTTCAAAGATTACTTAGCAACAAAAGCGTAGCCGCCCCTTGCTACTCCGGCTATGCTATTTGATCACCAGTGATTACAGGTGACATTAAATCTCTGCATGCCAATACAAAAATCCGATATACGGTGTCAGGCGGTTATATGGTTCATCGAGGCGTAGCAAAATCAAAGGTTGCACTCATAGTGCCAGCATCCAGTGTTGGCAGGTAAATTGTACTCTGCGCCTTATTATGATCGGAATAGGTCTAGTTGGGGTGATTCTCGGATTGATGCGTATCTGAAAAAACAGGTAAAAGCTGGAGACCTGGGAGCTTGGGTGGAAATTGACACTAATATCCACGTGAATTTTGTTTCAAATGAAATTCATATGCTGCTGCAACAACGATTGCAGAGAGGTGTTGGTCTTACGTCTAATTTGATCGTAAGCGATTGATGGGCATTAATGGCTCTAACAAATTTTCAACTAAAGATTTGTTCGGGCCTGTTCTTTATATTGCGCTATGGAAGCTAGGTGCCATTTCCGGCATTGAAAAGCTCGTCATCAAGCTCCTCCCCCTCCTTTGAGCGGTCGCGCCTCTTTGGCAGCCGAAATTTCTTCATCCAGCAAAGCTAGTGCACGCCATGATCACTGCGTGACACCTCAATAATCGAGCCCGTAAATTCAAAATACAGAGGAGGGTGTCAAAACTTCACAATTATACGCCCTACAAATATCTGCACCAGGCTGATCAGGCCAAACCCATCAACAAATCCGCGGCAACTGCTCACTCACCAATTTATCCAATATCCGCTCCCCACCAAAGGCCGTCTGCAAAACAACCCGCCCCGCGGGCGCAGCTTGTACTTCGCCAATAATGGCGCTGTACTC
>JAWSVD010000224.1:0-14639 GCA_033852095.1 Granulosicoccaceae bacterium | reverse complement strand
TTGCCTTCGTTGGCGAGGTAGAAGGGGTCTAGGCCGAGGATCTCGCAGACGCCGCGCACGGCTGTGCGCACGGGGATTTGCTTCTCTTGTACGCGGATGCAGACGCTTTCACCGGCTGCGCCTGCTGCGGCGAATTCGTTGATCACGGTGGCGATGCCGCCGCGGGTGGCGTCGCGCAGGCAGTGGATGTCCGGGCAGCTGTCCAGCATGGCGTTGACCAGTGAGTCGAGCGTCTGGCAGTCGCTTTGCACCTCGCTCTCCAGCGCGAGCTCACCGCGAGCATCCACCACGGCGGCGCCGTGATCGCCGACGTAGCCGTTGACGATGACCACATCACCGGGCTGGGCGCGGCTGGCGGAGATGTTGCAGCCGCTGCGGATGACGCCGATGCCGCTGGTGTTGATGAAGAGCTTGTCTGCCGCGCCGCGGTTCACCACCTTGGTGTCGCCTGTGACGACTTTCACCCCCGATTCGGCGGCGGTCTGCGCCAGGCTGGCCACCACCTTCTCCAGGGTGGCGATGGGCAGCCCTTCTTCGATGATCACGCTGCAGCTGAGGTACAGCGGTGTGGCGCCGCCGACGGCCAGGTCGTTGATGGTGCCCGCAGCCGCCAGCTTGCCGATGTCTGCGCCGGGGATGAACAGCGGGTCCAGCACGTAGCTGTCGGTGGTGAAGGCGAGGCGGTCGCCGTATTGCGCCAGCTCGCTCAGGTCAAAACGTGCCTGATCTTCCAGCACAGGGTCATGCTGACCGAAGGCCTTGAGAAAGACGTCGTCGATGAGCTTGCTCATGGCGCGCCCGCCGCTGCCATGAGCAAGGGTGATGATGTCGTTCATGCAGGGGCCTCTGCTTGCTTGTTGGCAGTTGCATCGCGGCGACCCAGCAGCTCCTGCAGATCCCCGTAGTTGTAATAGGCAGCGCAGGCGCCCTCGGATGAGACCATCAGAGCGCCGATGGGGGTCTCAGGCTTGCAGCTGGTGCCGAATTCGGTGCACTGCCAGGGTTTCATCACGCCGCGCACCACCGAGCCGCACTGGCCGCAGGGCACGGGCTCGAAAGCGGCTATCTGTGGTTCAAAGCGTTTTTCTGCATCGTAGTGGGCGTAGTTATCGCGGATGCGCTGACCGGCCTTGTCCAGGGTGCCAAGGCCGCGCAATTCGGTGGCCACCAGTGGCTCGAACACTTTTTCCATGGCGGCGATTGCCTGTGGATTGCCGTCGTCAGCGACGACGCGGGCGTATTGGTTTTCCACCTCGCAGCGGCCCTCCACAAACTGTTGCAGCAGCATCCAGATGGATTGCAAGATGTCGATGGGCTCAAAGCCGGTAACCACCAGCGGCCGGCCGTAATCGCGCGTGATGAAATCGTAGGGGTGCGTGCCGATGACCATGCTGACGTGGCCGGGGGCGAGAAAGCCATCGACCAAGACATCCGGTGCGTCGAGCACCGCACGGATGGTGGGCGCGGTGGTGATGTGATTGCAGATCATGGAGAAGTTGCGCACCTGCTGTGCCTCCGCCAGCAACACGGTCAGCGCCGAGGAGGGCGCGGTGGTCTCGAAGCCGAGGGCAAAGAACACCACTTCGCGCTCCGGGTTGTTGCGCGCCAAGGTCAGGGCGTCCAGCGGCGAGTAGACCATGCGCACGTCGGCGCCGGCGGCCTTGGCTTGCATCAGGCTGCCGTGGTGGCCGGGCACGCGCATGGCGTCGCCAAAGGTGCAGAGCATCACTTCGGGCCGCTTGGCCAGCTCCACACAGATATCCACGCGCTCCATGGGCAGCACGCACACCGGGCAGCCCGGGCCGTGCACCATTTCGATGTTGTCCGGCAGCATCTGCTCGATGGTGTAACGAAAGATGGTGTGCGTGTGGCCGCCGCAAAACTCCATCAGCTGCAGCGGGCGGCCGCGATCGGGCAGCTGCGCCGCCAGGTGGTGGATCGCCTTTTTCAGTTCCATGGCGCGTTGGGTATCACGGAAATCGTCGACAAATTTCATGTGTTTAACTCCATTGACTCTTGCATGGCTTCGCGTTGCTCGTTGAGTTCGCCCAGTTCGTCGAGGATCTCAAGGGTGCGGGCGGCCTCGTCCGCGTCGATGCGGCTCATGGCAAAACCCACGTGCACCAGCACCCAGTCGCCCACGCAACTTTCCACGGGGTGCGCTTCGTCCACGACGCAGGCGAGGTTGATCTCGCGCTTAACGCCCGCCACGCTGACTTTGGCCAGCATGAGCGCTGGGTCGGTGATCTCGCTGATCTGTCCGGGTATGCCTAGGCACATGGGGATGACTCCTGTGGTGATTCGAGTTGACGTGCGGCTGCCACCAAGGCCTGGCCAAAGGAGAGGCCGCCGTCATTGCAGGGGACTTGCCGGTGTTGCAATACTGTGAGGCCAACTGCGCGCAGGCCGGTGGCGAGCTGCTCGCTGAGCAGGCGGTTCTGGAACACGCCGCCACTCAGGGCCACGCTGCTAAAGCCGTGCTGCTCACGCAGCGCGAGCGCTGCACGGCAGAAGCCCTGTGCGACGCTGTTGTGAAAACGGCGCGCCATAAGCGCAACTGAGGCACCGCCTGATAAATCGTCGAGTAGCGCTTGCAGCAGGGGGGCTGGGTCCAGCTGCTGGCCCTGCAGAGGCAGGGGGTAATGCTGCGCTGTGTTGTTTTGCATGGCTGCTTGCTCCAGCGCCATCGCCGCCTGGCCCTCAAAACTCTGCTGCTCTGCGCACAGGCCCAGCAGGGCCGCTACCGCGTCGAACAAACGGCCCACGGAGCTGCTGAGCGGGGCGTTGATGTTGTTGTCTATCATGCGTTCTAGGGTGCTCACTGCTCGGCCTTGTAGGGCGGGCAGCTGCTGTATTTGATCGCGCAGTTGGGGGCTGGCGTGCAGCCGCGCCAGCAGGTTGCGCCAGGGTTGTTGCATGCACTGTGCGCCGCCCGGCAAGGGCGCGGGGCTCAGCCAAGCCAGCCGCTGGTATTGCCGGTAATCGCAGAGCAGCAGCTCGCCGCCCCAGAGGGTGTCGTCATCCCCCAGGCCCGAGCCGTCGAGGGTAATCGCCAGCACCGGCGCGCCGTGCAGCGGGTAGGCGTTGTCGCCGAGGCAGGCGGCGGCGTGCGCGTGGTGGTGCTGCACTGCAAGCACGGGTGCCGACTGCTCGCTGGCCCAGCGGCTGCTGAAATAATCCGCGTGTAAATCCGCGGCGATCACGCTGGGCTGGTGGTCAAAGAGCGCGGCGTAACGCGCACCGCAGCGCTCGAAATCATCGTGAATGCTGGGTGTTTGCAGATCACCCAGGTGCTGGGTGAGCACGCACTGGCCGCGCTGCATCAGGCAGAGGGTGTTCTTGAGGGTGCCGCCCACGGCCAATATTGGCTTGGCTGCGGCAAAGCCCGGCGGGGCTGGCAGTGATTGCGGTGCGTAGCCGCGGGCGCGGCGCAGCAGTCGCATCTGCCCGTCGATGAGGCGCAGCACCGAGTCGTCCAGCCGCTGCACGATATCGCGGTCGTGCAGCAGCCAGCAGTCGGCGATGCCGTGCAGGCGCTCGCGGGCTTCGTTGTTGTCGATGCACTGGGCGTCGCCGTGGCTGTTGCCCGATGTCATCAGCAGCGGGCCGCCCGCCGCGCGCAGCAATAGGTGGTGCAGCGGGCTGTGCGCCAGCATGAGGCCCAGAGTAGACAAGCCCGGGGCTAGATCCTCTGGCAGGGTGCAGTCCGCCCGCCGCTGCAGCAAGACAATGGGCGCGGCGCTGCTCTGCAGTGCCTCGCGCTCCTCTGGGGATGCGGTGCAATAACACAGCGCTTCTTGCAGTGAGGCCACCATCAGCGCAAAGGGTTTGTGCGGTCTGTTTTTGCGGCGTCGCAGTTCGGCGATGCAATCAAAGTTGTGGGCGTCCACCGCCAGCTGAAAACCACCGGTGCTTTTGATCGCCACGATCTCGCCGCTGCGCAGGCGATTGGCCGCAGCTGCTATGGGCTGTTCGTGCTCATCGCCATCGGAGCTGTGCAGCCACAGCTGCGGGCCGCAGTCGGGGCAGGCGGTCGGCTGGGCGTGAAAGCGGCGATCCGCTGGCTTGTCATATTCGGCCTGGCAGGCGGCGCAGAGGGTGAAGGCTGCCATGCTGGTATTGCCGCGGTCATAGGGGATGCGCTGGCTGATCGACAGCCGCGGCCCGCAGTGGGTGCAGTTGCCAAAGGCGTAACCCCGGCGTCGGTTGGCAGGGTTGCTGTGCGTGTCCATGGCCTCGGCCACGCACAGTGCGCAGCTGGCGGCGTCGGCCACCAGCGCGGTGTTGTGGCGGCCGCTGCGGGATTCGACAATCACAAACTGCGTCTGCGGCGCGGTGGAGACAGGGCGCCGGGTCAGGCTGTCGATGCGGCCCAGGGGCGGGCATTCGGCCTGCAGGCTGCGCACGTATTGATCGCGGCTGGCGCGGCTGCCCTGCAGCAATATCTGCACGCTGTCGCCGCGGTTGCACACGCTGCCGCAGAGGTCCAGCGCCTGCGCCAGCCGCCAAGCAGTGGGCCTAAAACCCACGCCCTGCACCAGGCCGCGCACCTGTATTTCCTCTTGGGCGTGGGAGTTGAGTACGGCTAATTGCTCGTCGCTGTGTCGCATCAGTGCACCGTGCAAACCATGCAGGGGTCGTAGGAGCGAATCACGTGCTGCAGCGCCACCGAGTCGTCGGCGGTCTCGGCCAGTGGCACACCCACGAGCGCGGCTTCCAAGGGGCCGGGCTGGTCTTGTGCGTCGCGCGGGGAGAAGTTCCAGGTGGTGGGGGCGATGATCTGGTAGTGGCTGATCTTGCCCTTGTCGAGCTGCAGCCAGTGGCCCAGGCTGCCGCGCGCGGCCTCCATGAGGCCGCAGCCCTCGCCGTCGGTTGTGGTGTTGCTGTTGTCTATGAAGGGCTGGGCTGGGTCCAGCGCCGTGGCCCAGTCGAGCATGGCCTGGCTGACGCTTGCCAGCTCTATCAAACGCGCCAGCTCGCGGCTGAAGACATTGCTGCCGTGTTCGGCCACCAGCGCGCTGATCAGGGGCTGCCCGGCGACACGTTGCCGGGCCAGCGCGCCCACCTCGACCACCGCACCGCCCAGTCGAGGCGCTTTGCACCAGCTGTAGCCTTTGGCGGTGTCGTAGTGGGGGTCGGTCTGGCCCTCGCGCGGGTGGCGGCTGCTCTTGCTGTCGCGCAGCCAGGCGTGACTGATGTCCTCGCTGATATCGGCGATGTCCAGCTTGCGCGTGCCGCCTTCGTCCAGCCCGCGGGCAAACAAATGCCCGCCCTCGGGTTGTGGGTAGGCGCCAAAGCTCATGGGCAGGGCAGTGCTACAGCCCAGCTGGGTCAGTTCGAGGTCGCGCGCGAGCTGGCAAAAGACTGCCAGATCCCCGTTCGGGTGGCGCTCGCACAGGGCGGCCAGATCGGCGGCGCTGCTGAGGCTTAGGATCTTCTCTACAGAGGCGCCGCCAAATAGACAGCGCTCTAGAAACAACTGAAACTGGCGGATCAGTGTGATCAGGCGGTTGCGCTGCGCGCGGTCGATGGCACAGGTGGTACCGCCGGGCTGGATGGCCAGCGAATGCGGCCACTTGCCGGCCAGCAATGCGGTGATGTGCAACCACTGCGCGCGCGCTTGCAATACTTCATTCATGGCCCCGCCGCGCTGCGCCTTGAAGCGCCGCTGCACGGGTGCAAACCAGGGCTGATCGCTGTAGTGGTCGCGGGCAAAGTCCGGCATAAAAAACAAATAGAAATGGCTGAGGTGATCCGCCAGGTTTTCCGTGGCCAGCACGATATTGGTGGCGTGTTGGCCATTGGCGGTGGGTCGCAGGCCACGTGCGCTGGCGAGCGCACTGGCAGCGGCCACCGACTGTGCCACCGAGCAAATGCCGCAGATACGCGGCGTGATCACCAGGGCGTCTTCCGCGGGGCGGCCCAGCAGCATCTGCTCAAAGCCGCGGAACAAGGGCGAGTTGACCCAGGCCTTTTCCACGCGCTGGCCGCTCTCATCCGCCTGCACTCGCAGTTCTAGGTCTCCTTCGACTCGGTTAAAGGGGCCGAGTATACGGCGTGTCTTTGCGTCAGGCATTTTTCTTTGTCCGGTCGAGCCCGTGCTGCAGCTGGGTGGCGGTGGCGTTGTCGCGCAGGCGCGCGGGGGTTGCGGCCTTGGACAGGGACGCCAAAGCGACAAACCAGGCCTTGGGCATGTCGGTGGGTAGGCCGATGGGAATGCCCGCCAGCTTTTGTGTCTCGGTGAAGCTGTGGCGCGGGCGTTCGAATTCGGGGGCGGTGCAGTTGATGCAGGCATATCCGCCGCGCAGGCAGGAGCCGCTGCCGTTCCACAGCCGTGTATTGCAGTCGGCGCGCGCCTGGGTGCCCAGGCAGCCGCGGTGTTCCATCATGCAGCCCAGGTGGCCGGGTGCTTCGGCGCTGGCCTTGTATTCGTAGTATTCGTTGCGCGGGCAGCCGTGGTGCACCAGGTGATCGGTGTAGGCACGCGGCCGTGACAGGTCATCGAGATCCGTCTGCGCGAGATCGTCCTGTGCCAATTGTGAGAGCGCGTCGAGCACCCAATCCGGGTGTGTCGGGCAGCCGGCGATGTTCAGCACCGGCATGCCGTTCTCCGCGCGCCAGTCACCGCCCAGCAAGCCGCCGGGTTCTGCGCCTTCATATTGCAAGCCGCAGGCGTCTGTGGGGTTGTTGCCGCTGGCGGTGATGCCGCCAAAGGCGGAGCAGCTGCCCACGGCCACAACAGACTTGGCTTGTGCGCAGAGTGCTTCTATCCAGTGCATCATGCTGCGCTCGCTGCCCGCCAGGCGGTGAAACATGCCGGTGCCCTCCGGGCCGCGCAGCACGGAGCCCTCCAGGCAGAGGATATCCAGCCGCTGTGCACCCGATTCGATGTCACTGAGCAGTTGCAGCAAGCGCTCACCGCTGGCTTCGCTCAGGGAGGGGTGCCAGAGCAAGTCGATGCCCGCGATGTCGAGGGCATCGTAGAGGCCGGGGGATTCGGCGTTGAGCAGCGACATGCTGCAGCCGCCGCAGCCACCGGACTGTAACCAGAGCAGGGTTTTTTGCTCAGCCATGTTGCACGCCCTCGGCTTTGTTCTGGCTTTTGTCCTTGCCTTCGGCGTCCAGCGGCAGTGTGAGGCTGAAGAGAGCGCCACCGTCCGGGCGGTTACTGGCGCTCAGGCCGCCACCGCACTGGCCGGTCGCCAGCCCGTAGCTGATGGACAGCCCGAGCCCGGTGCCCTTGCCGATGGGTTTGGTGGTGAAGAAGGGGTCGAAAATGCGCAGCAGGTCCTCTTCGGCGATACCGGGGCCGCTGTCGGCAACCTCTATCAGGGCTTGTTTGTCGTTGACGGTGACCTGCACCGAGATGGCGGCGGGGGCGTCAGAGTGCTCCAGCGCGTCCATGCTGTTCTGCAGCAGGTTGATCATGATCTGGTGCACGTGGCCCTCGCTGTTGCTGAGGTAGAGTTCGGGAGGGCAATCGAGCGCGATGGCGGGCTTGCTCTGTTGTGAGCGGCTGACCCACTGCAGGGCGTTGTGGATCAGCGCGACCACGTCAAAGCGCTGCTGTTGGCGCGGCCCTGGGGCTGCAAAATGCCGCAGGTGCTGGATGATCTCGGTGACGCGTTCCGCGCCTTCAATGCTGCCGTCTATCAACGGTTGCATGTCTTTGCGGATGTGGTCGATGCGCAGCGAGGCGCGAAGCTCTTTGCAGTCGGCCGCGCTGTCGGCCTGGTGCACCGCATCGAGGTATTGGTTGAGGCGCTGCTCGTAACGTTTGAGCGCGTGTACATTGCCCAGTACAAAGCTGACGGGGTTGTTCAGCTCGTGCGCAACACCTGCCACCAGGCGGCCCAGGGAGGCCATCTTTTCAGATTGAATGAGCTGGTGCTGCGCCTCTTTGAGCGCCTCGTGCGCGAGGTTGAGCTCGCTGTAGGCACGCTGCAGCTTACCGATCGGGTGGCCGGTGACCACACGGCCGGCGGGTTTGTTGTGGCGGTTGATGCGCGCGGTGCAGCTGAGCAGCAGTGGCACAGCCTCGCCGTCGGTGTTGAGCATGTTCAATTCGATGGGTTTGGCAGTGCCCACGCTGTCGCTGTCAAACAGCGCCAGTAGCTTCGTGCTGTGCTCGGGCGGGAAGAGCTTGTCCAGCGACACTCCCACTAGGTCGTTTGCCTGCTGCCCGGTCAGTGCCAGCAGCGCGGCGTTGCACTCTTGTATTTTGCCTTGCATATCGCACACCACCAGCACGTCACTCATGGCGCTGAGCACGCTGTCCACAAAACGCTGCGCATCCACCAGCGCGGTGTTCTTGTGTTCCAGTTCAATCTGGTGATCCACCAATTCGGCGTAGATGCGCTCCATGGTCTGGATCACTTCCACCCAGGCGGCGTCGTCCATGGCGGAGTTGTTCAGCGCCGGTTCCGCCAGCTTAGCGACGGCGTCTTTGGCGCTGCTCATGAGGCGGGGCTCGGGCTTTCGCTGGCGACTGTTTTCTCAAGGCCGTAGCGCTCGAGCTTGCTGCGCAGGCCGACGCGTGAGAGCCCCAGCTCTTCGGCGGCGCGGGATTTGTTCCATCGGTTGCGGATCAGGGTTTCGCGCAGCAGCCGCGCCTCCAGCGCCTCAACGCGTTCTTTTAGTGTGCCGTCGATGCCGCTCATCAAGTCCATCTCGGGCTCGGCTTCCAGCGGGGCCGCGTGCAGCACCTGGGCAGAGATCAACTCGGCGCCCAGGGTGTTGCCGTTGGCAAATACCAGCATGCGGCGAATCTCATTGCCCAGCTCGCGCACGTTGCCCGGCCAGTGGTAGGCCTTAAAGCAGTTGATCGCCTCGTCGGTGAAGCCGTTGACGCGCTTGCCCAGTGCCTGACTTGCTTCTTCCAGCAGGTGCAGCGCCAGCGGCGCGATATCCTCCGGACGCGACCGCAAGGCGGGCATTTCGATGCTGAACTGCGCCAGGCGGTAGTAGAGATCCTCGCGGAAGCGGCCAGCGCGGACTTCTTCTTCGAGGTTGCGGTTGGTGGCGGCGATCACCCGCACGTCGATGGATTGCCGCCGGTTGGTGCCCATGGGGCGGATCTCGCCCTCCTGCAGCACGCGCAACAGCTTGACCTGAAAGGACAGGGAGGTGTCGCCGATTTCGTCCAGGTAAATGGTGCCGCCGTTTGCCGAGGCGAACAAGCCAACTCTGTCTTCCACAGCACCGGTGTAGGCGCCGCGCTTGTGGCCGAAGAGCTCTGTCTCCAGCAGGTCGTCGGGAAGGGCGCCGCAGTTTTCCGCCACAAAGGGCTGATCGCGGCGCAGGCTGTTGTAGTGCAGGGCGCGGGCGGCGAGCTCCTTGCCGGTGCCCGATTCGCCGGTGACCAGCACGTTGACATCAAAGGGGGCGATGCGGGAGATCAGCTCGCAGCTGCTGTTGAGACTGCTCTGCGGGCTGCGCACGATGCTGCTGTCGCAATCAAAACGCGCCTGCAGCAGCTCGCGCTTGGTGATCAGCGATTGCTCGATGCTGCCGGGGCTGAGTCGCAGCTCCAGCCCCAGTTGCTCGTTCTGGCGCTGCAGCTTGAACAGTTTGACTGCGTTCTCCAGTTCGTGCACCAGGGTGTCTGGGTGCCAGGGCTTGGGGATGAATTGGTAAATGCCCGCGTCGTTGATGGCCTCGACCAAATCCGCCGGATCGGTGTAACCGGAGATGATGATGCGCACGATGTCAGGGTATTCATCGCGCAGCTCGCGCAGCAGCTCCACACCGGTGGTGCCAGGCATGCGCTGATCGCAGAGGATCACTTGAATCCACTCGCGCTTGAGGATGGCGCGGGCGCTGTCTGCATCCCCGGCGGTGTGCACTTCGAAGCGCTCGTCGAGGGTGCGCTCGATGGATTCCAGCGAGCGCTGCTCGTCATCCACCACCAGTATTGAGGGCAAGCTGTTCATCAGGTAGCGGCGCCCTGGGGGAGACGCTGCTGGGCGCAGCGCGCCAGCAACCAGTCGCACCAGTCTTGCATGCCTTCACCGCTGGTGGCTGAGACCTGAAATACAGTGAGTTCGGGTTGAATTCGCAGGGCGTTGCTCAGGCACAGCTCCAGATCGAATTGCAGGTGCGGCAGCAGGTCCATTTTATTGACCAGCAGCACGTCGCTGCTGTGAAACATGTCGGGGTATTTGAGCGGCTTGTCCTCGCCCTCGGTGATCGACAGGATGGCCACGCGGTGGGCTTCGCCGAGATCAAAGGCGGCTGGGCAAACCAGATTGCCGACGTTCTCGATGAAGAGCAGGCTGTTGTCTTGTGGTGCGAGGCTCTCGACGCCGTGACCGACCATGTGCGCGTCCAGATGGCAACCCTTGCCGGTGTTGATCTGCAGCGCGGGCGCGCCAGTCTGGCGGATGCGCTCCGCGTCGGCGGATGTCTCTTGATCGCCTTCAATCACGGCCAGTGGCAGTTGATCGCGCAGCATCTCGAGGGTTTTGGTCAGCAGGCTTGTCTTGCCGGAGCCGGGGCTGGAGACCAAATTGAGCGCGAGGATGCCGCGCGCTTCAAACTGTACGCGGTTGGCGTTGGCGTATTGTTGGTTTTTGCCGAGGATGTCCTGCTCTATTTGCACCATGCGCGACTGGCTCAGGCCGGGTGCGTGGGCGTGGGCGGGGCCATGGCCATAGTGGTGGCCGTGCTCGTGCTCGTGATGATGGTGGTGGCCGTGCTTGTGGCCGTGTGGGTGGCTGTGACCTTCGATCTTCACTTCGCCTTCGCCGCATCCGCAGACAGTACACATATTATTCTACCTCCAGTTCTTTGATACGCAGCTCGTCGCCGCCGCTGATTTGCAATTGGTAGCTGCCGCATTGTGGACAGGCTCCGTGCCGACTTTCAACCGCCACCGAGGCGCTGCACAGCATGCACCAGCCGCTGGCTTGTTCACGCTCGATCAGGAGCTCAGCGCCTTCTGCTAGCGTGCCCTTGCAGACGACGGCAAAGCTGAACTGCATGGCCTCGGGCTCGACGCAGGCGAGCTGCCCGACCTGCAGCCAGACGCGCTTTACGCGCTTGTAGTGCTGCGCGAGCGCTTGCTCTTCCAGTGTTTGTACGATGCTCTCGCAGAGCGACATCTCGTGCATTCAGTGTAACGCCAATGAGTAGCCAACACAGGGGTCGAGCGCATCGATCACCGCTCGGGCTTGCTGCTCCAGGGGGATCGCCAATGAGGGGTCCAGGTTTTCCAAGCTGGTCTTGGCTACGCCGCGGGTTTGAAAGTTCCAATCGGTGGGGGCCAGGGCGCGAAAGTGGGTGACGGTCTCGCCCTCAAAATCCAGGGCGTGCATCAGCCAGCCGCGTGCCGTGCGCACAGCTCCCACGCCTGGGGGCAATTCCACCGAGCAGCCCGGCATCTCGCTCTCCGCCTGCACCAGCTGCTGGGCGATGCCGCTCAGTCGTTGCAGCTTGCGCCACAACAGGCCCTTGCCGTGGCGCTCGGCCACACACGCCAGCAGGGGCGTCTGCTGCCCCAGCTCAAAACTGTTGTCCAGCGACAGGCCAAACCAGGTGGGCGTGCGGCACAGCGCCATGCTCTCATCGCGGTCCAGTAGCTTTTGCCCCAGTGTGGGCAGCATCTGCTGGCCTAACTGTTGTATGTGCGAGCCCCCCACCGAGGCCAGTTGATGCCGCAGCACCCAATTGACGGTGCAGGCGGCCAGGCTTTGCTGGGCCGCACTCCAGGCCTGTAACTCGTCCAGGCTGTCGATCGCCAGCCACTGAGCGGCCGGCATGGTGAAGGCCCAGCTCTCTATCTGTTGGCGCAGTTCAGGCGGCAGTGTTGGGCGCTCGCCGCGTCGCTGTGCCTCGAGCTGCTGGTAGAGCGGTGCGAAGTCAGCGATGGCCATGGACCCACCGTACAGGCAGCCCCAGCGCTGCGCCATGTGCAGCAGGTGTTCGCGCAGATTTTCCAGCTGCACGCGCGCCTGCTGGCTGCGAAAGGGCGCTGCCCGCGTCGGCCGGCCGGTGGCGCTGTGTATGGCGCGCCAGGTAGCGAGCTGCTGCGCCTCTGCGCACACGCTGTAGACCCGCCGCACTTTGCCGGGCAGCTCTGACACAGCAGTGCCCTCCATCAGCGAGAAGACGGCGCTGCGGTCTGCGTAGCGCAGGCGCGCATCAACTGCGCCTTGGGCGTTAGCGTGCAGCGCCACGCTGAGCGGCTGCGAGTGTCGTGCGTCAGTGGCGTTAGCTGGCATGGTCTGCCTCTTCAGTGTTGGCCCGGTCTGCGTCGGACTGGTCTGTGCGTCTCAGGCGGCGTAAAAATCCGCGGCGATCCATTGCCGCGGGCGAGGGCGGTTTTTCCTTGCTTGTCGCCATCGCGGCCGCTTGTTCGTTGGTTTCGGCCTCTGCCTCATCACCTTCCACAGGCGGTGGCTCCGGCCACTCTTCAAAACCCAGCTGCTCGCGGTTTGCAGGCTCCATAAGCGCTTCCAATGCGGCGGCGCCGGTCTGCTCAAAGACCGATTGCTGCTCGAACTCGAACACCGGCGAAAACAGGCTGCAGCTCAGGTAAGGGCCAATGGATGACTCTTCGCCGCGCACAAATTCGTAATCGCCTGAGGGCAGGTTAATGTGGGTCTTCTCGCCGCAGCGGATGCTATCCAGGCTTGCCTCTCCGGGCAACAACATGATGTTCATCATCCAGGGGCTCATGATCACCCCCAGCTGATAACCCCGCCAGGGCTCAAAGCCAATGGCCTTGACTTGTAATTGGCGATTGAGCACTGGCACGTCTTGCATGCGCTGCTGCTCTATCTCGGTGTAACAGTGCTCGAGACGCTGGCAGATCTGAGCCGCTGTCTCAGTCATCGTGTTTCACCATGAAGTGGTTTTTATCGCCGTCGCACTCGGGGCAGTGCCAGTGCAATGGCAGTGCGCTGAAGGGCGTGCCCGGCAGGATTTGCCAGTAGTCATCGCCCACCGCCGGGTCGTAGATATACCAGCATATTTTGCATTCCATGCGGGTTTCTTCAGGCAGCGTTTTGCTGCCCAGGTAGGAGCCTTCGAACCAGTTCTCCGCCTTGCTCAACGGTAGATTTCCAGAATCTGGTTGAGCCTTTCTGCGCTGTCGCTGATGTCTTCGGGGGCGGCCACGGCCACCGGCGGCACGTCGCAGACTTCGATCGTCTCCAGTATCACGTGATCCTGTGAATTAAAGTACTTCAGCCACCAGCAGTTGCGGTATTGCGTGGCGCCGATGCGGCAGTTGCCGTAACCACGCGACAGGATCACCGTCGGGCCGGTGCCCAGTACTTTGCTGATCCAGGCGATGTCATCATCTGACATGGGCAGCAGGCTGAGATTGACAGTGTCGGGTAGCTCGGGTGGTCGCCATGTCTCGATGTAATCTGCCAGTTCCACCAACACCGAGGGCGCATTGAGCACCGCCAGCGGCGCCTGCTGCTCCGCGTCCAGGCTTGGCTTGGCGTTGCGGAAGCTCTCGTCGCGCACGCAGTCGGGCAGCGGCCCCACCTCGACCGCTTCGATCAATGTCTCGCCGTCGGCGTCGCGCTGGTTTACCTGCCAGATCCCGGTGAGCACGGACTCCTGTACTGCGGTTTCTTTTGAGCTGTGCTGCACGGTGACGCTGACCTCGCCGCTGCCCAGCACCTGATCAACCAGCGCCCGCTCTGCGCTATCCAGCCCGCCGAGGCTGAAGCTCTTGTTGCTGTCCTCTGGGCGCCACTGGCCCAGGGCGCGGCACACCGATTCCAGGAATTCCAGCGCCTTGACCCGGCCGTCTATCTCGTCGGCCTCGGGCACCGGGGGCGCGGCGTAGGTTGTGACTTCTTCCGGCATCACCATGAATTCGAATTCGTCGTCACTTTCTTCGTGCTGGCTGCCCGGGCCTATGCCCAGAGCGGCCAGGCTGGTGGGGTCGAAGAACTTGACTGGGAAGCTGGGCTTGTCGGGGGAATTCATGGTCTACCTCAGGCGGTGATAACAGGGATGCCGATGCCGGGCGGGCGGCGTGTCTCGGCAAGCAGGATGTTTTCGATTTCTTGCAGGTACACAGTCCAGTCTTGTATTTGTGTGATCACACCCAAATAATCTGCGCCCCTGAAAAAGACCAGCGCGGGCCAGCGTACGATGCTGAAGCGCCTGGCAAACTCTCGGTAATCATCCTCTGCGGCAACACCGCAGCTGAGCGTGCTGGAGAATTTTTTCATCAGCTCCGGCAGCACCACCGCCACGTCGGTGGCCTCGGGGTAGCGCGAAACCTCGCCGGGCACAAATAACACACTGTGTTCATTCTGCGCGAGCCAGGTGTCCAGCGCTTGCGCGCTCAGGGTAGGGTATCCATACACGCTGTCGAGCTGTTCGATCAGGGGGTGCGTCATGAGGGTTTTCTCGCTATCAGGTGAGGGGGCAGTTGCGGCTCTCGGTTGACCAGGTCGGGGAAGAGGCGATCCACATCGGCTTCTTTGCCCTGCATCACCTGCTCCAGTGATTGCAGCGCGCTTTTGATTTGCAGTGCGCGCTCTTCGCTGAGGCACTCACGGGCCGCGCCCAAAAACACCTGCACCCAGGTGCCCACTGGCTGCGGGCCGATGAGCATCATGTCGATGGTCTCTACCGTGTCGCCGTTCTGGCAGCGGGCTTGTGTTTCGCCG
>JAWSVD010000223.1:0-23506 GCA_033852095.1 Granulosicoccaceae bacterium | reverse complement strand
AGTCTTTGCTGGACGCCGACGGTGATGGCTCTGTGCTCGACGACGTGCTCAGGTTGGCGGGCAAAGCGCTGTTCTAGGGTTGTGCAGCAACCGCACTTGATGCAGTAGAGCGGTTTACTTATTTGGCTGCCTGCGGTTCCTCGGGCAGTATTTTTGCGTTTCACAAACTCAATTGTGGCAGCTGAAACGCGTGGCTGAAATAATGGCTGAACGCCGTGATGGCGGGCCCCGGTTCCTGATGGGCGCCTCGCTTCCAGGCGAGACCCACTTCCATGGGCGGCACCGGGTCGGAGAGCAGGGTGGATTCAATCCGCCGCCCTTCCAGTGACCAAGGTCTGTAGACCATGTCCGATAAGATGGTGACTCCCTGGCCATTGGCGACCATGGAGCGCACCGCCTCAATGGATGAGGTGCGCAGCTTGACCGCGGGTTGGTAGGGCGAGTTCTGCCAGTACCTCAGTGTGGTATGCGCGGCTTCATCGACTTGCAACATGATATAGGGCTCCCGTGCCACGTCGCCAAAATCGATGGCATCAACCTGCGTCAGCGGGTGGCCTGTCGGTAGCCAAAGCCGCCTTTTTGAGCGCATCAATGTCTCCGTTTTCAACTCGGGGTTGAGCACATTCGACGTCAGCAACACGGCGATGTCGAAGCGGCCCGTCAACAGCCCTTCCTCCACCATCTCTCTCATCTGTTCGTGCAGTCGAATATCCAGCTCGGGATAGAGCCGTTTAAGGCGTTCCAGGTGGTGGGGTAAAAAGTAGCCCATGACGGTGTAGGTGGTCGCCACGTTCAAGACGCCGCGCGCGTCTGTGGGGCTCTGTACCGGCTGCAGAGCGTCTTCAACAGCCGTCAGAATACGGTAGGCCCCTTCAAGAAACCGCCTGCCCGTCGGGCTCAAATCAACGCCTCTGGCACTGCGGCTGAAAAGCCGATCGCCGACGGTGCTCTCCAATTCCTTTATCGCGCTGGTGACGGCTGACTGTGAGACAGAGAGTTCTCGCGCCGCCTTGGAGACCTGGCCCAGTTCGGCTGTGGCGACAAAATACTTGATCTGTTTGAGTGAAATCGACATGGAGATATCTGATTTAATGATATAGGTGAAATGATAATACACAGATATTAGCCCGTGCCTATTAAAAAACAAGTAGATACACTTCAGATATCAATTAAACAGATATACGAAATCTATAATATATATTTGATTGCTTTAACTCCCTGCTGGACACTGTTCGCATTGATTGAGAAACAGCGATTTCAAGCAAAAGGGAAAAACATGGCAATGCAGCAGGTCGATCTCAACTGTGATTTGGGAGAGGGGTTTGGGCAGTGGTCAGCCGGTGAGGCCAGTGATGAATCACTGATGGCAATGATCAGTTCGGCGAATGTGGCAGCGGGTTTTCACGCCGGCGACGCCAACCACATGGACCGCGTGGTCAAGCTGGCCAGGCAGTACGGTGTTGGGCTAGGCGCGCACCCTGGATACCACGATTTGCAGGGTTTTGGCCGCCGGGTTATTCAGTCCACAACTGCCGAGCTCGTCAACGACATCGTGTATCAGATAGGCGCACTGCGAGAATTTGGCCTGCGCCACGGGGTGCGATTGCAGCACGTGAAGCCACACGGTGCGCTCTACATGAAACTTGCCGATGACCGCGAGCTCGCCAGCAGCCTCCTTGAAGAACTCGCAAGTTATGACCCCGGTCTTATTTTTTATTGCATGCATGGCACCGCCGCCAGTGCTGTAGCGAGCCAATTGGGCGTGAACACCGTGCACGAGTTCTACGCTGACCGCGATTATAACCAGGCGGGTAGCATTGTTTTTGCGAGAAAAATGCGGGTACTGGATCCTCGGGAAGTAGCGCAGAAGTGCGTTAGAGCTTGTGTCGAAGGCATGGTGAAAACTGTCGACAACATCGACATCCCGATCACGTTTGACTCCATTTGCTTTCATTCAGATACCCCAGGTGCTTTCGCCATAGGGACCGCGATTCGCGAAGCCCTTGTCGCCGAGGGTATAGACATCGTTCGCCCTGAGCCGACTCGGCACTGAAGAAAATTCCAACAGAGGAAATGAACATGGCCAATACAATCAAATCACCTTTGCCAGGCACTTTTTTCCACGCCGCGGGTCCCGATGATCCGCCGTTTGTTAAAGCGGGCGACACAATCGCCGTGGGCGACGCCATTGGCCTGGTTGAAGTGATGAAAAACTTCATGGAGATCAAGGCTACTGCGGCAGGGCTTGTAAAAACCGTGCTGGTGGAAAACGGTGCACCGGTGAGTGCTGGTCAAGACATCGTCGAGTTGGAGGATTAGCCCGTGAGTATTCAAACACTTTTTATTGCCAACCGCGGCGAGATTGCCGTCCGCATCATAAGGGCGGCAAAAGAACTGGGCATCACCACGGTGCAAGCGTGCTCCGAGGCCGACACCGACAGTTTGCCGGCGCGCATGGCGGACCGCTGGGTGCTGGTGGGCCCGGCCAGCGCCGAGAGCAGTTATTTGCATGTCGAAAAGATGATTCAAGCCGCCGTTGAGGCGGGCTGTGATGCGGTGCACCCCGGTTATGGCTTTCTCGCCGAGAACGCGGGATTTGCGCAGGCGGTGGTCGATGCGGGCATGCGTTGGGTGGGCCCGAGCGCGCAGACCATCGAGCACATGGGCGACAAGGTGCGAGCGCGTGCGGCGGCGCAGGCCGCAGGGGTGCCTACCGTGCCCGGCTCCGCAGGGCGCATAGAGGGCATGGGCAGCACCGTCACGATTGCCGAGCAGATCGGTTACCCGGTGATGATCAAGGCCTCGGCCGGTGGCGGGGGCCGCGGCATTCGGGTGGCTAATAATGAGCAGGAGTTGCGTAAGTTGGCACCCCAGGCCGCCGCCGAAGCGCTCGCGGCCTTTGGTGACGGCGGGCTGTTTATCGAGCGCGCACTGCCGACCGCTCGGCACATCGAGGTGCAGATTCTCGCCGACGGCAAGCGGGCGATTCACCTCTGGGAGCGGGAGTGTTCGCTGCAGCGGCGCCGGCAGAAGGTGTGGGAGGAGGCGCCCGCACAGATTCTCGACGAGGCCACGCGCGAAGCACTCTGCGCCTCCGCCGTGGCGCTCGCCGAGGGCACCCAGTACAGCGGCGCAGGCACGGTGGAGTACCTCTATGAACCGGAGACGGGTGCATTCTTTTTTCTGGAAATGAACACCCGCATTCAAGTGGAGCACCCGGTCACCGAAATGATCACCGGTGTGGACATAGTCGCGCAGATGCTGCGTATCGCTGGCGGCGAGCCACTCGCGCTACAACAAGAAGACATTGCCATCGACGGGCATTCCATCGAAGTGCGGATCAATGCGGAAAATCCCGCGATGATGTTCATGCCTTGCCCGGGCGTGATTGAAAAATTGAGTGTGCCCAGTGGCGAGGGCATTCGCTTTGACAGCATGTTGTACGAGGGTTACACGGTGCCACCGTACTACGACTCCATGTTGGCCAAATTAATTGTCCATGCGGCGACGCGCGATGCGGCGATCGAGCGTTTGTCCAGCGCACTGAGCGGGCTGTGTATAGACGGCATTTCGACCACGATCCCGCTGCACGCCGCACTGGCCAAAGACGAGCAGGTGCGCAGCGGCAACGTGCACACCCAGTGGCTAGAGCCGTGGTTAGAGCAACAGAATCTGGACGTTGAATCGCAGCCCGGCAATCTGGAGGAGGCGTCATGAACACCCGTTATTCCTTTGGCGGCGACGAGCATGTGTTTGTCGAGCTGGACGAAGAGATGTCGCTGGACGCCTTCTTCAAGGCCCTCGCTCTGTCAGACGCCGTGCGGGAGGCAAAGATTGAGGGCATCACCGAAGTCTGTCCCGCAAATGCCTCCTTTCAGGTGCGCTTTGATCCGGACATCATTGATCACGACAGCGTGATGCAAAAGCTAAAAGAGCTGGAGGCGAAGGCGTCTTCTTCGCCCAGCCGTCTGAGCACGCGCATCGTTGAGATCCCCGTGCTGTACCAAGACCCGTGGACGCACGAGACCTTGATGCGATTTCGCGACCGGCATCAAGACCCGGACGGCACCGATCTGAGTTACGCCGCCCGCATCAATGGTTTTGACTCGGTGGAGGCGTTTATCGAGGCGCACCATGCCTCGCCTTGGTTCGTGACCATGGTTGGCTTCGTCGCTGGGCTGCCTTTTCTCTACCAGTTGGTGGAGCGTGAGCGGCAGATTCAGGTGCCCAAGTACCTGCGGCCTCGCACCGATACGCCCAAACAAACCGTGGGGTATGGCGGCTGTTTCTCCTGCATCTATTCGGTGAAGGGGGCGGGGGGATACCAGATGTTCGGCGTGACACCCATGCCGATCTATGACCCCACCGAAACAGTCAGCTACCTGAAAGATTTCATGGTGTTTTTCAAACCCGGCGACCTGGTGAAATGGAAGCCAGTGGACCGTGCTGAATACGATCGGATCTTGGCGGCGCTGGAGACGAACAGCTACGAACCACGCATTCGTACCGCGGAGTTTGACTTAGAGGCATTTAAGAAAAATCCGGATGCTTACAACGCGTCCCTGTTGGAGGTGCTCCATGACGATTGAAGTGATAAATGCGGGCCTGATGACGACAATCCAAGATCTGGGCAGGCCGGGTTATTTGCATCTGGGCATACCGGTCTCCGGCGCGATGGACAGTTACTCTCTGCGGGTGGCGAATGCGCTGGTCGGCAATCCCGAGTCAGCGGCCTGCTTGGAAGCGGTGTTCTTGGGGCCGGAGCTGCTGTTCAAGAACGACACGGTGTTTGCGGTGACGGGGGCGAGCTTGCCGCCCAAACTGGACGGGGAGCCACAGCCGAACTGGACCGCCATCAGCGCCAGAGCCGGCCAAGTGCTGAGCTTCGATTTTATCGCTGCAGGTGCTAGGGCATACATCGCCTTCGCCGGGGGGATCGACACGCCTATGCACCTCAACAGCCGGTCCACCTATGTCATTGGCGGTCTCGGTGGTGTGGATGGCAAGCCCATCGCCGTCGGCGATACATTGCCCTTGGGGCGATCCGTGGGCAATGCAGTCTCTGTCACCGTGCCCGAGCGACTGCGGCGGGAGGTGTCGGGCTGTTGTGAGCTGAGGGTTCTGCCTGGCTTGTATAACCGCTTAATCACCCGGGATGCCCATCGCCAGTTTTTTGCGGATGACTGGAAGGTGGCGCTGGAAGCTGACCGCATGGGTTACCGCTTTTGTGGTGGCACGGCCTTTGAGTTCGAGCCGCGAGAGCAGCCCTTTGGCGCGGGCAGCGATCCCTCGAACATCGTCGACGGCTGTTATGGCTACGGCTCCGTGCAGGTGCCCAGCGGCACCGAGCCCATTGTCCTGCACCGCGATGCGGTGTCGGGCGGCGGCTACTTTACCATTGGCGCGGTCATCGCCGCCGACATGGACCTGATTGCTCAGCTGCAACCCCACGCCGCGGTTAAGTTTGTAGAGGTCGACATGCCCACTGCGCTGCAAGCGCGCAGGGACAACGCGGCGCGCTTGCAGCAGTTGCGCGAACTCATCTAGAACGAGGCTAAACCCCTTTGATTTTCACTCGTGAAGCCAGTTCGCTGGCTTCCTCAGGGATGCTTTGCCTGCGAAAAAGGCGAAGTGTCCGTTTTAAACCGGAGAATGTTATGAAAAAACAATTACTTATCTCTCTGCTGCCGTTGTTGTTGGCAAGCACAGCGCCGTCGGCGGCTGAAAATTGGTCTCCCTATCCCGTGGTGCGTTCCAGCCCTGCGTTCAGCGACACAGCCACGCAGGAGGTGATTGAGTACCAGGCCTTGGCCACAGCGGACAAGGCCTGGAAATTGTGCGCGTCATTTCCGCACATGAAGGACGCCTATTGGTTGGGCGTCAACTACGGCCTGGTCGCTGAGGCCAAGCGCCAGGGCGTTGAGCTGAACCTGTTCGAGGCGGGCGGCTACACTCAGTTGAGCAAACAGTTGAGCCAGCTGGAAGACTGCGTGGCAGGCGGCGCCGATGCGGTGATTGTCGGCGCCATCTCCTATGACGGTTTGAACAATGTCATCGCTGAAATCGCTGAGAAGGGCATCCCGGTGATTGATCTGGTCAACGGTGTGTCGTCCCAAGATATCCGTGCCAAATCGCTGGTGTCTTTCTACACCATGGGCCAGCAGACCGGCCATTGGCTGGCCGAGAAACACCCCGCGGGCAGCAAGGCTGTGCAGGTGGGTTGGTTTCCAGGGCCTGCAGGTGCCGGTTGGGTAGAGGCCGCGCACAAGGGTTTTATGGAGGCGGTCGCGGGTTCAGCTGTCGACGTGCTGGAGCCCCGTTTTGGTGACACCGGCAAGGAGACCCAGCTGCGCTTGGTCGAAGACGTATTGCAAGCCAACCCCGACGTGGCCTATCTGGCGGGAACAGCCGTGACCGCCGAGGCCGCGCAGGGACTGGTGCGCGAACGCGGTTTGGTGGGCAAGGTCGGGCTGTTGGCCTTCTACATGACACCCGGTGTGTTTGCCGGCATTGAACGCGGCTATATCACCGCGGCCCCCGCCGATTCCATGGTCATACAGGGCCGTATCGCGGTTGATCAGGCCATCCGTGCCCTGCAGGGCAATGGTCTGGAGCAGCACGTGGGGCCTGAAATATTCGTGGTGGATAAATCCAATATCGCCACTGTTTCTCGGGACGCAATCCTGCCGCCCGCAGACTTCAAACCCACGTTCTCCGTGAGCAAGTAGGACCAGTTCTGGGGCGTGCAATCTCGGGCGCCTCAGCCTTTTCACGGGGATCTCTGATTTGTTCAGAATTTTCACAGAGACAGGTGATTTATGCTGCTGCGAACGAACGCGCTGAGCAAACACTACGGCGATTTTGTCGCATTGGATAAGGTCGATTTCTCGCTGAGGGCCGGCGAGGTGCATGTGCTGTTTGGCGAGAACGGTGCTGGAAAATCCACCTTGATCAGTATTCTGGCGGGTGCCAACAATGCCACTGCGGGAACGGTCGAGCTGCACGGCAAGCCCTATCGCGCAAGCACGGTGCGGCAGGCGAGGGCGGCGGGGGTCAGTGCGGTGTTTCAAGAGTTTTCTCTGGCGCCCACCCTGTGTGTGGCGGCCAATATTTTCCTCGGCGATGAGCCTCTAAAAGGCCTCTTTGTCGATACCCATCAGATGCACAATCGAGCCAAAAAACTGCTGGACGAGCTCGGTTTTGAGCTCGACACGCGTGCGGTCGTCTCCGGACTCAGCCGCGCCCATCAGCAGATGGTGGAGATCGCCAAGGCCTGCAGGGAGCAGCCCGAAGTGCTGATTCTCGACGAGCCAACGGCGTCCTTATCAGACAGGGAAGTCGACTGTCTGTTCGACTTTATCGGGCGCATGGCGTCGAAGGGGGTGGGGATAATTTATATCTCCCACCGGATACAAGAGTTCAGACGCATCAGCCAACGGGTGACGGTGTTGCGTGACGGCTGCCTAATTGATTGTTTTGAGATCAAAGACACAGATGATCAGGCGCTGGTCTCGTGCATGGCGGGGCGGGCCATCGATCAGCTCTACCCGCAGATAGACAGCCGTCCCGGCGAGACGGCGCTGTCGGTTTCGGGCCTCAGCTGTTGGGGGGTGGACAACGTCGATCTGAGCGTTGCCCGGGGTGAAGTACTGGGCATTGCTGGGCTGGTGGGTTCGGGCAAATCGCGGGCCTTTAGAGCGATGATGGGGCTGCTGCAACAGCGCAGCGGCACAGTGTCGCTCGGCGATGTCGATCTCAGCCGCGCCACGACCCGGAACATGCTGGCCGCCGGCGCCGTCTACGTGCCTGCCGATCGCAAGGCCGAGGGACTGCAGCTCTCGTTCAGCGCCGATAAGAACCTCGAGCAAGCCGCATTGCAGCACCCCGACGGCCATCGCCGTGGCTGGTTGAACCGGCCTTGGCTTGCTGCCTTCTGTGCGGCGGTCGCTGAGCGCGTTGAGCTGGCGGAGAGCTATCGCCAGCGCCTGGTGGTGCAGCTTTCGGGCGGCAATCAGCAAAAAGTGATGTTCGCACGGGCGCTGGCAGTTGAGCGCTCGTTGTACATCTTTGACGAGCCCACGGTGGGGGTCGACGTGGGGGCGCGCGCTGCGCTGTACCGCGTGATCAAGGCGCTGGCCGAATCCGGCGCCGCCGTGGTGCTCATCTCTTCGGACTTGCCCGAGGTGATCAACCTGTCGCAGCGGGTGCTGGTGTTTGCCAACGGGCGGATCAGCGCGGAACTGCGCGGCGATGAAATAAGCGAAGCGCGGGTATTGGCCAATTTTTTTATGGAAACAAAATGAATAAAAGTGATGATAAAGCACAGCAGTCCCGTGGGATCTTGACACGCGTGTTCCTGAAGCTGGGTGTGTTGCCGTTTTTCCTTGGCATCGCCCTGGTGATTTTCTCGGTCTTCTCGGACAAGTTTCTCAGTGGCCAGAACGTGATAAACGTGGCCCGTCAGTCGGTTTATCTGGTACTGGTGTCCATGGGGCAGATGCTCGCCCTGATCACCGGCGGCTTTGATCTCTCGGTCGGCACGGTGATCGCCCTGACCTCGGTGGTCTCGGCCCTGACCATGACAGCGGTGATAGCTCTCAACCCAGAGTGGATTTGGCTGGCGATTGTCGCCGGCATAGTGGCCGGTTATGCGGTGGCCCTGCTGGTGGGGCTTATCAACGGCATGGGCGTCGCCTACGCGGGTGTCTCGCCGTTTATCATGACGCTGGGTGTCTCCTCGGTGATCGCGGGCTTCGCGCTGATGCTGACGGGTGGGGTGCCCGTCGCCGGTCTGCCGCATGCCTTCGCCGATACCTTTGGTTTCGGTCGTTGGTTTGGAGTGCCTGTACCGGTGTGTCTGGCCTTTGTCTCGATGCTCATTCTGTGGGTGTTGATGAGTCGCACCCGCATCGGCGCTTGGTTGTATGCCGTGGGCGCGAACCGCAAGGCCGCGCACCTCTCCGGCATCGACACAAAAAGGGTGTTACTGCTGGCTTATTCCCTGTGCGCGCTGGTGGCCGCGACCGCCGGGCTGTTGCTGACCGCACGCATCGAGTCGGGGGAGGCGAACCTGGGCAGCTCTCTGGCGCTGGAGTCCATCGCCGCCTGTGTCATTGCTGGTGTCTCCTTGCGAGGCGGTTTTGGCCGCGTCGATACCGTGGTGCTGGGGGCGTTTTTTATCGTGCTGGTGCAAAACGGCATGAACCTGTTGCAGCTCAGTTCCTACCTGCAAATGGTGTTGTTGGGTTGTCTGTTGATATTGGCGGTGGTGTTTGATCAGATCCGCTACCGGATCTTGATGGGCCCGGCGAGCGATTGAGTACAGCTGCAGGCAGGCGTGACGATCAACGTCCAGGAGGGCGCGCGGAGGCTCTACGGAAACACCGCGCGCCTGATCAGGTTGATGCCGAGCACTAAAAACATCAGCAACAGTAGTTTGGTGAAACGCTCGGTGTCGATGTTTTGCCGCAAACTTTCCCCCAGGTACATGCCGGCAATGGCGGGTGCCATCAGCGCGGCGGAGCCCATCAGTGTGCTGTCCGGCAGCAGCCCCGCCTGCCAGTAGCTGAGCAGCAGCGGCAGCGAGCCAACACTCAAGATGGCACCCGAGACCAAAACAAACACTTCTTTGTGCAGCCGTTTTGACAGCAGGTAGACCACCATCGGCGGGCCCCAGATGGTGGTCAAACCGCCCAGCACCCCGGCGGCACTGCCGGCCAGCACTTGGGCTGCCTTGTCCCATCGCTGCGTCAGCGGCGGCGGTTTTTTGATCAGGTTGCCGAGCGCAAAGAGAATCACCACCACGCCGAGCGCCAGCAGGATGTTCCGGGTATCGGTGCCGAAGCTGTAGCGGGAGACGCCGTAGTTGAACACCACCAGCAACAGCATCAGTGGCCAGTAGTCCAAGGCCTGCTTTTTGGCTGTTTTGGCACGGCAGAACTGCCACAGATTGGAGGCGAAAATGGTCAGCAGCACCATCGACATGGCCCAGCGCGGGTCGGCGAAGATACTGAGCACTGAGATGACGATGGTGGGCAGGCCGATGCCCACGGTGCCCTTGATGACGCCGGCGACAAAAAACACCAGCACCGCAATGTAAAAAATGTCCGAATCCATAACGCCACAACCGAGCCCGCCAGTCACGCAGCATGGTGGATGTGGGCTGCGGCTGCAAGCGGGTGCAGCGCGCGGCAAAGCTGGCGGTGCGTTGGAGCTGACGTGGCTGGCGGCAATGGGTAGAATTGCCGCTTTGCCCCGAGACTGAATGCATGAATAACGCGCCGCAAGCTTTGATTGCCGGAACAGACGAAGCGGGCCGCGGCCCGCTGGTGGGCAGCGTGGTGGCCGCCGCGGTGATCCTCGATCCAGCCAATCCCATCGAGGGCCTCAACGATTCCAAAAAGCTCAGTGCCAAACGCCGTGAGGCCTTGTTTGATCAGATCATTGAGCGGGCGCTGGCCTGGCACATCGCCGAGGCAAGCGCGGCGGAAATCGATGAAATCAACATTCTCTGGGCCTCGATGCTGGCGATGAAGCGCGCGGTGGAAGGGCTGAGTACCGCGCCCGAGTTGGTGTTGGTGGACGGCAACCGCTGTCCCGAACTCGCGATGCCGAGTCGCGCGATCGTCGGCGGCGACGGCATCGAAGAGTGTATCGGCGCCGCGTCCATTCTGGCCAAGGTGTACCGCGACCGGCAGATGGTCGAGCTGCACCAGCAATACCCTGACTACGGCTTCGACAAACACAAGGGTTACCCCACCAAGGCGCACATGCAGGCCTTGGCCGAACACGGCGCAATCGATGAGCACCGGCGCTCTTTCGGCCCGGTGCGCAAACAGCTCATGAGGCAAGTTTGATGCTCGGCGAGCAAGCCGCCAACACCTGGCAGACGCTTTTTGAGGACCGTTGGACCGATGAGCTGGAAAGCGCCCCCGAACCCTTGCAACTGTGGTTAAGCGATCAGGGGTCGCTGACCGAGAAACTGACGTCGCACTGCCAAGGGCAGTTCAGCGTGCAGCTGCTGCACCAGACGATGAGTTATGCCACTCAACACGCCGCCGAGCATTTGGGCCTGCAAGAGGGCGATGCCCTGTTGCACCGCGAGGTCTTGCTCTGTGATGGTGATCGGCCGCTCGTTTTCGCTTGCTCCTTGCTGCCCGAAATCGCCTTGACCGGCAGCTATGAAGAACTGCGTCAACTCGATGAGCGGCCGCTCGGTCACTGGATTTTCGCCGAGCCAGCGCTTCGCCGCGCCAGCGTACAGATCAAGCACATTCCCGTCAGCGACAACCTGTTTGTTCGATTGGGGCAGCAGACCGACGATATGCCCGATCAGTTGTGGGGCAGGAGCACGTGCTTTTCCGGGGCCGCGGCGCCCTTGCTTGTCAGTGAGTTCTTTTTATTTGAAAGTTTTGCAAGGCCTTAGATCGTAAGTAGCGCTAGCCGATCTAGGGGAGTTGCTGCTTTATTGAACTTGCTGTGATGGTATTTACTAGTGTGATAATTGCTATAAGCGCTAGCATTGCGGCGTCATTCTGTCGATAACAACTGTGATCAGGGGAAAATCGTTGAAATCTGAAGAAACAAGGATAGTTCCAGAAATCATGATGGATGAGAGAGCGATGAGTAGTTTTAACTCTCGTGCAGAGGTAATTCGAGCAAAGGTATGTGTAAAAGAAACAGGTACCAGCGCGACAAACGGTGACGACGTTACACAACGGAGCACTGATAGCAACTATCACCCCCATATGGCAGCGACTTTAACTGAGAAAGACTTTGTTGGAGACATTGTTATGCGAGAGGTGCATGATGATGGCCGGATTTCAGCGCTTCATCTTTATGATGATAAAAATAATTATAAATTAGTGGATTCAGAGGCATGTGCTCAACTTACCAAATTGCTGGATTCCATGTGGAGGAGTGCAAACATCTCCCGTGTCTGTGGTCGTCAGTTTCTGGAAGATTCTTTCATTAGGTGGTGCTCTAGAGGGAAATCAAATGGTTTTGCAGAATACACGATGCAAGAAATAAATGATTCAATTATGGAATATAATATTTTAGTGCCGCTGCATCGAGTTGTCTCTGCGGCTCCCATAAATTTTGAGGCGGCATGCTGTACTTTGAGGCCGATACTAAATGATGAAGTGCAGAGTCTTGTAGATGCGTGCAATCGCGAGATCGATATAGAAACACTACGAAAAAACTTCCAAGGTTCAAGTGTTGTTGAATGCACGGTTCAGGCCGTTTCAAGTTATGCAGAGGTAGTTGCCTTGGAAAAAGCAAATCTTGTATCAGATATCCTTGCATTCTACTCTCCGTACACTGCCTTGCCAGGAAAAAGGTTTAATGGTCTTCATTCTGGAAGCGAGTATGTTCCAAGTTACAAGATTCTGGTTGGGCTAGAAGGAGTTGAAAGCCGAGCTATCAATCGAGGTGTTTTATCAACATCAAATCCTGTTTATAACTTAGATAAAAAGTCTATTGAGTCAATGATAGAGCTTCAAGCAGCTTCGCTTTTGAAGTTGCTATCTAAATCTGGTCTATCTGATTTAGAAGAAAAACTTTATAAGGCTGTTCGAGTTTTTATAAAAAGTGCATATACTACTAGTAATACGGAGAAATTGCTTTTCGGGGTTGTCTGCCTGGAAACTATCATGCTCTCTAACGAATCTGAGCCGATTGTACAAAATGTCAGCCATCGAATCGCTTTTTTCTTGGGTTATGATTTAAGGTCAAGAAAAAAATTGATAAAATTAATTAAGTCAGCATACTCCTTGAGATCGTCTTTTGTACATCACGGGCAAACAACTGAGGACAAAGAGGTTTTAATGGAGTTTCAATCACTAGTGTTTGTTGCTTTAGTCCAAATGCTTGGGATAACTGATGAGTTTAAATCAAAAGAAGAGTTCCTTGCTAACATAGATGAGACCCGGTTGTCCGGTAGTTAGTGAATTGATTTTGATAATTGTCTTGGCTTCCTCTGAGGCAACAGAGCGCTATTAGAGTTGTTGGGAGGACTTGAGCAGTAGTAGCCTAAATTCGCGGGAGAGCTCGTCGGTGTCAGAGCGCGAGCTGAACAGGCAGATCGATGACTGCATCTGCTGGGGCTCTATCAGCGGCCGGTAAATGATGCGGTCACTGTATCTGTCGCTGAGCGTTTGCGGCACCAGGGTGAATCCCAACCCGGTTGAGACGAGATCTAAGGCAAGGTGTGCGCTGGGGGTTTCCTGAATGGTAACAAGAGAAAGCCCCTGATTGCTGAAAGCCCTGACGATTTGTTTGTACAAGACAGGGTCAGTGGAATCACGGTACAAGATGGCGGGCAGCTCGCTGAGTGATTCGAGCGATACCGATGGGCCACTGGCGCAGTGGCTGAATTTTGAGCTGGTGGGCAGCGCGACGACAATGGACTCGGTCACGATGGTCTCGCAACGCAGGCGATCGCTGTAGCTTTCTTGCGGGCGCGCCACGGCGAGATCAATCTCGTCTTCGGCCAAAGCGCTGCAGAGTTCCAGCGAGCCCTTGCTGACGATGCTCACTTCCGCGTGCTGGTGCTGTTCCACAAAGGTCGATATGGCGTGTTTGATCAATGGGTGTGAAATCGTTGAGCGGGTGACGCCGATGTGCAGATTGCCGGCGTGGGCCCGGTCGACGCGACGGGCTGTGTTGACGGCCTTGTCTATGTCCGCAAGAATTTTCAAGCTCGCTTCATATAAGGCATTACCCGCTGGTGTGGGCACAACCCCGCGCGGTAGCCTGGTCAGAAGCCTGATACCGAGTCGCTGTTCGAGTGTTTTCATCTGTGCGCTCAGCGGCGGCTGTTGGATCCCCAGCCGCTCAGCCGCGTGGGTGATACTGCCTTCTTCCACAACGGCGATGAAATAACGCATGGACTTTTGATCAAGCATAGTTTTTTCGTATGGGTTTTGATGGTTGCGCCCAATAGCTCGGGTCGAGCAGATGGCCTAGTATAAGTCTTCCTAAGCGATCAGTCGCTGAGTACGCAGGTGTGATTGCCGTGGCAAGTGAGTCGAAGGGCGATACAGCGTCGATGTTGCGTCACGAGGCGGCAGCAGCTGTTGATTCAGCACCCATAGATGATATCGCTGAGTGTTTGCTGATTAGCCGTGTTGAGTTGAGACTGGTATCGACCAAGTTGAGCCAGCTTTTGTCTGCGCTGGAGGGCGAGCATGACAAGCAGGAGCTTAGATGCCGCTTGCAACAACATCAGTGTCTGGTCGAGCGCTTGTTGAGTGGGCTCCAGCCACTGGAAATCGCCTATGTGTCTTCACCCGCACTGTTGGCGAATAGTCCCAATAAAAGTACTGATTAACGGAGGTTTTTGTTGAATGTCATTTGATGCATTACTGCAATTTGATTGGCAGGTATTGGCGTTGATCAGTGCGGCTGCTTTTGTCACTTCACTAATCCACGGGGCGACGGGTATCGCGGGCGGCATGTTGATGGCGGCTGTGCTCGCCATGGTCATTGGTGTCAAGCCTGTGGTTCCCGTGATCAGTGTGGCGCTGCTGATCAGCCACAGTGCGCGCGCGCTGCTCAATTTCAGAAAATTTGACCTGCAAGTGTTTCTGCTCGTGAGTGCCTCAGCGCTGCCGGGTTTGCTGCTGGTCAGTTTTCTCTACGGGCGATTGTCGGCCACGTGGATTGGCACCGTGCTCGGCTGCGTCTTGCTTTTGTCTATCCCCATCAAGCGTTACGGCACCAAGACAGACTTCCAGCTCGGGCCCAAAGGCCTGGGTGGGGCATCAGCTGTCTACGGGCTGTTGTCTGGGGCATCGGTGGGGGCGGGCATGGTGTTGTCGCCCTTCATGCTGGCCTTTGGCATGGGGCGCGAGGCCTTTGTGGCCACCATGGCCGTGGTGGCGCTGACGACCAATGTGGTCCGAGTGGGGGTTTACGGCGGAACCGATCAGTTGATGGGGGCTTATCTGTTGCTGGGCGTTGCCGTGGGTGTGTTGACCATCCCCGGCAACTGGCTGGGCCGCACCTTGCTGCGGCGCATGAGCGATCGCTCCCACAGCGGGGTGATCGAGGTGTTGACAGTGCTGGCGGCGCTTAACTTCTTTTATCTTGCATGGCGGTAGGGAATGTTCCAAAGGCGGCTGGCGTGCCAAATGTGTAGCTCGATGGGTGGGAGCGATAGTTGAGATCAAAGTTTGTAATTTGACGAGAGTCGCCGCAGAAAATAGGGTAGAGGCAAGTGATCTTCACGAGGAAGGTACATGGCCACACCGCGCAAACAGCTTGTATCACTGGCCGACACGCCGTGGTATCACATCGTCTCAAGATGTGTACGCCGCTCTTGGCTTTGTGGCGTCGATCCCTACAACGGTATCGACTACAGCCACAGGCGCGAGTGGGTTGTCAGCCGACTAAAACAGTTGGTCGATGCATACGCGATAGACATTTCTGCCTACGCCGTGATGTCAAACCACACCCACCTCGTGGTGCACGTCGATCAAGATCGAAGCAAAACTTGGTCAGACGAAGAAGTGGTCGAGCGCTGGCACAAGCTCTACCACGGCAATTTGCTCTCACAACGCTTCGCTAAAAAGGAAGCCCTGCCAGAAGCCGAGGGCATTATCTTGCAAGATTTCATCGACGAATGGCGCGACCGCCTCAGCGGTATCTCCTGGTTCATGGCCGCGTTAAACGAAGACATCGCCCGCAAGGCAAACATCGAAGACGAAGTCACGGGAAAATATTGGGAAGCCCGCTTCAAATCCCAAGCACTGCTAGACGACCAAGCCGTTCTAGCCTGCATGGTATACGTAGACCTCAATCCAATCCACGCTCTGATGGCTGATACCCCAGAAGAGAGCGACTACACCAGCATCCAAGAACGCATCCAAGCCGCCAAAATAGGCGAGGGTGACATCCCGAAAAAGCTCATGCGCTTTCAAGGCGCTGCCAAACGAGACCAAGCAGACGGTATCCCTTGCGCCCTAAAAGACTACATCGAACTGGTAGATGCCACCGGCAGGGCAGTCAGAGAAGACAAACGCGGCGCTATCGCCGCCAGCCAATCCCCCATACTGCAGCGGCTCAAGATAGACCCCGAGACTTGGCTGCACATCGCCACCACCTTCGAAGCCTCCTGCGGCCCCTGGACGGGCGACAGCAACCGACTGGAGCAAGTGTGCAGCAACATCAAAGAAAGGCACTGGATATGCGCTACAGAAGGTAATCAGCGCCTTTACCCGCCCTGAGTAGAATCAAAAGCCCAGATAATCCCTTAGATAAGCAACCTTCCCAAGCCCCGCTTGTCCTCACACCCAGGCACCTGCCAAGATGCTGATACACCTCAGCGAGAAATCGCTGGATTCGTGTGATTTGGTGGGGATTTCCCGAATAGGCGAATTCTGAAATTTTTGAAGGTTTGTTGTTTTTCAAACGGTGGGTGTCACCGATTTTTTTCTGCCGAAACCCCAGAAGAAAGTGACTGCACCAGTATCCAAGAACGTATCGAAGCCACCAAGAAAGGCGAGGGCGAAATCCCAAAAAAGCTCATGCGCTTTCAAGGCGCAGTCAAGCGAAATCAAGCAGACGGCATACTCTGCGCCCTCAAAGACTATGTAGAATTAGTCGACGCCACTGGCAGGGCAGTCAGAGAAGACAAACGCGGCGCCATCGCTGCCAGTCAATCACCCATCTTGCAACGCCTCAAGATAGACCCAGAGACCTGGCTGCACATCACCACCACCTTTGAAGCCTCCTGTGGCCCGTGGACGGGCGACAGCAACCGACTGGAACAAGTCTGCAGCAACATCAAAAAGAAGCACTGGATATGCGCCACAGAAGGTAATCAGCGCCTTTACCCGCCCTGAGTAGAACCAAAAGTCCAGATGATTGCGTAGATCAACAGCCTTCCCAAACCCTGTTCGTCCTCACGCCAAAACTCCCGCACAAAACCTGATACACGACATCGAGAAATCACTGGAATGGCGTAATGTAGCGCGAACTTCCCGAATAGATGAATTCTGAAATTTTTGAAGGTTTGTTGTTTTTCAAACGGTGGGTGTCACCGATTTTTTTGCTTGTGCTCCTCTTTGATGTGCCAGTACAAGACTGAGCTCTGTTGATGCACTGAACGGGATCCTTTTTGGTGCGCTTCTGGGTAGCTGAGAAATGGATACCCGTAAGGCTTTACCTCACGTTAGGCACCAAGTGCAGTTTTGACTTGAACTGCAAGTTGCTTGAAATCAACTGCATTTGTCGTGTCGATCTTGATCAGTGCCCCTACACCGAGAGGTAGTTCCCGCATGAGGTTTCGTGATTGTGCTGCCAGGGAAGCGTGGTCCCATGCGCGGTCGAGATGTCCAACGGGACGCGTACGTTCTAGGAATCGCTTCGCCGCAAGTTCGGGAGCGCATCCACACAAAACTTCTACGGCGTGAATTTCAGGGGCAGCGAGCCAACTGGATGGTGTGCCGGACTGCGTATCGGCTAATGGGTGTCGCCAAAATGAGTCGAGTACAGCCCTCGTGCAGTTGAGAGTCTTGGTCTGAAAATCCAGATCCGCCGCTCTGCTAAGTCGATGGCGTGTCTCTTCGTTAGAACATTCGAGCTCTCCGAAGTACGACTCCAAGATCTCGTCCTTGTCGAAATAGGGTGTGTTGAGATGTTCAGCCAATGCGCGTCCGACAGTTGATTTCCCGCACCCTGGAACACCTGACACGACGACGAATCGGTGAAAAACTGTCATCATAGTTCCCCTAAAAAATGTCGCTTTAATAGTGTCTTATAGGGATGACGAGGCAGTGGGCACTCCTTGTGGAACCGTAGTTCAAGAAGGATGTTTAGTACCAAAGTGTTCATCGAATGTGCCAATTGCACGCCAGAGCGACTACCTATATTAGACGACAATTAACCTAAGCGGTGGCTATACCCATCGCACCATTGACCAGCAAAGACACTAGCTGACCAGGAACACCCTTTACGGCCCCCGCGCCAACATCCTTCATTTGATCGCCTAGAGTTTTGTGCTGCTGCTGCAGGCTTTTCGGAGTGGATTTTAAGATACTAAGGGGCGACCGCAGAAAAGGGAAATTAATACACGTTAAGGATTTTGGCTTCAGAACGACAGCTCGTTAGAACGTTATTTTTAAAGGGCTGGAGCTAGTTTTGTTGCGATTCCTTGTTGCCAATGCTTTTCTTTCTGCAACAGATTTACGCAACGCTGGAAACCGCATTATGTGGGGGCTTTGGGAGTCGTTGCACAAACGACCGTTTGTGCAACGACTCGGAGAGATTGCTAATCAATACAGTCAGTTGAGATGACCTGTGAGCCTTGCAGTCGTAATTATCTCGGGCTAGAGTCCATGCCGTGGAACGGGGCACATGGCTTAGCGTGTAAAAATGTCCGAATTCTGCGGTCGGCCCATCTTTACAAGCTCCGGCTCTTGGAGGTTTAGAAACTACTCTTTCATTAAAACTATATTATTCCCATCATTTGAGTATACGAAGTATTTGTTTATAGCAATATCTTTTCCCAAAAGTGCATGTGGTACAGCTCTATAAGCTCTTTCGGCTTCCTTTTTTTGTTGCATGAGAAGCAGAATAGCGATAGTCGCAGCTCCTCCGAAAACCCATCCCACAGGCCCAAACCCTAAAGAAATAATAGCAGCGATAGTTGCGGCAAAAAGCCTGTGTTGTGTCTGACGAAACTTGTGCCAGGCTTCTATTCCTTTAGCGATATTCTGTGAAATTCCGCCTTCAATATGTACTTCGTCTGCAGCCAATGAGATAGCTTCTTCTATCTCATTTACACTAATGGCCTGAATGATTGTCATAAAAACTTAACACTAGCTCTTGATTTAAGGTTAGCCATGAAATTTGAAGCCCCATTTTTTAGCCAAATCAGGTCGCGCCCATCGGATGTGCCTTTTACACATTATTTCACTGCACTGCTAGTTGCAGCGGCGGTTGGACCAATTTTTCCAATTCCTATTCTCCCTGAGGTCATAGTCTTTGGTGCCTCACTGTTGGGTATTGGCTTGGCTACAGGCGCGGATTGGACAAAATCCAAGCCATTTTAGGGATATGATTTCATCGGAAAGAGAGGAATCTAGTATTGGGAAATCTTCAGGTAATCGCTTCCTCTAAAAACTCATAAATGGAGTCAAATGTTTCAAAAGCTCCTTCGTATACTTGCGCTTTAAGTTCATCGGTATAGTGATTTATCGTGTATTGAGTTAGTCTTCCAACCAGTGGATGATTAGTGCCTAGAGCCTCTTCAGCTTTTTGTCGCGCGTAGCCTGTGAAGTTTCCATATGCGGCTTGAACAGTTGGGTTTAATTCATTCCAATCACCGATAATATAGTCAGCAAATGCAGTCACTGCGGATTTTGTAACGCTCATCTTTATCTCTCTATTTGATTTTCAGATTCTTACGATTGTATTTGCTCAGGCTGTTCAGTTCTTTCTGCCTCAGCACTGTAATCAGTGCCATAGATGTTCTGCATATAGCCCGTTTGTTCCTGCCCATGATAGAAGGAAATATAGAGTATGACTTCATACTAAGTCTTAAAACCCGTAAAGCGCAACTGTTCAGTCCCATAACTCCCGAAGAACGACATCAAGGTTTTCTATCCAGACCGACGTCACCGCTTATCAAATACTCTGATAACCATGCGTTGACCTTGGTACAGAGCTTTGAGGGGCGACCGCCGAATTCGGAAAATATTACACGCTAAGCCATTCGTGTTACTGGATTGGTGCTGTCCTGAATTTGTCATAAACCCCCATTATACGAACTTGCTTTGAAGCGGTGCAAGTGAACGGTAGCACAGGCTATGTTCCAGCTTTGCGTTGGGTTGTTCTTCTGAATGGGGGCTGGAGATTGCCTGTATGAGCGGAGCGTGGTGGTGTTTTCAGGCGGGTGAACGCAAAGACCGCTGTGCCCAGCTGCGACTGTTGCGACTTTTAGATCCTTAACGTAAGCAATGCTAATGCAGCTCTTCGGGGTAGGTAGGCCACGCTCAAATCAACACTGCGCTGGGCTAACTGCCAGCGTATAATACGCGGGGTCTCAACCCATCCCAGCGAGCCCTATGAGCGCCGAATTCGTCCATCTCCATCTGCACACCGAATATTCCTTGGTGGACAGTGTGTTACGCATCAAAAAGGCCATGCCGGTGATCGCCCAGAGCATGCCGGCGGTGGCGCTGACGGATCAGAGCAACTTGATGGGTGGGGTGAAGTTTTACCGCGCCGCGCTGGGGGCGGGGGTGCAGCCCATCCTCGGGGTGGAGAGCTGGATCGGCGAGAGCGCCACAGACGATAACCCGCACAAGCTGGTGCTGCTGGCGCAGAACGCCGAGGGCTACAAAAATCTCAGCGAATTGATCAGCCTCGGTTATCAGAAGGGCCAGTACCGGGATCGCGCCGTGGTGCAACGGGAGTGGCTGACCAAGTCCAGCACCGGCGGATTGATCGCGCTCAGCGGTGCGCGCAGCGGGGACATAGGCACGGCGCTGATCGGCGGCGCCGACGACACTGCCGAGGAATACCTGAGCCGCTGGCGCGGTCTTTTTGGCGACCGTTTCTACCTGGAAATTCAGCGCACGGGGCGCGAGAACGAAGGCCTCTATGTGGACGGCGCCGTGCGCTTGGCCAGTGCGACAGGCACGCCCTTGGTCGCCACCAACGACGTCGTCTTGACCAGCAGTGATCAGTTCGAGAGCCACGAGGCGCGGGTCTGCATCAATCAGGGCCGCGTGCTGGCCGATCCCAGCCGACCGCGCGACTACAGCGATCAGCAATACTTGCGCAGCGCGAGCGAAATGGCAGCCTTGTTTGCTGATATTCCCTCAGCGATTGAGAATTCCGTCGAGATCGCCAAGCGCTGCAGCGTCAAGCTGAGCTTGGGCACACCGGTGCTGCCGGATTTCCCCATCCCAGAGGGCATGACCGAGGCCGAGTATTTCTGCGAGGTCTCCTTCAAGGGGCTGGCGCAGCGCCTGATCGAGGATTTCGCCGACGAAGCTGAGCGCGAGTCGGTACGTGAGCGCTACGAGAAGCGTTTGCAAATAGAACTCGACGTTATCAATGGCATGGGGTTTCCCGGCTATTTTTTGATCGTTGCCGACTTTATCCAGTGGTCAAAAGACAACGACATTCCCGTAGGCCCGGGGCGGGGTTCAGGTGCTGGGTCGTTGGTGGCCTACGCGCTGCTGATCACGGACATCGATCCCTTGCCCTATGACCTGCTGTTTGAGCGCTTCCTCAACCCCGAACGGGTTTCGATGCCCGATTTCGATATCGACTTTTGTATCGAAGGCCGCGAGCGCGTGATCCAGTACGTGGCCGACAAATACGGCCATGAGAAGGTCTCGCAGATCATCACCTACGGCACCTTGGCGGCCAAGGCGGTGGTGCGCGATTGCGGCCGCGTGCTCGGTCACCCCTATGGCATGGTCGACGGCATCTCCAAGCTGGTGCCCTTTGAAGTGGGCATGACCTTGAGCAAGGCGCTGGAGGTGGAGCCCGAGCTCAAACGCCGCTACAACGATGACGAAGAGGTGCGCTACCTGCTCGATCTGGGCTTGAGCCTGGAGGGCATTGCTCGAAACGCGGGCAAGCACGCGGGTGGGGTGGTGATCGCGCCAACCGGTTTGACCGATTTCTGCCCGCTTTACTGCGAGCCGGACGGCAGCAGCCTGGTGACCCAGTTCGACAAGGATGACTCCGAGGCCGTCGGGCTGGTGAAGTTTGACTTCCTTGGCCTGCGCACCCTGACCATCATCGACAACGCTTTGAAGGTGATCAACAAGAACCGCGACGAGCCACTGAAAATGGCCGACGTGGTGCTGGACGATCAGCCCACCTTTGATCTGCTGAAACGCGCCGACACCACGGCGGTGTTCCAGCTCGAGTCACGCGGCATGAAAGACTTGATCAATCGGCTGCAGCCGGACAGCTTTGAGGACATAGTCGCGCTGGTGGCGCTGTTCCGGCCTGGGCCGCTGAGTTCGGGCATGGTGGACGACTTTATCGCGCGTAAACACGGCCGCGAGCCCGTCTCCTACCCGCACATCGACTACCAGCACGAATCGCTCAAGCCGGTGTTAGAGCCCACCTACGGCATCATCCTGTACCAAGAGCAGGTCATGCAAATCGCCCAGGTGCTGGCGGGTTATACCCTCGGCGGCGCGGACATGCTGCGGCGAGCCATGGGCAAGAAAAAACCCGAGGAGATGGCCAAGCAAAAGGCCGGCTTTATCGAGGGCAGCTTGAACAACGGCATTTCGGCGGAGCTGTCGGAGAAGATCTTTGATCTGGTGGAGAAGTTTGCCGGCTACGGTTTTAACAAATCCCACTCGGCCGCCTACGCACTGGTCAGTTACCACACGGCTTGGCTTAAGTGCCATTACAACGCCGAGTTCATGGCGGCCGTGATGACGCTCGATATGGACAACACTGAAAAGGTGGTGATCAGTATCCGCGACTGCTTTGCCTCGGGTATCACCGTGGTGCAGCCCGACATCAATCTCTCGGGCTTGAACTTCCTCGTCGAGAACTCCAAGCAAATTCGCTACGGGCTGGGTGCTATCAAAGGCGTGGGCGGATCTGCGTTGGTCGGGCTCTTTGAAGAGCGCGACGCCAACGGCCCCTTTAAAAATATTGCGGACCTGTGCAAGCGCGCCGATCTGAACAAGCGCGTATTAGAAGCGCTGATCAAGTCGGGCGCACTGGACAGTATCGGCCCCAACCGAGCCAGTTTGATGTTGAATCTGCCGGCGGCGGTGAAAGCTGCAGAGCAGCATTTCAAGAACCAAAAGAGCGGCATGATGGATCTCTTCGGTGACGCGGGTGACGACGAAGAAGAAGCCGCGCCAGTGCACTACGAAGAGGTGGCCGAGGGCAAAGAAAAGCAGAAGCTGCTCGATGAAAAGGCCGCGCTTGGCTTATTTTTGACTGGCCACCCGATCAACGAGTTTTTGCACGAGATCAAGAATTTCACCCAGGGCCGCATCGGCGATCAGTGCGCCAGTGTGCAACCCAGCAAAGAGCAGAAATACATGAAGGCCGTGCCCACGGTGATGGCGGGTTTGGTCACGGGTATCCGCGTGATCAATGGCCAGCGGGGCAGGCGTGTGTTGGTGGGGGTGGACGATGACACAGGCGCGGTGGAGGCCACTTTGGACGGCGATCTCTTCGACAGCAACCAGCATTTGATCGTCACCGACGATGTGTTGGTGGTGGAGGGGGACTTGTCCTTTGATGACTTCACCGGCGGGCATCGGCTGAAAGTGCGGCAGCTCTATGACATGGACACAGCGCGCGCGCGCCATGTCAAACGCATGGAGATCACCTTGGGCACCGCGGCGAACAACAGCTCCATCGCCAGTTCGCTGGACAGCTTTGCCAAGGTGCTCAAAGCCAACAGCGCCGGGCGCACGCCAGTTGTGATCAACTACCGCAACCGCGACGCGGAGGCGCGCATAACGCTGGGTGGCAAGTGGAGTATCCGACCGATGGAGAG
>JAWSVD010000222.1:0-12040 GCA_033852095.1 Granulosicoccaceae bacterium | reverse complement strand
TGTTGGACATTGCTGTGATGGAGGATGAGTTGTCAGCGGCAATTGGCAAACGGGTTGATTTGCGGACTGCTGGGGATCTTTCTGAGTATTTTCGGGATGATGTGGTGCGGGTGGCTGAGGTGCAGTATGCGCGGGATGGTGATGAGGCTTTGGCGAAGTTGGCTCGGGATCGATTGGGTGAGTTGAAGAGCGGTGCTGTTGAAGGGGTTTCTTGGTCGGATATTAAAAACGGTGCGAGGAGTTAAGTTGTGGTTGAAAAACATTTTCGCCATGAGCCAAAGCGTGCCAAAGACGACGACGCCCTCTCCCTAGAGACCCGTCAGATTGAAAAGCTTCGAGAGCATTTGATTCGGGCTGAGCAGAGTGGTTTTTTTGAGCCGGATGCTGAGGTGATCTTGGCTGAGTTTAAGAGTGCTGCGCGGAACGCTGGGCGGTTGTAGTGAGATCATATGGCAGCCGTTGAAGTAACGAATATCTCATCAAACGGAATATGGCTTGATGCTCATGGGCGGGAGTTGTTTCTGTCGTATGATGATTTTCCTTGGTTCAAGGATGCGACTGTTGCCGATATTTTGAACGTTGAGGAGCCTTTGGCTGGGTGTTTTTATTGGCCAGGGTTGGATGTTGATTTGAATGTTGGGGTGATTGAGCGGGTTAGGGAGTATCCGTTGAAGTCGTAGTGAGACTATTGTTGGAATGTTAGACGCGAGCCCATTTCGACTCGGATAGTTAGCAAGTGAACTCCATTTGCTGTATCAAGATCGAAATAGGTTTTAATAATCTATTTAATGAGCTTCCATATATCTTATGAAGGATTTTTTTGTAAGTTACAACAGTCGTGATAAGGAATGGGCTGAATGGATCGCTTTCAGTCTAGAAAGCCTTGGATACACAACGATAATCCAATCTTGGGATTTTGATGCCGGTGGCGATTTTGTACTTGAAATGCAAAAAGCGACCCTAGAGTCAGATAAAACTATTGCAGTTTTGTCAAGTCACTATCTCGAAGCAGAGTACACCCAAGCAGAATGGAGTGCCGCGTTTGCGCGTGACCCCACTGGAAAAGATAGGTCTTTGGTGCCTATTCGCGTAGGTGAATGTAAGCCTAGTGGATTGCTCAAAACCCGAATATATATCGATTTGGTTGGACTATCTGAAGAACAAGCTCTGTCTACTCTGGAAACATTGATATCTGGCTCCCGAAAGAAGCCTGCCACGATCGAGTTTCCCTCGAGTTACGTGTCCACTGAGAATAATTCAACAAGCGAGCTGCCTTACCGGACTGCGTATCCTGGATCGAGTGAAAGTTCCGAATTTCCAAACAAGGCTTTGTCACTCTGGCAAGAAAAACTTGAATATCTTCATGAGCAAGAACCTCTTGTTTCGATGAATGACAGGTTCACATTAATAAAACTAATCGAAGAGGCTGAGGAAAATATCAAGAAATATGTCTCCCCTCTAGAGAACGAGATAGAGGAAGGAGGCGCTGATGGAGAGAAAGATGTATTAAAAAATGCAGTGACAGATGTGCAGAAACCGGCGAGAAAAAAACTGCACAACGAACAAAAGCATACTCTAGTTTCAATTTCAAATCATGACCGCTTGGTCAAAATAATACCTTTCTTTGCAAAAATCATATTTTTTATTATATTATGTGCAGTGATACTGTTTCTGGTTTTTAGTTTGACTCGGCCAGAACAATCTTCGACCCATCCTGTTTCTTATTCCGATTCGAAAGAAATGAATGATCAGTTAAGTGTTTTAACCGATGGAATTGACGCTTTTGATTCCGGTGATTTCGAGGCTGCCCGGCAGTTTTTTGAAAGCAATATTGATTCCACTGGAGTCAGCCCAGACGCCTACTATTGGTTAGCAAAAGTATCCGCGAAACACCGGCAGTGGGGAAATGGCATTGATTATATAAATCAAGCCCTAAAGAATAAAACTGTTTTTCCAGCTGCGTCCAGATTCCGAATCAAACTATTAATTATGAACGCTGAGCTCGACCAAAGTGAAATCGCCCAAGAGATCGCTAAAATCGGAATTGAATCAATTCCTTTGCAGAAATGGGGGAGCGCCATTGTGGCTGACGGTGGACTCCACAGGTTTTATAACTTCCTCGAGGAAATTAGCGATTACGGGGTAAGGATCCCGTCAAGATGGCTAGACAAATAATTTGAACCTTAGCTTCAATTCTAACAATTGCATTAGGTGGAGATTTGACAATGAGTAATTATATTCGAGCAATTTTATTTTTCATTTTTATGACACTATCGAGCTCTTTGCAAGCGCAATCTCAATATTTAGGCGATAGCGATTACGGTAATATTGATAGTTTAAATCCAGCCTTGGTTTCCTTACTAAATTCTGATACTGATTTTAGAGAACGATATCGATCTCTCTTTAAGAAACATGGCTACCCGTTAGTTAATGTTTTAGGTTTTCTCAGCCCGCACTGGGATTCGCTCGACCAGCCCTCCAAATACCTGAAAGCCGTTGCAGATACTGCTGATAGCCTGAGTAGTCTTGATGACGTGTTATGGCTGTTTGAAAAACAGCCTGAACTTGCTAATTCCGAAATTCGCGTATTTGCAGAAGGAATATCGTCAGCATATCAATCCCGAACTGATGAAAAGCGGCGGGAAAACTGGCAAGCAGAGCTGGCCATCTCGTGGGGAGAATGGCAATCTCTTCGGTATCAGTCCGAGTCCGTCGACGAAGAGGATTCGAATTACGTGAGTATCATTAAGGAGCTTACGGACGTAGAAGAAACTTTGTCGAGACTACTTTCCGGCCCACCTTCCGGTCTATCAAACGATGACTACGCATCGATGTTAGTTACGTTAGAAAGCTGGACCAAGAAATTACTGCAGAGTGAATCGAATCTCGTGGAACTCTACAACCTAGATCTAATTTCAATCGAGAATTCTGAATCTGTCGACACGAAGAGACACTTTCGCCTACCTCAGTTCGTCGGAAGAATACGAAATCTAGCTATGATTGTGCCGGATGTTGCTGAATCTTACGCATATAAAAAACTCCTAAAGGAAACGAGCCTACACGCTGAGTCTTTCGTTCAACGAGGGGTTCAACGCTTTATAAAGGGTAAATACCAGGTCGATAGTTTTATAATGCACATGAATAGTAGAGGTACACCTGAATTCGAACAGCTGCTATCAAATATAAAAAATACGCTTGACGAATTACGTACTATAGCAAAAATACTCAATGAGTTTGAGCGTGTTTTGCCAGATGATTTGTCTCCAGATAGAGAATTGCTACTTCAGTTTGGTGTCCAAAGTGAGCTAATTAATGAACATCGAATATTGAGGGATACTCTCTACCCTAAATCAAAAAATGCACATATCGGAGATGATAAAGATGAGTATCTAGGAGTACTCCACGAATTGGTCGCGCAAGACTATAGAATAGAGGTTCTCAGTATGCTGGGGGGCTGGAAACATCGTCAACATTCTCGTCGTAATCTCAATAGGAACCTTGCGTTCAACTATTACGTTAAGTATGCCACTTCAATTCTCTCTAAGAAAGAACAGGATGGATGGCAATCAGTACTGAATGCGCTATCCTCGAGATTTGACATGCTTGGCATCTTACCTAGCATAGGTGGACATCTGCAAGAAATCGAGTTAGCGCTCAATAAAACTGAATCTCGGTTTTTCAGAGACATTGCAAAGCTGCAATCGGACAAGAGTGCTATAGTAGTGGATTTTTCGATTGTCGAGAGGATTGAGAGAAATCTAAGGTTTTTCGAGGCAAAACGTAATATGGGTGTCGATGCAGATTCAGGTTCGATAGCTTCAGCCTCCCGGAACCCTACACGCTTACTTCTAAATCTTAGCGCTAATAACGCTATCAGCAGTAGTTCGCAAGCTACTGTCCCGCTCCCTTCTCCACAAGCATTGCTAACACCACTACCTACAAACGCCCTATATGTCCGTATGTCTAGAAATTATGGTGTGGCCCCAGTAGAAGATATCGCGCGTGTGGTAAACAAAGGATCAGTTTTCAATCAGAGTTCCATAACTTTTGATGATTTTGCCGGATCAAATATTAGTGGTATTCCAAGGCCTGCGGATAATGAATCGATAAAAATCAGCTTCGGAGCATCACCGGCTGATCATCGTGAAGACCAGGTGGGTGGACTATGGGCTACAATCTCCGATACTACTATTGCGAGTATTAGATCCTCTGCCGAGTTGCCAAAAGAAGTATCCAGATTAGTGGGCAAAAATGAGATTAAAGGCAAGCTATTTATGCAGGATCAGGGTAACGCAAAGACCATACAGCTGAATCATATAAGCGGTAGAAAACTATGGCTTAGAGATTATAATGGTGAAGTAGGCGTGTTTACATTGCCTAAACCTACACACGTTATTGAAATTGCCATCCGTGCAAAAGAAAAGGCCCCAATAATAAATAGCGCCACTGATGCTGTCCCGTTGAATGTTGTTTTTGTTGTAGACGTTAGCGGATCAATGAAAGGTAAGAAAATCGAAGATGCAAAACAGGCTATAGTCAAATTATATGATCAATTGTTACCCAATGACAGCATTGGTATTGTGGCGTTCGACGATGAAGTTCAAACAATCCTTGAATCGACACTGAAATCTAAGCTCACCAAAAACCACCTTTCCACAGTTGTCAGACAATTGGAAGCTGACGGCGGTACTGATATTTCCTTGGGAGTGTCGTTTGGAATAGATGAGGTAACTAGATACGGGATGGCCAATACGTTTAACAAAGTAGTCTTACTGACCGATGGGAACCCAACTTCAGGAGAAGAGAACTGGGTTCGTATTCGAGACAACATTGCCAAGAAAGCTCGTGGATTTGTAAATGTTTCTATTTTTGGATTTGGAGCTGATGCAAATCGACAAGAAATGACCGCGCTCGCCGGCACTACCGGTGGCTCTTTCTCTTTTGTGGTTGACCCCAAGATTTTGAATGCTGAAATAAGAAGCCAAGTGAACCGACGGAATCGCTTAGTTGCATTGAATCTACAGGTTTTGGTTGAGCTACCGAAGAATAGCCAGCTAATCCATTTCTATGGACACATTCCCGTAGATGATCCTGCTCAGAAAGATGAGGTTTTTAGAGACCTGGAAATTGCCAAAGAACAAAGCCGTCAGTTGTTTAACGTTTTACCCGCTGAAGATATAATAGATGATGACCGTGGAATCAGGGTCTTTGTACCTAATATTGTTGCAGGTGAAACCTATCTACTGGTTATGGAGGTATTTGTACCAGAAAATATAAATAAAAAAGGCGAGCTCTTGGGAAATGTTACAGTTAACTTTGTTGATGTGTTACGTAAATCTTCTGAAACTCGAAAATTAGCTCTAACCGGTAAAGGGCTAATAAGCGCCAACGACGTTGCAGAACATGCTTACCAGCTATGGACCAGTGAAGTGATCTACAACGCAATAGAAGACATTCTTGGGGACAATTTCGATGCTGCTCGTGATCGAATTCGAACTCATGAAAATAGACTACAGCTCGGGGCATTAACATTGCAATCAGATGAATTACGCGATGATAGAATTACGTTGAAGAAGCTCGGGACTTTACTTAACAATATTGGCAATCCATTGAGTTTTTTTGATAGTGGTCAAGAAGCAGTAAAGCAGCACACGCTTCATACTTTAAATACTTTTAGTCGCAGCCGAAGTGGTTATATCAGAGAGACCTCAAATTAATCTCGCGACAAACGATGGTCACACAAAAAAACGGGGGCGGAAACGGTGACATATATGGGTCTATGGGCAAAAACGGTGACACCCACCACTTGAAAAACAACCAACCTCCCCGCTCTCACGATCCGGCTCTGAAACTGAACTTCGCCAAAATCAGCTGAAAATCTGGTTTCCTAGAATTGTGTTTCAGCTTCGGTTCAGTGAGCCTGAAACAAGGTCAAGCGGGGTTTAGGAGGCGGTGTGCGAAAAATGGTGACACCCACCGTTTGAAAAACAACAAACCTCCAAGATTTCAAAATTCGTCAGCTGCTGAAATTTGCGCCAAAAAACTCCAACTCAGCGATTTCTCGCTGAGCTGTATCGGGATCTTTGCAGGTGACTGGGTGTGAGGGCGAGCGGGGTTTGGGAAGGCTGTTGATCAAGTGGGTTGCGTAGGATTCAGCTCATGAAAAACGGTGACACCCATCATCTGAAAAACAACCAAACTCCCCGCTCTCACGATCAAGCTCTGGACGAGTGGAACAAACGGTAATAGGGAAACAGTGACACCAGGGAAATGGGAGGGAAAGAAAAAATGTTGACACCCACTATCTGAAAAACACCAAACCACCCCACTTTCAGATTTCGCCAGTTCGGGAAGTTCGCGCCAAGTCACGCCAATCCAGTGATTCCTCGCTATCGTGGGGAAAAGGTGACACCCACCGTTTGAAAAACAACAAACCTCCAAGATTTCAAAATTCGTCAGCTGCTGAAATTTACGCCAAAAAACTCCAATCCAGCGATTTCTCGCTATCGTGTATCAGCTTCTTTGCGGGCGACTGGCCGTGAGGACAAGCGCGGTTTGGGGAGGTTGTTGACCTAAGGGATTATCTGGGCTTTTGATTCTACTCAGGGCGGGGGGGGGGGGGTTGCAAATCCCTTAGGGATCCGACTCTAAATATCAATCCATTAGATAAATTGTATTGGTATTGAAATCTATTGTGTATTCCATTTTTACGTTAGAGCTATCAAATGAAAGTGGTATAGGGTCGCATTCACCTTCTCGCCAATACTTTCGGGCAACTCTAGATGACACGGCTGCAACCATATTATTGAAAGTACCAACCTCGTCCTCAAAGTCGTCTCTTTTCATCATAGTTTTCAATGCTTCACCAAATACATCTACTGTGTACCCAAACTCAACATCTTTCCCTGGGCTCTCCCCGCAGTATTTAGAATAAAAAAGCCAATCATGCACAATATATGCAGGCGCATACCCCCATGGTCCATAGTTTCTGAGCACCCATAACGGACGAGGTATGGTCCCTCCATCCGTTAGCATTGGGCCTGGAACTATTGTCTCACCATTGTTTCGCTTGAATACAAATGGATCTAAATCATCAGGTCTAAACACAAATAAGTCTGAAGAAATCCACTCCACTAATAGTTTTCCACTAAACTCTCCTATCGCAGTGCCATCGAAGCTTTCATCTGCTTTTACTGGAAGCACAAAAAAGTTAAGGACAAAGATTATAAAAGCAATTTTTTTCATTATACTCTCGCTATTTTGCACAGGGTTTGAGGCGTAGTCTTTCCTTTTCTATTTATCGTAACATTTTTTTCAATTTCTTCAACCAATACTGAAGGGTCTTTAAATGGAGTGTTTAGTGGCACAAAAGGAGGGGCAATAGAACTTCCTTTAACAGCATCGTGCATTGAAAGAGCTCTTGTGAAAATATTTTCGTGCACGGACAAACTCGGCCTAAAAACAACATCGCCTTTACTAGGCGAGTAGTGCTCGTATAACATCTCTAGAATGTTAGCAAACGATAGCAACCCTCCGTCATCAGAATAATCAGAACTTAAACCAAGATCTGACAAATAGTTTCTGAAATATCTATCAGCTTCTTTTTCTTTCTCGGCACCAGATTTTTCCTTTTTTGAGTAATGTTCTTCCGCGTAATGCCCAAACTCATGAACAACTATCCAAGACAGGAACAAATTAGCTTTTTCCAATTTCTGAATATGCGATGAGCTATGGTCCAAAAAATCAAAGAACGCACTCGATTTGTCGTGAATTTCAGCGTCAAGATATAAATAGTAAATTGCTTTAAGGAAAGAAGAGTCACATAAAACAATATTGGTTGAAGGATACAACGCACAACTACATTTTTGGGCTTTTAGAAGCCTTTCTGGATCATCATCAATTACAAATATTGAAAAGTAATTTTTAGGGGCGAATTCGTTACTTACGAACCCAGATGTCTCACCAAGCAGACTCAAACCATGGCCTATCCTCAAAAATATAGAACTATATGATTCATCGAGTATAGATTTTTCTTGATAGGACGAGAGAATTCTTACTAATCTAGAAGGAAGGGTTTTAGTACGTTCTTCTATGTCATACCCAATATCCTCTTCTATATTCGTAACCGCATATGGAACACCAACAAACAGCAGGTTTTTGTCGAGTGTCCAGCTGACTCTTTCTATCGCATCCAAAACAAACGTACTAGGAGGTGACATAGGATGAAGTAGGAGAATTTTCCCTTGCCCGATTTTTACTTTATAATTTAGTGCTAATTCATGTGTTAATTTTGATTCTGAGATTGACGTCGCGACTAAACTCCATGATGAATTCATGTCTATTAGGTGCTTCTCAAACATGCAATAGTTCAAAAATCTTGGGTGTTTCTGAACTGATAGAGCAGCACTATATAAGAAATCACCCCATTCGATGAACTTTGCAGCTTCGGTCACCTCTTTTTTTAGAATACCTTCCAGCCTCTTCGATGGTGGTTTTTCAACACCGCAATCTAGATCCAAAATTTCCTCTATAGATTTTTGATAAAAATTACTTATTTCGAATGGTTCATTGGCATAGGATATTGAGGAAAAAAACACAATAAACAATTTCAATAGAGTGTCAAAATAAAATGCTTTTATAAAATCAATCGCTTTCATATGTCCGCCCCCTTACTTACACTACATTTAGGCTTAGTGAGCCCACCTGTAAAACTGCAAGTTTTCCAGAAGAATACTTACGAAGCATTCTATTTTGGGTCAGTTCATAAAATAGTTCAAGAGGAAAAACGGAAAAAGCAGTGACACCCACCGTTTGAAAAGCACCAAACCGCCCTGCTTTCAGATTTCGCCAATTCGGGAGATTCACCCCAAATTGCACCAATACAGCGATTTCTCGCTGTCGTGTATCAGGTTCTTTGCGGACGACTTGATGTGAGGGCAAGCAGGGTTTGGGAAGGTTGTTGATCTAAGGGATTATCTGGGCTTTTGATTCTGCTCAGGGCGGGTAAAGCCGCTGATTACCTTCTGTAGCGCATATCCAGTGCCGCTGTTTGATGTTGCTACACACTTGCTCTAGTCGGTTGCTGTCGCCTGTCCACGGGCCGCAGGAGGCTTCGAAGGTGGTGGCGATGTGCAGCCAGGTGTCGGGGTCTATCTTGAGGCGCTGCAGGATGGGGGATTGGCTGGCGGCGATGGCGCCGCGTTTGTCTTCTCTTACCGCCCTGCCAGTGGCGTCTACTAATTCTATATAGTCTTTGAGCGCGCAGGGTATGCCGTCTTTTTGGTCGCGTTTGGCGGCACCTTGAAAGCGCATGAGCTTTTGGGGGATCTCGCCCTGGCCTTTTTTGGCGGCTTCGATGCGTTTTTGAATGCTGGTGTAGTCACTCTCTTCTGGGGTTTCGGCCATCAGGGCTCTGACGGGGTTTAAGTCCACGTATACCATGCAGGCTAGAACTGCCTGTTCGTCTAGCAGGGCTTGGGATTTAAATCGTGCTTCCCAGTATTTCCCAGTGACATTATCTTCGATGTTGGCTTTGCGGGCGATGTCTTCATTTAAAGCCGCCATGAACCACGAGATGCTGCTGAGACGCTGGCGCCATTCGTCGATGCGCTCTTGCAGCAGTTTGCGTTCGGCTTCGGAGAGGGGTTCTTTTTTGGCGAAACGTTGCGAGAGCAAGTTGCCGTGGTAGAGCTTGTGCCAGCGTTCGACCACTTCTTCGTCAGACCAGGTTTTGCTTCTAGCCTGATCGACGCACACCACGAGGTGGGTGTGGTTTGACATCACGGCGTAGGCAGAAATGTCTATTGCGTATGCATCGACCAACTGTTTTATTCGACTGACAACCCACTCGCGTCTGTGGCTGTAATCGATACCGTTGTAGGGGTCGACACCACAAAGCCAAGACCGGCGTACGCATCTTGAGACGATGTGATACCAGGGCGTATCCACCAGTGATACAAGCTGTTTGCGCGGTGTGGGCATGTGTCTTCCTCCTGAAGACCGCTTAGCTTCACCCTATTTCTTGTCGCGCTTTTCGTCAAATTACCATGAGAAATAATTACAGGTGGATAGATCACAGCGACGAGACTGTCCTGAAAATGAGTGAATTATTGGCTAGTGAAATTATTTTAATGCATTTACAATGCAATTTTAAGGGGACTCTCATGAAGATCGCTTATATCACCTCCCAGAAACCGGGGGAAATCGACCGCCTCATTGAAGAGACGGCGCAGAAGTTGTTGCAGCAGGGCAAGAAGATCACAGGGATCGTGAAGGTGATGGATTACGATGCCCGCCATGATGACGGCTGCGACATGAAAGTGAAGGTATTGCCGACTGGGCCCGAGATACAAATCACCCAGAGCTTGGGCGCGGGCTCAGGTGCCTGCCGGCTTGACCCCGCTGGCATCGCCGAGGCGGTTGTGCAGGTAGAGGCTGCGCCCTTGCATGACTGCGATATGTTCATTCTCAACAAATTTGGCCCCGAAGAGGCTTCCGGCCGGGGTTTTTGTACGGCCATTGGCACAGCGCTGGACCACGGCGTGCCGGTGTTGTTGGGCGTCGGCAGCGCGGCTATCGCAGATTTTGATGCATTTTCCGGGGGTTTAGCAAAGCAGCTGAATGCCGACAGCGCGAGCCTTCAGACGTGGGTGGCGCAGGCCGCGCTCTAGGCTAAAGATGACCGTGAGCAAGAGGCTGCTGCAGCTGCAGTCCCTTTCTCTCGCCGCTCGCCTTGAGTGATAGCACCGCACCGTCAAGACAAATCGCCGGGTTAGCCTCGGCTGCACGCGCTGCGAGTGTGGCGCAGCCCCTTCCCCTTTGTGGCAACACAGCCTGCGCCAAACCAAGCCGCCCAGCGCCGGTGAGCTTCAATCTGCGCCACTTGATCTAGATCCAGTACAGCTGCGTATCCGCTTGTTAACATCGGGTGATTCGAACCGGAAGCTTAAGCATGATTGACAGCTATGATGTGATTATTGTCGGGGCCGGCCCCGCGGGCTTGAGCATGGCTTGCTCGCTTTCGGAGATGCCGCTCAAAGTGCTGGTGCTAGAGCGCTCCGGCCTCAGCAAGCTGTCAGCACCGGCAGAGGATGGGCGAGAAATCGCTCTGACGCACCTGTCCGTCCAACTGATGCGTGACGCCAGTGTCTGGCAGCGTTTGGCGGAGCAAGACATCGCCCCCATCGAGCGCGCACGCGTGTTCAACGGCGACAGCAAACACAGCATGGATTTTGAGCGGCAGGATAACAGCCTCGAAGCACTCGGATACCTGGTGCCCAATCACTGCATCCGACGCGCTTACTACGAGACACTGCAGGGCCGCGACGGCGTCGAGCTGCGCACAGACACCACCGTGGTGGACGTGCAACGCAGCGCCGATAAAAGCACCGTGACGCTGGCCAGTGGTGAGCTGCTGAGCGCGGAGCTGGTGGTGGCGGCTGATACACGGTTTTCAACCCTGCGCGCCAAGATGGGGCTCGCCTCTACCGCCCGCCACTTCTCCCGCAGCGCCATCGTGTGCCGCATGTCGCACAGTGAGGCCCACGAACAAACAGCCTTCGAGTGTTTTCACTACGGGCGTACATTGGCCCTGCTGCCCATGAACGGCAATCGATCATCCATTGTGGTGACCGTGAACACACGCGACGCCCAACGCTATATGGCCATGTCCGACACCGCGTTTAGCGCGGAAATACAAGGGGGTCTGAATGGCTCCTTAGGTGAGATGGCTCTGCTCGGCAAACGCCACGCCTACCCGCTGGTGGGCGTACATGCCAATAACTTTGTCACTGAGGGCTTTGCCTTGATCGGTGATGCAGCCGTGGGCATGCACCCGGTGACGGCACACGGTTTCAACCTTGGGCTCAGAGGTCAGGCAACACTTGCGCGATGTATCGCAGGGGCACTGGAGCGAGGCCAACACATCGGCTCGCTGAAGATTCTGCGACGCTCTGAGCGCGAGCACATGCAGATCACCCGGATTCTGTATCACGGTACCAACCTTGTCGTTGGGCTGTTCACCCAAGACACCCTCCCCGCC
>JAWSVD010000221.1:0-13540 GCA_033852095.1 Granulosicoccaceae bacterium | reverse complement strand
AATTTGATCACGGAATCAGGATCATGGTATCTGTTAGTTGGTGTACCCCCAGGCGTTAAAAAACCCAAGGCTTTCAGTATAGGGATGAATGCACGATGATTAGTTGAAGCAAATCCAATGTCTTTAAGGTGTTGTTGGGTAAAAGTGGAAGGCGCTTGCCCTTCCTGTATTTTCTGAAAGAAACCGGGGACTTGTCCGTAAGCTTGCGTATATACACTTGGAAGTGCCATACCTCCTCCTTAGTTGATTGAATAGCCTAACTGTTGCAAACACCTGAAAATCCGGTGTTGCAGATTTACGCGGACGCCTGAAATGGAACCTGTCCAACAGCCTCACCGCCCCAAAGACTCCCACTATATCAGCCACTTAGCCAAAACCCTAAATTACCGTACAGTACATAACCCGACCCGACACCAGCGCGCGGACTGACGGCTGAACGGGGTCGCTGCTAACACCCCAACATCTGATCCGCGACCAGATATTTACTTCGTTGAGAAAAACACAGCAGAGCAAGCACGGGCACCGCAGCACACCCGACCACCCGCAGACTCACCACTAACTCGGGAAAATAACCTGCGGCATTTTGGCGGCTTTTTTGTCAAAGCTGTAAAAGGGCAAGGCGTCATGGGAGAGGGACAGAGCGACGTGCAGGCAGTCGGCAAAGTCGGCCGAATGTTCGCTGTACAAGCTCAAGGCCCGCTCGATACTTGGCTCGACGTGAAAGCTCAAACCGTCGGTTTCGAGCAGCCGCGTAAACACGTCGATAACGTCTGTTTTATCCACGCCATAACAGGAGCGAAGCACCCACTCAAGTTCCAGTGCGACGGTTACGGCTATGCTGACCTCCCCTTCACTGGCGAGCGTAGTGATGGTACGCACAGCGATGGCGTGCTGCTTCACATCGTCTTTCACCAGATAGCGCACCAGTACATTGGTGTCGAGGCTGGCCACGTTATTGTGGCCTCATGTCTTCGGTTTTGACTTTTCGCTTGTGGCCGGGTTTTACAGAGCCGGCTAAGTCAGCAATTGCCCGCTTTTTAGCGCGCATCACGGTGGTGCCGTTGGTCAGCACGGTAAATACCACTTTATCCTTGGGCTGCAGATCCATTTGTTTTCTGATCTCTGCCGGAATCGTGATTTGCCCTTTGCTGGTCAGTACGGCATCAGCCATCGCGAAAACTCCTTACATATAGACATAATGTAAGTATATCAGAGCAAGTTTTTGACCAGCGGCACAGAGCAGTAAGCCTCAAATCATGAGCGCCCGCGCAATGCGGGCCAACGCCGGCCGGGTGCATCAAAAACTCAAATAAATGCAGGAAAAAACCGGATACCGCTGCGCAACGAACGGGCTACACCTGACCCGACATCATCGACGCGGTGACATCGCTCTGCAGGGGCAATGTCGCCGATTTCCCGCAACATCACCGCACCCGTAGCCCGTCATGGAGCGAAGCGGAATGCGGGAGCGCAGCGAAGCAAGCTTCAAGTCTCGGGGTCAGATGGAATGTGGGCATGCCGGCGCCAGCGTTCAATTCACCCGGTATGTCTCGCGCGTGGGGATCTCGTCAGAGAAATAGACACGGCGTCTATGTGCGACTTTCCCAATAACCAGGTTTTTTACTGTGATGCATGACAGCCACAACCAGTAACGAGTTGTTGCTCAAGGCATAGATGATCGAGAAGGGGAATCGGCCCAAGACGAAGCGACGGCTATTGCCTTGGAAAACGGGCCAAGTGCTCGGAAGCTCTAAAATAGCCTCATAAGCAGACTCCAGTTCAAAGATGAAGTCATCGCCCAGCCCGTCAGCCTGGCGTTCATACCAGCGATATGAGGCTTTCACCTCCTGATTGACAGCGGGATGGAACAGCAGCTCGTGCATGCTCAGTCCTTCAAACCACCTTTTATCTCCTGCCAAGACACCGCCTTTACCGCGCCTGATTCAAGCTCTTGCAATCGTCGTTCAGCCAGAGCAGCCCACGCCTCATCCACGCCCTGCTCTTGCTTTGTATCCAACGAAGAAATCAGGCACTGCGCCACCAGGGCACGCTCTTTTGTCGTCAGTTCTTTTATATTATCAATTACTTGCTTAAATGCTGCTGACATATCAACTCCAACATCAAGTTCAAAGGGCATATTAACACTTTGGCCAAACACCCGCCGCGAGCACACGACACAGTTTAAGTGCCAGCTACTGCAGGGCCTGCAGGAGCTAGACAACAGAAGACCATGATCTCCGCTCCACCCCAAAACCTGCCCACTACTCTCAATTTCCCGGCCGCTACTCACCCGCCGTCAGTAGCCGCACGCCATATTCTGGAAAAGCAAAATCTCGAGTCACCAAAGTCAGCCCCTCTGCTTGTGCTTGTGCGATCAATATGCGGTCAAAGGGATCGCGGTGGTGCATGGGCAGCCCGCTCGCTTGTTGCGCGTGAAACAGGCCTATCGATAAGGGTGTGAAACCGCAGCGCTCAACGACTGCTTCGAGATCATCGGGCGCAGTCAGTTTGCCCAATTGCCGCCTGATGCTCATCTCCCACACAGTGGCAGCGCTGATGTAGATTTGATTGGCTGTGTCGGCGATCTGCTCTCTGGCAATTGGCCCGAGCGACTCGTCACCGCTGATCCACCAAATAAAGGCGTGGGTGTCGAGCAAGAGCCGCTTCATGCCTTGCCTTCAAACAAGTCCGCAACAGCTGAATTGGTGGTATCACTGTCGAAATCAGCGCTGATGGATACCTCGTCTTTGAGCCAACCAAAGCCTGGCCGCGATTCCTGGCGACAAGGGATCAGCTCGACATAGGGCTCGCCAGCCTTAGCGATGACCACACGCTCTCCCTGTGCTGCCCGATCAGCAAGCTGTGAGAGCTTGCTCTTGGCTTCGCGCGTATTGGCTTTGACGGTTGTCTACTCCGGTGATCGTGCTGTTAGCTAAACCTAGTTAATGCCGTACCGATGGTCAATCATCGGCGGTTCATTGCTGGACAATGGAACATTACGCCGAGACCGAGACCGGGCGATGTAAGCCTGAAGGCTCACCCACAAAAGAACACACTTGTGGTGCCTGTCACTTGTAATGCCCCTATCACAGAGCCCCATAGGGCGGACAAGCCGCAGGCGCCTCCGCGGCTTGCCCTGCAACAACATCGACTCACCCAGTGTCACCAAAGCTCGCGGCATTGCCCGAATGAATTCGGCCCCACCGAAGACTCGGTGCGCGACCTGAGATTGAGATTACCTCGCAACCCGGATACCGATGCGCAGCGATCTCGCTGCAACGACCAAGGCCTCGCTGATATCCGAAAACCGCAATAATCGCCTTACTGACAAACTGTTGTCAGGAACATCGCCTAACTTTAACCCCTGCTGTATCGACCCGATGCTCTGCTCCGCCAGAGTCATTGAATTTGAGCAATCGAGCAGAACGCATTTATTACCCTGTTAATACATGGCCTTAGCCTCTCATGCTGGTGTCAAGGCACTGTCAATTTTTGTGCCTTTATTCGCCAATGCCTAGCTCCAGCAAAAACTTCCATTTATGCCCTATTTTCATATTGACAAACCAGTTGGTCTGTAGCTAAATACAGACCGTCTAGTTTGTCTTTCCCTTTGACTGCTCTACACTTCTACTTGTTCTCACGGAGAAACCCATGCAAAAAAACACAGCAAGCCCCTTTGTTGTGCATTACGCGGAGGCGATTATTCGTTTCCGTTGGCTTGTTATTGCTGTTGGACTGGTGCTGACCCTTTTCGCTGCTTCCGGCGGCCGCTTCCTCGCCTTCACCAATGATTACCGCGCCTTCTTTCACGAGAGCAATCCGCAACTGCAAGCTTTCGAGGCCATGCAGAACACCTACGACAAGTCCGATAATGTGGTGTTTCTCATCACGCCCAAGGACGGCGACGTTTTCACTCCGCAAACTCTCGCCACCGTCGAATGGCTGACAGAGGAAGCGTGGCAAACGCCCTTCTCCACGCGGGTTGATTCGATCACCAATCACCAGCACACCGAGGCCATCGAAGATGACCTCAACGTGGCCAATCTGGTGCTCGATCCGCTCGAGTTAGACGCAGCCCAGTTGCAGCGCATCAAAGACATTGCGATCAATGAGCCCCTGCTGGTCAACCGCCTGATCAACCCCAGCACCCGCGACACGGGTGTCAACGTGGTGGTGCAGTTCCCCGGTAAATCCCTGGACGAAATCCCCGAAGTGGCGGCCTTTGCCCGCGACCTGAAAGCCCAAGTAGAAGCCCGTGACCCCAATATTGTGGTGCGTCTGACTGGCATCGTGATGATGAACAACGCCTTTGGCGAGAGTTCACAAAACGACATGGCGACACTTGTGCCGCTGATGTTTTTGGTCGTCGCGATCATGCTCGGTATCATGCTGCGCAGCGCCTGGGGCACCCTGGCAACACTCAGTATTATCTTTATGTCCATCGCCACCGCGATGGGACTGTTTGGCTGGAGCGGCTTCAAGCTAACCCCGCCCACCGCATCCGCCCCAACCATCATCCTCACCATGGCGGTCGCCGACGCGGTGCACCTGCTGGTGACCTTCTTCTGGGAGATGCGCAACGGACGTGAAAAGCGCGCGGCCATGGTGGAGAGTATCCGCATCAATGCCATGCCCATCTTCATTACATCACTGACCACGGCCATGGGCTTTTTGACCATGAATTTCTCCGAAGTACCGCCCTTGGCACATCTCGGTAACATCGTCGCTGTCGGCGTACTCGTCGCCTGGATCTTGAGCATCAGCTTCTTGCCCGCTATTACCGTGGTTATGCCGATCAAAGCAAAAAAGGTCGCTGATAATCAATCCACAGCGATGACCGCGCTCGGCGATCTGGTGGTCAACCAGCGCAAACCGCTGCTCTGGGGCATGCTGGCCCTGAGCTTGCTGTTTGTGGCTTTTGTGCCGCGCAATGAAATCAACGATAACTTCGTCGAGTATTTTGCCCCCAGTGTCGAATTCCGTGCGGACTCCGACTACGCCTCTGAGAATCTGGTGGGCCCCTATTCCATCGAATACTCCTTCCAGTCGTCCGAGTCAGGTGGCATATCTGACCCGGGCTTCCTCGCCACCATTGATGGCTTTGTAGAGCACATGTACAGCTACGAGCAAGTGGCGCACGTGTTCTCACTCACCGATACCATGAAGCGCCTGAACCGCAACATGCACGGCGATGACCCCACGGCCCACACCCTGCCCACCGACCGGGATTTGGCCGCACAATACCTGCTGCTGTATGAGATGTCCCTGCCCTACGGTCTGGACCTCAACAACCAGATCGACGTGGACAAATCAGCGACTCGCGTCTCCGTGACCACCGTCAACATGAGCACCAACCAGGTGCTGGAATTGGAGCGCTCCGTCAATGAATGGCTGGCCTTCAACAACAACGGCATCCAGGTCACACCTGCAAGCCCGGCACTGATGTTTGCTCATATTGGCAAGCGCAACACCATGAGCTTGCTCGGCGGCTCGGGCTTCGCGCTGATCGGTATTTCCCTGGTGCTGATCTTCGCCCTGCGCTCCTTCAAGCTCGGCATGCTCAGCCTGATCCCCAACCTCTTACCCGCAGGTATCGCCTTCGGTATTTGGGGCTTGATCAACGGCCAGGTGGGCATGTCAATCTCGGTGGTGGTCGGCATGACCATGGGCATAGTGGTGGATGACAGCGTGCACTTCCTGAGTAAGTACCTGCGCGCTCGCCGCGAGAAAGGGCTCAGCTCAGCGGATGCGGTGCGCTACGCCTTTAACCAAGTGGGCCAGGCGCTGGTGGTCACCACCCTGGTGCTGTGCTGCGGCTTTGCCGTGCTGGCGCTGTCCACCTTCAAGCTCAACGGCGACATGGGCATAGTCACCGCCATCACCATCGCAGTCGCGCTGATCGTGGACTTCCTGCTGCTGCCACCGCTGCTGATGTGGTTGGACAAGGGCGAAGACCTGATCACCACCGGTGATGAGGCCGTCGACATCGACACCGCCGAGGCGCTGCCAAACGCTTAAAGCTATGTCCCTCTGCCGCGCCATACACGGCAGAGGGGCGTTTCAAATTTGCACATTTTTAGAGAGAAAGAAAACATGAAAGCACCACTGATCACCGCAGCCCTGCTGACAGCCTTGAGCTACGCGCTGCCGACACAGGCACTGGCCGACGCCCAATCCAAGGGCCGAGAGATAGCCGTAGAAGCAGAAAAACGCGACCGCGGCTGGGGGGATTCATCAGCCGAACTGGAGATGATCCTCACCAACAAACACGGCAAGTCCAGCACCCGAAAACTGACCATTAAGTCACTCGAAGTCGAAGGCGACGGCGATAAATCCCTGAGTGTTTTCCAGCAACCACGCGACGTCAAGGGCACCGCCTTTTTGTCCTTCTCGCACTCGCTGGAACCCGATCAGCAATGGCTGTATTTGCCCGCTCTGAAGCGCGTCAAGCGCATTGCCTCCGCCAACAAATCTGGTCCCTTCTTGGGCAGCGAATTTGCTTTTGAGGATCTGTCCTCCTTTGAAGTGGACAAATACGACTACGAATACCTGCGTGATGACAACATTGATGGCTTGGATGTCTTCGTGGTCAAGTACTTCCCGCTGTACAAGCACTCGGGTTACAAATTTCAGGAAGTCTGGTTGGACAAGGAGCATTACCGCCCGCGCAAGACTGACTTCTACGACCGCAAAGGGGCGTTGCTGAAGACACTGGTATTCACTGGCTACAATCAGTATCTTGACAACTATTGGCGCGCCGACGGTTTTCAGGTCAGTAACCACCAGACCGGCAAAAAGACCGAGCTGAAATGGCACAATTACCAATTCGGCACCGGATTGTCCGAAAAAGAATTTAACAAAAACAGCTTAAAACGAGCCCGATAAATCGCTGAAGCCCTGTTCGGCGGGCCGCGGTTCCGCCGAGCTACCGCTAAGCGAGAAGGAATAGACCCATGCCAGCATCACTGCACCCTTTTGTCGACATCGACCAAAACAGCTCGGCACGCGAACGCATCTTAGCGGTCGCCTTTGCTGAAATGCACGAACACGGATTTCAGGGGTTGCGCATCGACCGCGTGCTGGAAAAAACCGGTTTGACCAAAGGGGCGCTCTACCACCACTTCCCCAGCAAGAAGGCGATGGGATACGCCATCGTGGATGAAGTGCTGCAGATATGGGTCAACCGAGTGCTCAATTCAATGGATGGTGGTCAGGACGTGATCACCAACATCCAAACGACGCTGCGCCATAATTTCTCGGCGATGACCCAGGAGGAACTCTCCAAGGGTTGCCCGGTGAACAACCTGGTGCAAGAGATGTCCGGCTTGGACGAAGGTTTCCAAGAGCGGCTCAACAATATTTTTCTGACATGGAAAGAGTTCACCGAAAACGCACTCAGCCACGGCCAAGCCGAGGGCAGCGTGCGCAAAGACATAGACAGGCAGGCAGCATCGATTTTTATCGTCAGCACCATTCAAGGTCTAAAGGGCATGGGCAAGTGCGCCCAGCACTGCGATGAATTTGAACTGATGCCCATCGTCGAAGAACTCTGCAACTACATGGAAACTTTAAGGACCTAATAACAACATGAAAAGCACAGCGAAACTTGGCTGCTTTTGCACGGGTATCACCCTCGCCGCCCTGACTGTATCAACCGCTTGCGCCGTTGAATTCAGTGGCAGCATCGGTGCGGATGCACGCTGGTTTGACGACGGCGATCAGTTGCACAGCTCTGTTTTTATTGAACCGGCTTTCTATTGGCAATCAGAAGACGGCAATAACCTCATTGACGCCACCTTATTTGCGCGCGCTGATAATACCGATGATCAACGCAGCAGCGGCGACATCCGCGAGCTCAAGTGGATACACGTCGCCGACGAATGGGAGCTGCACACGGGTATCGGCAAGGTGTTCTGGGGTGTGGCGGAATCCAACCACCTGGTCGACGTGATCAACCAGAGCGATCAAGTTCAGTCAGCAGAGGGCGGTCACAAGCTTGGCCAACCCATGCTGCACTGGTCACTGCTCAAGGACTGGGGCACCGTGGACGCCTTCGTGCTGCCCTACTTCCGCGAGCGCACATTCGCGGGTGTGGACGGCCGGCCGGCCGGGCCACTGCCGATCGATCAGGACAATGCCCAGTACCAATCCAGCCAGGAAGAAGAGCACCTGGACTATGCCTTTCGCTACAGCCACACGCTGGGCGACTGGGACTACGGCCTGTCGTATTTCAAAGGCACTAACCGTAACCCACAGCTGCAAATCGCTCAGAACGCGCAGGCCCAGACCGTGCTACGGCCATATTACAACCAGATCGAGCAGGTAGGCATTGACCTGCAGGCGACCAAGGGCTCTTGGCTGTGGAAAGCCGAGGCGATTGCACAAGGCAACCCTGACAGAGATTATGTCGCGGCGGTCGGCGGCTTTGAGTACACCCTGGTGGGCATTGCCGAGAGCGACGCGGACGTAGGCCTGCTGGCGGAATTACACCGCGACAGCCGCGGCGCCGACAGCGGCGTGATCAACGACAAAGATGTCTTTCTCGCCGCCCGTTTCACCCTGAACGACGTACAGGACAGCAACCTCTTGATCGGTGTCAGCCAGAGCGTCGACAACAGCGACAGCCGCCTCGCCTTCATCGAGGGCAACCGGCGCTTCGGCGACAATTGGCGCGGCACCGTCGACGCCCGTTTGTTTGACAGCGAAACGCCCAGCGACCCGCTCTACAGCTTCCGCGAAGAAGATCACATGAGCGTCACGGTGGAGTATTTTTTCTAGCTTTACTGCAGCTGTAGAAAAGAAAAGGCTCGGTCACCGTAGTGGTACCGAGCCTTTTTTGGCTAAGCGCCTGCTCAGCATTGCTGATGAGTTCTCATTGATACTCGAACAAAATGATCTTATCGACTTCCATGCGGTAGCCCACGGCGGCCACTTCGGTCTCTTGGTAATCGGCTTTTAAAGTGCCGAATATTTCCAGCGGAATCCACATTTCATCAAGAGCGTAGGGCTCGTCGAGCTTGGCATAGATCAATTGGTTTGGCGGCGGTGGCGGCACGTGCACACAGGCACCGTGGTAGGGCACCAGTAGAAACTTATTGACCAAGGTTCCGTCTACGTCCAGCGGCACCATAAAGCCCGGAATGGTCACCTTTTTGTCGAGCAGCTCGTGCACCACCGCCTTGCCATGCGCCTCGCCGAACATCTCACCGCTGAAATTCTGCGGCATCAGGCTGTCCCACTCGAGGTGGATATAACCCTCGGCGTCTGGCTCGGGAATAAGCGGCTCAAACAGTGCCGTATCACCTGCAGGGCTGGCCGCCTCTTGCGCCGACGCGGACGCTACTCCCGCGCTCAGTGCAGCTATAATCAACGCGACACTGGCGGTCCGCTTTATTGTTTCAAATCTCAAATGCGTAACTTCTATTGCTAGCATGTTCATGTCCTCATGGTCAGGCCGTCGCTCAGCGCAAAGCGGTAGGCGCGCCAGGCAGGTATCAAGCCCAGCAAGCCGGCGAAGCACACCAGCGCGAGCAGATAGCCGATTAAATTTAGCGGCAGTACATCGACCTGTACCACCACCCCAAAGTTCGCCAGCAACAGCGGCGACATCACGATCAACAGCGCGTAATAAAACAGCACACCCAGCAGTGAGCCAAGCAAGGCAATTAGCGCCGCCTCGCCGCAGAGCAGGCCAAAGACGTGACGCGCCGAAGCCCCCAGCGCGCGCAGCAGTGCTATCTCGCGGCGCCGCTCGTTGAGCCCCGCCATGATCACCGTGAGCAGACCGAGCAAACTGCTGCAGGCCACCAGGGCGACAATCGCCAACAGGGTACTCTCGACAAAGCGCAACATAGACCACAGCTGCTGCAAGGTGGCGCCCGGTACTATTGCCATCAGCGGCTCTTCGCTGTATTTGTTGACATGGCGCTGAAAGGCGAAGGTCTTTAGCCGTGATTTCATGCCCACCAGAGCCGCCGTGATCACCTCGGGCTCGAGTGGCTTGGAGGTCGCCGGGTCAAAGCCCTTGGCCCCGCGCAGCTTGACGCCGTTATCCCAGCCCTGATGAATGGCTTCTATTGCGCCAAGTGATACGTGCAGGCTGCGATCGACCGGCGTGCCGGTGGGATCGAGCAGGCCTTTGATCGTGAACGGCAGGTCGTCGTGATTGGAAAAACTCACCACCCCCGTGCCGTGCGAGAGGGCAATTTTGTCCCCCACCGCATAGCCGAGTCTGCGGGCGACTTCGCTGCCGATGACCGTGTCAAACAGCTCTTCAAAGGCTGCACCGCGGGAGAAGCTCAGCGACTGCTCGCGGGCAAATTTGTAGTGCTGAAAATACGCCGCCGTGGTGCCGATCACCCGGTAGCCGCGGTGCGAATCCCCCAGCGATAGAGGCACCATCCAGCTCACATCTGGATTTCCCCCCAGCTCCTGATAGCTCTGCCAGGAGATATTATTGCTGGCGTCACCGATGCGAAACACCGAATAGAGCAATAGATTCAACGCCCCTGTGCGCGCCCCGACCACCAGGTCAGTGCCGCTCAGGGTGTTGGTGAAATTGCTCTTGGCATCCACCCGGATTTTCTCCACCGACAGCACCAGCATCACACTGATGGCAATGCTTAAAGCTGTCAGCACAACCGTCAGCCGCCGGTTGAGCAGACTGCGGTAGGCCAATTCAATCCAGTACATGGGCACCGCCTTGGTTTAGCTCTTCCATGGAGACCACGCGGTCAAACTGCTCTCGCAAGCCGTTGTCGTGACTGACAAACAACAGCGAGATACCGCGCTCGCCGCAAGTGGCCAGCAGTTGCTGCATAAAGCGCTGCCGGTGCGCGGTGTCCAGTGCCGAGGTGGGCTCGTCGGCGATGATCAGCTCCGGCCCACCGATCAACGCGCGCACCGCCGCCACGCGCTGTTGCTGGCCAATGCTCAGGGAGCTCACCGCACGATCAAAACAATCCGCGTCCAAGCCTAGCTCTGTCATCAAGGTCAGCGCGGCGCGGCTAACACTGCCAAAGCTCGCTATGGCCCTGGCCTTTCGCTCGGGCGAAAGCCTGCAGGGCAAACCGGCGTTGTCCAAGACGCTCAGGTAAGGCAGCAGGTTAAATTGCTGGAAAATATAGCCGATGCTCGCCGCGCGCAGGCTGTCGCGCTGGGCTGGACGCAGGCTGCGCATCTCTTGGCCCAGCACCTGCAGCTGGCCGCTGTAGCCATCCTGCACACCGGTAATCAGGTTGAGCAAAGTGCTTTTGCCCGAGCCACTCTGGCCGCACAAAAACACCCGCTCGCCCGCGGCCAACTTAAAATCGTCGATTTGCAGCAGCGAGGCCGAAGCCCCCTGCCAGCGAAATTGCAAATCATCGATGTCGATGACATCAGTCATGAGCTGCTTCTCTAAAGCCCGCCGCAGTGCGCATCAGAAGTTGAGTGCTGAGTCATCAGCATTCAAGCGCTGAGACCCTTGCGTTGTCCCGAGCAGGTATTCCACCTGCAGGGTCTCTAGGTGCTTGAAACGTTCAAAAGCATGAACCACGAGCGCTTCCATCCCACCGAGTTGCTGGCACTGCAAGTGCCACGCGGCATGAATCTCGTTGTGCCCCTCGTGCTCGTCTTCATCTTCGTCGTGGTCTTCACCCGCGTGCCCGACTTCGTGTTCTTCGTGTTTTTGTTGCTCGTTTGTGTGCTCGTCGTGATGTTCACTTCCGCGCTCTTCAAACAAGGCCGAATCCAAGTGCACCGCTTCTACCGCGCACGCCACGCCGATCGGTTCGAACAAGTTCAGCGGTGCTGCGAGTACGGCCTCCAGGGCGTGAACCTGCCTGACGTGATAATCAGAAGAAGGCGCGCCAAAGCCCAGCAAATTAAAAGCGGGGGTCTCCAGCGAGAGCAACAACTCGTCCCCATCGGAGGCGATTTGCAACTGGGCAAATCCGTGCTCATGCGCGCCGTGTTGGCGCTGCACTTCCGCCCCAACCGTCGATGACAAAAACAGGGGAGCACTCAAAAGCGCCACAGCAGATAACTTCAGTGTTTTAAACATCTGTATTAATTCCTAACGCAAACCTAATTCAATTGGGCAATGGGGCCCAAGACGTCAAATTAAGTGTGCGAGAGGAGGCGCGCGGCTTGGTGGCCGAAGCCGATGTGCCGCTCGACAGAAGCGCTCAAGCGGAACAAGGGCCTGAGCATGTGGCGCTGCGCTTAAGGTATGACTAGGAGGGGATGCCGCCAATGCAGAAGCCAGCGACAACTGACACAAGCCGCAATCAAAGCTGTGGCTGGAATCGCCGCTATCTTGCTTCGTGTGTTTATGCCAACGGCCATCATCAACTTGACCCGCGTGAGCACGGTCGGCCTCAAGTTGCCAGTGGTGCTCCACCGCGTGCACAGCAGCCTGCGTGTTCGCCACCACAAAGGCGAGCAACAGCAGCTGGAGCATGATTTTTCGGAGAGGCGCAGTCACAACCAATTTGAACCTGTATAAATACGCGATAGCCTGCGCATGATAGGCCATCAACGATGATATTTCATCTGTTCAGGCTTATTCATGTGCTGCCCCCAAATAACGATCGCGGCAAGCACCCGCGGTGTGAAAAACCTCAGCGGTCTCTGGGCGCACCGCAGTCGCATTTTTTGCACGCGAGCACCTGCCCCAATTGAGCATCACGCCCCGCCTGCGTCACCACCCACGGGCGACTCACCCAGGGCGGTGTGTGGCGAACATGTTGCTGATGGCCGCACGCCAACTCTGCCACCCAGTGCTGCTCTTCGTCTTGATGAAATCCGGTGATGGCTTGCTGCACTGAGAGGTTCCTTGAGTAGCTTTAGGGTTATTGCCCGACAGTGCGCCCGATTAAATTCGGCGCTACTGGGGTTCGGCACTGTGCGGAGCCAACAGTGTCCACCAGTTCTCGGACGCAATTTGGTAGTCTGATTCGCAGTTCTCCGCCCGCTCAGAAGAGAAGCCCAGCTGCTCTGGCAGCTCTTGGTAGTCGGTGGGGCTGCTACCGTAGACTAGGCACAAGGTACTGTAATAGCGCTGTGCGTCCAGGCTGTGTTCGTCCCAGAAATCTTCTTCGCTCAGCTCTCTGTCCTGACTCTCCAGATCAAAAAGCTCCGCCGCCGTGATCGAAATCTCCCGCCCCTCTTCAAAGAGTTCGATCAGTAGAATCACGGCCAAGGAGTCGGCCGCGTCCTCTTCGCGTCCCACCACTGGCAATTCGTGCAAGGCCACCAGTGCGTGCGCAACTTCGTGCAACAGGGAGTGCAGTAGCGCGTCCAGCGCAGCGTCCTCGGGACTCAATCCTCCGCTATTCTCCCCCTCTTCGAAGCGCCGCTGCACTTCGAGCACAAATCCGTAGGGTACCTGAATGCGCAAGCTCTCGGGGTCGAACAAGGGCCCGTCCGCGCTGCCTATCTCGATGATCAGTGTCTCGTTCAAGACAAAATGCTGGTTGAGATTGGCCAGGGTGCTTTCCAGCAGCCGCGCCTGTTGCTGCCTGCTTTGCACCTCTCGCTCTGCCTGGTCCTGGGGTGC